>NZ_CP141184.1:679000-1018500 GCF_035609205.1 Hymenobacter sp. GOD-10R
GCGAGTCGTTACAGTGAAAATAATGTCCAGCGTATCGAGCTGGTCACCGTCCGAGCCGTAGCCGCGCTTACCAATGTAGAGTGTCGCCCCGCGACCTAGCTCTTCGGTAATCATCTTCCGGATGGCTTCACTCTTTGGCGAAATAATCGTGACGCCGGTGTATTCCTCTATGCCTTCAATGATGAAGTCCATCGTTTTGGCCGCGGCCAGATACGCCAGAATTGAGTAAAGGGCCGTTTCGATGGAAAGCAGCAAGGCCGCTACGCCAAAAATCAGGATGTTGATAACCAGCACAATGTCTCCAAGAGAGAGGGGCGTCTTTTTGCTGATGTAAACACCCAAAATCTCGGTGCCATCGAGCACTGCGCCGCCGCGAATCGTGAGGCCAATACCGGCACCGAGAAAGAAGCCTCCGAACACTGCGCTAAGCAGCTTGTCGGAGGTCAGAACGGGAAAGTGGCAGACCAGCAGTACTAATGCTAGGCCTGCGATAGTCAGCAGTGTGCGAAATGCAAACGCTCGGCTGATCTGGAAATAGCCTAGCACTACGAACGGAATGTTGAATACAATCAGTAGCAGCGGCAGCGGCAACTTGGTGAGCTGACGGGTTAGCAGGGAAATGCCCGTCACACCGCCGTCAATGAAGTCGTTGGGCAGCAGAAAGCTTTCAAGGCCAAGTGCTGCTGAAAAGATGCCTGCTATGATGAAGCAGATCTGAAGAAGTTGTCGGCGGACCCAAGCATTACGTCCATGGTGGTTGATGAGCGCCGGGCTCGTACTCGAAACGGAGATAGGTAGTTCGTTTTGACTCAATAGTGTGGGGTTTAGGAGAAAAGGGTTGTAGAGATAACAAGAATAGACGCCGTGAAAAGTTCACACGAACGAAAGGGCTTGTCCTCAAGCACGAGCTTGGCTAGCAGGTGAAGCACGCTTGGTACGAACGCCCGATACGTTATACAGCAGGCACCCTTATTGTGAAATATATATAAGTTTTGTGCAATGCATCTGCTCTGTTATGTGTCTGCTCTCTCTACACACCGAACCGTATCTTACGCTCGCCTTAGATTGTGACAACAAATGGTTGTATGCCGACTGGCAAGCCGTACAAACCCCGCAGACAGTTGAGGCTGGCTGCCAACTCATACTGCGCTATACTCAGGAGGAAAAGTGCTGCAAACTGCTAAACGATAGCACGTCTGTGCAAGGTACCTGGAGCGTTGTAACAGAGTGGGTTAACAACGGGTATTTTGATAAGCTCGCCATGGTTGGTGTGCGTAAGCTAGCTTGGGTTCACTCGGAAAATTGCTTCAGTCGCTACACCACTGACTATGTACTGCAGCAGGTGAGTAACCCAGTTGCAGCCGCCTTCAACGACTTGCCGGGAGCTTACATCTGGCTTCAGCAGAGTCAGATTGCAAGCTACTTAAGAGCTTCTTGAGCTACTTCGATTTATCCCATTTTGCAACATATTTCTCTTTATGCGAAAGAGATGGGCCTGACTTGCTTGTTGTCAGAGCCAAGTAATTACTTTCTAGCAAGAAAAATAGCAGCTGAATACTTTACAATTTGCTAGGGAACGTAATGGCAGCTACAACAAAAAAGGCGGGACATGGAGTCCGCGCCTGTGTAAATACCTAGCTATACTACTGGGTCACCGCTGCTACTGCATAGCCTCAAAAGTCGCCCGCGGAGTAGCTCCTTCCTTATCGAACAGGCTAAGCGTTGTACCTTCTACTTTGTAGTGCGTGCTTTGTTCGAGTGCTGTTAGGTAGCGCAGTTCTACGTTCATTGTGGTGTCATCACACGAAATCAACGTGGTGATAACCTTTGCCAGTGCCATCAGACGAGTAGCAAAAGTATGGGTGAATGTCCCAACGTAGCCGCGTCCTGTTACTTGCTTGCGCAAGCTGCCATCGGTGGAGCGGAGCAGATGCGTTGTAGCATCGTCTACCTGTAATGATGTGGGCACAGTTAGCCCGTCTAGCGTGCGTAGTACCCAATGGTGCTCCAACGACGCGTTAGAAGCCGCTTTAATTGTGGACTCTGCTTTTGGGCTGTAGCCACTCAACAACAAGCCTAGCGATAGGAGTAAACAGGAGAATAACCGAAGGTACATAGGCATGGCATCTGGATAAGGATAAAACAAGCCTCAACAAACATGATTTTGAGCCGCCTATGATGGTTGCAGGTAGCCCATTTTTACAACGTAAATACTTGTTAACTTACTAGTAATAAGTGTTTTAATTTCGATTGATTAGTTATATATAGTTAATAATAACTACATGTAACTAGAGCTCAATGCGGGATTTGGATGGTTAATGGGCGCTGAGAAAGATAGCGGTTATCTGGTAAAAGCAAGAAAAAGCCACCTCACAACCGCCAAGAAAATCAGCGTAGTAAGCTAGAAAATGCGCAATGAAGTTGTGCTTGATTTCGGCTATTTTGCCAGTCTGAACCCTGCTCAATGCTTTCTCGCTACGTGTTGCCAGCACTACTTGTGCTAGCTTCTTGGGTGCCTGCCCACGCCCAGACCTTACCTGTTCTCGATCAAAATCCGGCTTCACTGCGCTGGTACCAGCTTCAGACAGCGCACTTTCGCGTGTTATACCCCACTGGGTTCGACGCCACTGCGCAGCGAATGGCGCAGCGCCTTGAGCGGGTATACGAACCCGTGAGTGCCACCCTGGAACGGCCGCCCCGTCCGATTCCGCTGTTGCTACAAAATCAAACGACCGTTAATAATGGCTTCGTGACAATTCTGCCGCGCCACTCGGAGTTCTTCACTACGCCGCCTCAGGATCCTTTTCTGAGTGGCACCCTCGATTGGCTCGATTTGCTGTCGGTGCACGAGTTTCGGCACGTCGTTCAGTTTGATAAGGGCCTGCAAGGATTGTCGCGGGTGGCCTACCAGCTCTTCGGGTACGGTGGGCTCGGGTTGGCCGGCTTAGGAGTACCCGATTGGTTTACAGAAGGCGATGCTGTGGGCACCGAAACGGCCCTAACGCGTAGCGGGCGCGGGCGCATCCCCAACTTCGACCTAGGTTTTCGGGCCAACTTGCTAGCGGGTAAGCGCTTTAGTTATCCCAAGGCGGTAGGCGGCTCTTACCGCGACAACGTGCCCAACCACTACGTGCTTGGCTATTACCTGACCACCAACTTAAAGCGTAGCAACGGAGCCACCGCCTGGAGCCCGGTGCTAAACCGCTACTATAATTTCCCCGCGTACCCTTTTTCTTTCTCCAACAGCCTGCGACGAACCACAGGCCTGCGCGTAGAAGACCTCTACCAGCGCACGCTCACCGCATTGGACTCATTGTGGCAGGCGCAGCAACGCCGACTCACGCTCACGGAGGCTACCCCGTTGGCCGTGCAGCCCGAGCGCAAGGTGTTCACGGAGTACCAGTATCCGCAGTACGTAACCGACAGCACGGTGCTAGCTGTAAAAACGGGCCTCGGCGACATCTCGCAATTGGTGATGCTGCGCCCTAGCGGCCGCGAGCAGCGCGTGTTTGTGCAAGGGTTGGTGAACAACCCAGAGATGCTGTCGGTGGGTGGGGGCAAGGTATGCTGGCCGGAGTTTAGCTACGACCCGCGCTGGGGGCAGCGGGTGTTCTCCGAAATTCGGTTGCTCGACTTAGGTACGGGACGGCTCACGCATCTCACGCACCGCACCCGCTACACCGCCGCCGCACTCTCGCCCGACGGGCGCAGCTTGGTAGCGGTTCGTACCGATTCGGCCTACCAACATCGGCTCGTGGTGCTCGACGCCGAAACGGGCCGAGTGCGTAAGGTGCTCGCTAACCCTACCAACGACTTCTACCAACAGCCCCGCTGGCTCGCCGATCAGCACAGCGTGGTTGTCGTAACGCTCAAGCCCGCTGGCAAAACGCTGGAGCTTATTGATACTGAGACCGAACAGCATCGACAATTGCTGCCTGTATCCAACGATAACCTGAGCCACCCGCAACCGTGGGGCGACTACGTGTTCTTCAACTCGCCGCGCTCGGGCATCGACAATGTGTATGCGGTGGCAATGGCATCGGGGCAACAGTTTCAGGTGACATCGCGGCCGCTGGGTGCTTACTATGTCGCCGTTGCGCCAAGCAATCAGCAGCTAGCTTTCCACGACTTCCGGGCTGAAGGGGCACGTGTCGTGACCATGCCTCTCGACCCGGCGCGTTGGCTGCCCGTGCCTGCCACAGCACCGGCCCCAGCTTCTTACGCCGATCCGCTCACCCAACAGGAGCCGGGCGCTGCTCGTCTCCAGGCAGCCTCGCCCGACTCGGTGGGCCCGCGGCTCGTGGCCACGCGCTACCGCCGGCTACAGCACCCGTTCAACGTGTACAGTTGGGGCGTGATACAGTCGCCTTCGGGGCAGGACTTTAGCCTAGGTATCCGGTCGCAGGATTTGCTGAATACCACGCAAGCCATCGTAGGAGCTGGCTACGACCAGACGGAGCGCATGGGCAACGTATTTACCACCCTGAGTTACCAAGGCCTTTTGCCCATCTTCGATGTAACGCTGCAACACGGTGGCCGTCAGACATCGGTACCCATCGACCGGCGGCTGCCGATCGACAGCGTACGCAGCGACCGTTGGCAGTACACGCGCCTCACGGCCGGCGCGCGCCTGCCGCTCAACCTCACCCGCTCGCGCTATCTGCAAGCCCTAAACCTAGGTACGTACTACAGCGAAGAGCAAGTGCGCGGCTACAACCTGCCGGTGCGCTACCGAAATGAGGTAGGCTATGGCCGCAGCCTGCACGTGGTTACATACAGCCTCAGTTATGCGCGTCAGCTGATTCAGAGCAAGCGCGACGTGGCGCCGCGCTGGGGCCAGTCGATCAGTGCTTCGTGGCGTACCACACCGTTTGCGGCAGGGCTGCAAGCGAGCCAATGGGCGGTGCAGGGCGGCCTCTACGTACCGGGGCTGCTCAAGCACCATGCGCTCCGGTTGAGTGGGGGCTACCAGCAACAGAGCCGGGAGTCGTATCAGTTTGGCGCCGCTGTGTTCTATCCGCGCGGGCAAGGCTATGTGAGCTTCGATCGGCTCCAAACCGGTAGCATTGAATATCGGTTGCCGGTAGCCGATATGCATTGGGCGCTCGGACGGTGGCTGTATGTACAGCGCCTGAAAGCCGCCGCTTTTCTGGACGTGGCCGTTGGGCAAAGCCAAGGAATATCGACGCAACATTACCGCACCACCGGGCTAGACCTCACCTTTGTTTTCAATACGCTGCGCTTGCGTGTGCCGCTTGAGGCAGGTGCACGCACAATTTATAACCAGCGCTCCGGCACGTGGGAGGTACAGCCTTTGGTCCTGAATATTGGATTTTAATGATCCAATTGAGCATAAATTAGTTACATCAAAGCTAGATAAACCAATCTCTTTGTTCGTAAGATGATCGGTAAGCAATAGCCTCAGCAGTAGGGCTGACGCAACCACAACAGTGGGAAGGAAGCCAAGGGTAGAAATGCTCGAGCCTTGTAACTTCTGGAGGGTAAGTGAGTATGAGATAGGGTTTTCCACTAAGAACTATCTCACCTCATGAAACCTACTTTGTATGCAGCCGTGCTCATGCTCTTCGGCCTGATCACAAGCTGCTCGTCCGTGAATGTACAGCAGAAGGCAGGCGTTGACTTCAGTAAATACCGCACTTATGACTGGGGCAAAATGGACGTAAAATCGGCCAATTCGCAGAACCCCATTTACCAGAGCAGCCTGAACGACCAAATGATTCAGGATGCTATTTCGAGCGAGCTAGCGAAGCGTGGCTTGCGTCGGGTGCAGGGCAATGCCAAGCCTGACCTCTATCTAGCCTACCACTTGTATATTGAAGAGGCAGAGCGTACGGTAGCTAACCAGCCCGCCGCTGGCTTTGCTTATCCCTATGCCTTTTCGTACCGAGGCGCCTTCTTCCCCATCAACTATGGGTACATGTACGGTTCGCCCTTCTACAGCACGGGCTACCATACAGAGAACTACAAGGAGGGTACCCTCATTCTCGACTTCATCGATTCGCGGGCTCGCAACCTGGTGTGGCGCGGCTCGGTAGCCGATGCCGTGAACAACCCCGCCAACATCGGCCCGGAGTTCGCCAAGTCAGCCAAAGAAATTCTCGACAAGTTTCCGGTTGGAAAGCAGTAAGCAACCTAGTCTATGTCCTTTACACAAAAAAACCGCTCGTCATGAGCGGTTTTTTTGTGCGTAAGGCGCATGGCATGTGTTACTGACTACGTTCGTTCTATATTGATCCGAGTAAATTGGTTTAGGGATCCTTAGCTGTTATCACGTATTCGTATGCGTCATTTTCGTTGGCTGGCATTAAGCGTAAGTGCCTGTGTTGCTTTGCTGGTTGGTACTGGCTTTAGCCGGCCCGATGAGGGCTTTGTGCAACAGGTCATTGCGCAGCTGAATAAGTTTTATCAGGCTCGATATCCCGAAAAAAGCTACCTGCACCTCGACAAGGCGGTGTATGCAGTGGGCGAAACGGTATGGTTTAAGGCGTACGTGGTAGATGCCTCGCGCCACTTGCCCGATACGCTTAGCCGCGTACTGTACGTAGATCTGCTGTCAGCGCAGAACCGTTTGGTGGCGCAACGCGTGCTACACTTGCAGCAAGGCACCGCCAATGGCGATTTTACTTTGAGCGATACGCTCGCGCAAGGCATGTACACGGTGCGTGCCTACACCAGTTGGATGCGCAATGCTTCGCCCGAATACTTCTTCTCCCGCCGCATTCCGGTGTGGCGTACCGATCCGACGACTGCAGCGGCGCCCGCGCCAGCACGGCGCAAAAAAGCGGAGCTCAATGCTGCTACCGCGCCCGCTCAAAGCCGACAACCCGACGTGCAGTTCTTCCCCGAAGGCGGCACCCTCATTGCCCAGATCGACAATCGGATTGGCTTCAAGGCCACGGACGCCTACGGTCATGGCATAGATATAACCGGGGTGATAAAAGACGAACAGGGGGCCGATGTGCTAGCTTTTCAAAGTCAGCACCTAGGCATGGGGCAGTTGCTGCTGAACCCGGCGGCGGGCAAGCACTACCAGGCGCGAGTGAAGCTACCCGACGGAACTGTGGCCATTTACCCGTTGCCCATGGCGCAGCCGGAAGGTTTGTCGCTGAGTATCTCGGAGATAGGCGACTTTTATAACATCACTATTCGCCGCAAAACCCTAGCCGGCACTGCGCCTCCCGATAACATCACCCTGGTGGGGCACGTGCGAGGCGTGGTCGGCTACGCTGGGCGCGGACAGATTGATGATACGCGCGCCTTTACGGCCCGCGTGCCGAAAAGTAAATTGCCGACCGGCCTTGCCCACTTCACCTTGTTTAACGGGCAAGGCGTTGCGCAATGCGAGCGGCTGGTGTTCGTGCGCAATGAGCCTAGCTTACAAGTAAAAATCACGCCTTCCAAAGCTAGCTACGCACCCCGCGAGAAAGTGGACCTGACGGTGGAAGTGCGCGATGCTACAGGGCAGCCCGTGGCTTCGCAGTTTTCGTTGGCGGTAAACAGCGCCCAAGCATTAGTTGCCAACCCCGACGCGCACAACATCCTGTCCGATCTGCTGCTGACCTCTGATTTGCAGGGGTTCGTTGAAAACCCGGCGTACTACTTTCAAGAGAACACGCCCGATGCGAAGATGGCCCTGGATAACCTATTGCTGACGCAAGGGTGGCGACGTTTTACCTGGAAGCAGATGCTAGCTAATACGTTCGATCCTAGTCCATTCCCATTGGAGCGTACGCTAACGGTGAGCGGACAAGTGCTGAACGACGGCAAGCGGCCTATCGCAAACAGCGACGTCGCCCTTATTCTGTCGCGACCCGATCGTGGATTTGCCAATGCTACCACCGATGCTGATGGTCGGTTTTTATTCACGGGCTTTAGCGGCAGTGATACCACGCAGGCCCTAGTACAAGCAAAAGGCACAAAGGGCAACCGCAGCCCTGTGGTTCGGCTCGCCGATCCTTTGGCGCCACTCCCCAAAACCGCATTACCGAGGTTGATCAGTCCGCAGCCGGAAATAGCGGAGTATCTACAAACCAGTAAGAAGCAACAAGTCGCGGAACGGCGCTTTCGCATGGATACTAGCAAGACCATCATGCTAGGGAACGTGACGGTAAAAGGGCGGAGAACGGCCCAACCCGATACCCGCAAGATTTACTCGAACGCCGATGCCACCATTAAGCTCAGTGACATACCCGCCGCGAGCAGCTACGTGAACATTCTGCAAGTGCTGCAAGGGCGTGTGGCCGGTCTGACCATCACAGGCAACGGTTTCGACATGCATGCTCAGATTCGGGGGCAAGGCTCCCCGCAGTTCCTCGTGGACGGTGTACCGGTCGACGACAGCTACATCAGCGCGATTTCGCCGACGGATGTGGAGTCGGTAGAAGTTCTGAAGGGGGCTTCAGCGGCAATTTTTGGGGGCCGTGGGGCTGGGGGCGTCATTGCTATTTACACTAAGCGCGGCAATCCTAATTACGATTACTCCAAAGACCCTGTGCCACCGCGCCTTGCGTACATCAAGCGCCCCGGCTATTACCGGGCTCGCGAGTTTTATGTGCCGCAGTATGACGGCTCCGCCAAAGCACCCACTCGCCCCGACTTCCGCAGCACGACCCTTTATTGGAACCCGCAAGTAAATACCGATGCCAGCGGCATTGCCCACCTATCTTTCTACTGCTCCGATGCGAGCGGCCCCTTCCAAGTAAACGGCGAAGGCTTATCGGTGAATGGCACACCAGGGCTAGGTACCAGCAAGTTTTTGGTGCAATAAAGAAAGCTAGCTTCTGCTACTACTAGTAGTAAACAAAAAAGAGGCGGCCCAATGTGGGCCGCCTCTTTTTATAAGAAACTAGGTTCGTTACTAGATTAGTAAGAGCCAGTGTTCGTGTTATTTGTGTTGTTCGTATTGTTGGTCGTATTCGTGGTACCCGTGCTGGTTGTGCCACTGTTTGGGATTTGCTCCACGTCTACTTCCGTCTTGCGCACCGTGTCGTGAATAGTTTCTTCACGCTCGCTCACTTCTTTGCCGAGCGTTACTTCTTCCACCACGCGGGCTTCTTTGCCTACTACAGCACGCTCTGCGCTTTCCGTGATTTCAACGTCGCCTTCTTTGAAAGCAGCGAAGTCAGCATCGGTAGCTGGACGGTTTACGGGGTTACGCTGCACCGTTACGTGCTCTTCGCGCAAACGCACGCTAGCTTCTACAGGGCGCTCTACGATGCGGCTACGCAGACGGGCACCGCCCGTTTGCTCCACGCGCTTGCCTACTTGCAGGTTCTCCTCAATTACTTGAGCCGATACTTGGCCATCTGTTGTGGTGGCTTGCGTGCCGGTGTTAGCAGCGTAGTTGTTAGACTGATAACCGGACTGTGAAGCACGCTCATCTACATCTACAGCACCTGCTGCGTCGAGAATTTCGGCGGCACGGCTAGCATGTTCGGCTGAGCTTGCATGCACGGTTACGATAGAACCTGTGTTACGAGCTACGTGCGTATAACGCTGAGTGTCATCATCATCACCTCCGAAAAGGTTGCTGAAGAAGTTGCCAATGCTGTCACCCGTGCGGCCGGCTGCATCAGCAGCACCTTCCGTTAAAGTGCCACTTGTGTTTTGGTAGTCCGATGGGTCACGATCGGCGCCACTAGTGGAAGAATTACTGTTGTAGTAATTGCCACGGTTGCCACCTTGCGACGATTGGGCTACGTCTACGCTATCCAGGCTGAAGCCGGCAGCGGCTAGTTGTTGAGCGGCTTGCTGCGCTTCGGCAGCGGTGTCGAAGAATCCTACTACGGTCTGAGCCATGATTTTAAGAATTTTGGTTAGGGAGTGGTTGGGAGAAAAAAAGAGTACTAGGTAGGGGTAGGAATAGCCAGTGGCTAGGTCGTTGCTGAATTAAGCGGCGTTACAGTGCCATCAGGCGTGAGGCGTTCTACATGAACTTCCTCTTTGCGCAATACCATCTGTTGGGTTTCCAGCGTCTCAACCCGGCGTTTCGTGATGTGTAGTTCTTCTACTACGAGTAGTCGTTTTACGAGCACTTCACGCACAACTGGGATGATGGTCACGTCGCCTTCTTGCCGTACCGTGGGCGCTACGTCGACGTACTGGTTGCGAGCCACGCGTTCGACATTTACTTCCTCGTGCACGAGAGGCACCACGGCCGCTTCCGGCACTTGCGTCACGCTTTTGGTGATGCGTACACGCCCTGTTTCTACCACTTCGCGCTCAACACGAAGGTATTCCTCAATCACCGGAACCGTTATTTCTGCCGGCGTAGTTGAGGAGATACGCTGCGGGTCTGGCGCGGCCTGTTGACTTAGATCCTGGGTGGCACTCATCACAATAACTTTCTAGCAGGGTGTTGTGCTAAGCTATACGCCCCCCTAGTGCTGGTGTTATAGTTGAGCTTACATATCGGCGGAACCTTACACGGTGCCTTGCTAAGTAAAAGACGATACAGTAGAGCTGTGAATCAGGTAATTATAGGCGCTATAGCATAGCTACCTCCTTCTTTCGGTCAACTACCCAGTTCAAAACTCATCCTTCGCTCGGAATATCTTTGCCCGGAATTATGCACAAAAAAAGCGCTGCCCAGCAAGGCAGCGCTTTTCATTTTTTAGCTGTGTTAGAAAGCTAGGCTAACTGAAGCTGGTTGAGCTGTTTGGTAATAAAGTCGAGTTCTTCAGCTGAAAGCTTCACCTCAACAGCCTTCGCATTTTGCGTAGCCTGATCGGCGTTGCGGGCGCCTACCAAGGCTACCGTGATGCCAGGCTGCTCGATGGTCCAGCGTAGCACTACTTGTGCCAAGGTGGCGCTTTTACTTTCCGCCAAGGGCTTGATTTTGTCCAGAAAACCGTTAATCCGGGTAAGATTCTCGCCCGAAAACAGGGGGTTATTCTTGCGCAAGTCGCCTTCACCGAATTGGTAGCCGGGGGTTACCTTACCCGTTAGCAAACCTAGCTGCATGGGACTGTAGGCCAAAATAGCTTTGTTGTGCTCTAAGCAATAAGGTACCACGTCGCGCTCGATGTCGCGCTTCACCATGCTGTAAGGTACTTGGTTTGAAGCTAGCTTCACCGTTTTTGCGGCTTCTTGCATCTGTTCCACCGAGTAGTTGCTCACGCCTACTGCGCGAACTTTTCCTTGCTCAATCAGCTTGGCCACGGCGCCCATTGTATCGGCAATAGGCGTGGTCACGTCGGGCCAGTGGATCTGGTAAAGGTCGATGTAGTCGGTGCCGAGGCGGCGCAGACTGTCTTCGCACTCCTTGATGATGCTTTCTGGCGCCGCGTACTTGTACACGTCAAGGTCGTGGCCACTGTTGTCCTTGGTTTTGAAGCCAAAGTCACCCTTTGCTAGGTCCCAGCGCATGCCAAATTTGGTCAGGATCTGCACCTTGTCGCGTGGTAAGCTCTTGATGGCTTCGCCCACAATCTCTTCGCTCAGACCTTGGCCGTAGATAGGAGCTGTGTCAATGGAGGTAACTCCCAAGTCGTAGGCCGCATGAATAGCACCTACAGCGTCGTTTTGTTCGGTACCTCCCCACATCCAGCCGCCAGCGGCCCAGCTGCCAAATGTGATGACGGATGTTTTGATACCAGAGTCGCCTAATTCTTTGTATTCCATAAAAAGTGCATGAGAGGCTAAGCAGAGAAGCTATTGGTTTTTGCCCGCCGAGTTTTTCTGCATGGTTTCGCTATTGGTAGAGCCGGTGGCGCTGCCCTTCTTGGAAGGGGTAGTAGGTGCCATCTGGATCTTGCCTTTCGGAGGAGGAGTGGTGTTGTGTCCTTGGCCGCCCGAGCGAGTTATTTGGTTTTTGCTGGTTTTGGATACCCCTTTGGTACCACCACCGGGCGTATAGTTGGCTTGGGAAGCAGTGGGGTGGGAAGTGCCTCCGCCAGTAGTGCTGCTGCCAGCGCCGCCTGTGGTGCTACCCGTGTTGGGGCTGCTTGTGGTTTGAGCGGCAGCCGTGCCGAGCGTAGCGGCCAGGATAGCTACGAGTGCGAGAATCGTTTTCATAGTGGGTGTCAGGTGAGGTAAGAAAGAAAAAGCCTAGCGCAATGTGCGCCATGCTAGGTGGCTTACGGCGAACGAGTGACGCGCGTTCAGGCGTAAGCGCTACACAGGAGCTAGCGAAAACCGATGACAAGGAGCCTTAATACGCGTATCAGCCCAGCACACAGCCAGGCAGAAAACGATTATTGGGGCTCATTTTGGAGCATTTTAGTAGTAACCTAGGCAGGAAAAACTATAGTTAACCTTGCTGCGTAAGATATTGTAAATCAATAAGTAAATTACTCGGTAGTCCTAGCTATGGAAGCGTTAAAAGAGCTGAAAGCCTTACTTGCTCATGAGGTACAGATGATGCACAGTGCCGAAAACATCCTGCTAGCGGGCCTCCCGCTCATAATTGAGAAAGCGAGCAACGAAGAGCTGAAAGCTGTACTTGATATGCACTGGAAGGAAACCGGAATGCAAGTGAAGCGTTTGGAAAAAGCCGCTGAATACCTCCACATTTCAGCCAGCGGCAACCAGAATCCAGGCATGAAAGGCTTGCTCACTGAGAGCGAGAAATTAACGCAGCAAGAGGGTGCTGAACCTCTAGTAGATACCGCCCTGATTGTTGGGATGCAAAAAATTGAGCATTACGAAATAGCCAGTTACGGAACCGCGGCATACCTAGCTGACGAACTAGGCCTCACGGAAGTAGCTGACCTCTTGCGCGAAACGCTGCTCGAAGAGAGAAATACGAGCTCGATTCTCGGCCAAATTGCCCAGAAAAACATTATTCGGCAGGCGGCTAAGGTGTGAGGCAGGTACTACGGCTAGTCGCGTGAGGTGGCGCCAAATGGATGCTGACCCGCCGCAAGCAAATGCAGGACTTTTACAATGCGCTCGGCGCGAGTTTCGGGCCGTACGGCACTGCGGATGTGCTGCGCGACCGCCCGTTTCATGCTAGGTTTTAGGCGCAGAAAGCCTGCTTCTGCCTCGGGCCATTCCGCCAAGGCTTGCGCAAGCTCAAGGGGTAAATCAACGGCATCGGGTTCTGGGTCCGGGAGTAAGGTGACGGTTACTTGTGCACCTAGCTGGATGCCAATTTGATTGCGAATTTCTTTGCTGATCATGAGGTACCGTTCGCCAGTCTTCATTGGGTGCAAGCCAAGTCGGAATGTGTGCCCGTTTAGTGTGCTGATCACGCGCCGCACAGTTTTGCCACCTAGGTCTTCAACGACCGACAGCGGTACTACCAGAATGGACATGGGCATGAAGCTAGGTCCGCCGGGTTCTAACAAGGACTGGAAAGTGAGTGGCGTAGATTCCATACGACAACAAGATGAGCAGTAAGCGTACTAGCTGAAAGAGTACTTGTCGGGCAAACTTTTTAACCCCGAATATGCTTTTGCAAGCAAAATATAGCAGAAGATGAAAGTAGAAATCTGGTCCGATATCATGTGCCCGTTTTGCTACATTGGCAAGCGGAAGTTCGAAAATGCATTGCAGCAATTTGCCGGGCGCGATGCGGTCGAAATAAAGTGGCGCAGCTTTGAGCTCGACCCTAATATGGAAACCGTTCCTGGGCAGAGCATCCACGAGCTGCTAGCCACGCGCAAAGGTGTGTCGGTGAACGAAGGCAAGCAGATGAACGACTACATGGCGGGCGTTGCCGCCGAGGTAGGCTTGCACTACGACTTCGACCGCATGATTCCGACGAATACCTTCTTGGCCCACCGATTCTTGCACCTAGCTGCGGCGCACGGCCTGCAAGACGTTGCCGAAGAGCGGGTATTTGCGGCGTATTTTGTAGAAGGAAAGAACGTAGGCGACCTAGGTACGCTCGCGCAGCTCGGCGCCGAGCTTGGGCTTGATGCTGCGGAAGTAACCCAGGTGCTCGAAACGGAGGCTTATGCCAACCAAGTGCGTTTGGATGAGTACGAAGCGCAGCAAGTGGGAGCCCGCGGGGTGCCCTTTTTCGTGTTCAATGACAAGTACGCCGTGTCAGGCGCGCAGCCATCAGAACTGTTTTTGGAAGTACTGGAAAAGGTACAAAGCGAAGAAAAACCGGTAATAGTAGCTGGCACCGACGGCGCCGCCTGCGATGTAGACGGTAACTGCTAATCTATTCGACATACTCCAACACGCAAAAAGCGCGACCTAGGCCTAGGTCGCGCTTTTTGCGTGTTGGAGTATAATAAAACTATAATTATCAGTAAGCTAGAGAATTGATGCCTTAATAATTCTGTACTCTGTGAAATGCTAGTTGATAATTACTTTCTGGGCGTGCTGCTGTCCGTCAGCGGTACGAAGGATCAGTTGGTACAGGCCCTGCGAGAGGCGAGAGGCTTGCACGGGTACTTGGTTGGTGCCAGTCCGCAACGACACTGCCTGCTGTTGTACCTGACGACCTAGGCCATCCGTGAGCGTCAACAAGGCAGTTTGGGCTGTGGTGGCTGCGTACTCCAGTGTGAAATCTCCTTGCGTTGGGTTCGGGTAGACGGTCATTCCAGCTTTAACCGCATTGGCTGTGGCCGAAGCTAGCACAGCGGTGCTAGCGCAGTTTTGGGTAGTAGCTACCGAGCCACGGTTCACTCTGTTGAAGCGCTCGTCGCGCATCAGGTTGCTGGAGTTCACCATGTTCATGTTGCACACTAGCGTGTTGTAGGTACCAGTGCTCAAGTGCACTGCGTTGTCGCAGTTGACGGCCGTGTTGTTCTGGAAGATGGTGCCGAGTACCGCTGGGATGCCTTCGTCCACGTACTCCTCCGTCCAGGGGTGGAACTCGAGGTAGTTGAGGTAGCCTTCTGGGAAGCTAGCATCTACTATCGCCGGAATGTTGGGCGTACCTGCCGTGAGTTTGTTGTTGCGCACTTCCAAGTTCAGAACGGAGGTGCCGAACGTGTGGGCTTGGATGTGCTGCACTGTATGTACCCCAATGAATACCCCGTTGGAGCCATCTAGGTTCGCCACATCGTTGCCGATGATCTGGTTGTTATACATGGGCAGGAATTCCTGCGGAACCCCCGCGCTTGAGTTGTCCATCTGCCAGGGCGTTAGGTCAATTGAACCGCTGTTGATCAGCTTGTTGCCTATGATGGCTACTTCCAAGCTCGCATTTTGGTAGAGCGTCACCCCGCGGCGGTTGCCTTCCAATGTGTTGTTCTTGATGAGCCAGTTGCGCGAGCCCCAGTTGAAGATGGCGTAGTGGCTACCAGCGCTAGGTATCACGTCCCAGGGCCGATCGATGGTGAGGGTATTGCCGTTGCGGCTCGTGATGGTGCGGAACTGCCCCATGCCTTTGCCACTCACGATGGCTACAACAGGTTTTAGTGTTGCAGCGCCCCAGTTCCGGTTGTTGTCGCGCAGCGTAGTGGCCGTAGCCGCGCTTACTGAGCCTGCATCTTCATCGATACGTTGACCAGCGCCGCCGCCGCCTTCCGCGATAATGGTTTCTCCATCGTTGGAGTTCTGCGCCGGGCCGTTGATCACCTTGAATAGGTTGTCGACAATAGCAATGTTCTCGGCGAAGTTTACCACGACCACGTGGTTGGTGATGTTAGTGGGATACCGGGCGCTGCCATCCCGGTACACGCGGTTGTTTTCAAAAACACCATCGTGGGCTCCGTTTAGGTTAATGCCGTCTACTGCGTAGGTTACGTCGTTGTTGGCAAATACGAAGTTGGTGCAGCCATTCAGCTGAAGAGGTCCGTGAAAGCCCGATTCGCTGTCTACTCCTTGAATAAACTCAGAATTCGTAATCGATACTTTGTTGGAGTTGGCCCACCAGAGCCAGTCGCCGCGGTCCATGTTGAAACGGACGCGCTGCATGAACACTTCGGTGCCCCGGCCGGTCCAGTTCTGCACCCATCGGCCCGATTCGTTCACATTGACCATGCTTAAGTCCGCAAGGCCCGACTGCTGCGTCTCGTTCCAGATGATGCCCCATTTGTCTGGAGCGGGGTTACCGTAGCCGAACTTGATGATCGTCCGATCTTTGCCGTCTCCCTTAATTACCACCCGGTTTTGCATGTAGAGGCACAAACCCCAGTCTGGAGCTAGCTTGTAGGTACCAGCGGGCAAATAAACCACGCCACCACCAGCCGCACCGGCTTTGTCGATAGCCTCCTGAATAGCTTCGTGGTCACTTACCTGACCGTTGCCCGTAGCGCGCTTGCTCAAGCGTGGGTCCGTTTTTACGTTGTAAACGTTGCCGTAATAATTAATCTTAGAAGCCCACGGCACCCCTAGGTTGAAGTAGTCCGTGCCGCTGTTGATAGCCGTGATGGTCTGCTCTACTTTCGTTTCGCCAGCGTTGCCGCCGCGGCCATTCGTAACGAATACGTTGTAGCGGGTGCCTGGCTGTAAGGAGGTTGGAACCGTCATCTTGAGCACGTAGGCGTCGCTCTGGCTGGCGTTGATTGTGGCAGTGCCACCGCCCGAGCCACCGTTCTGTGCTACAAAGCGCACTTGGGCCGTGCTGCCCGGTAGCGTTAGATTACGACCGAAGATGCGCAACGAGCCACCCGGTACCACTTCCGGAGAGTCGAAGTGCATACCGTGTGCCTGGTTGATATAAACGCTTGCGCTACGCTGGCCATTCTCTTCTACCCATACTTGGTAAACGTCCTGGGTTACGTTCGTTGGGATAGATACAGTAGTTTGGCCGGCGCTCTGAATTAGAGCGGACATAGGCATACGGCCGCTCGAGGTGCCAGGCGCTAGGTATACCTTAGCAGCCGAACCAAAATTGCCTTGTAAGCTAATGGCATCACCGGGCTGAGCGCTCGGGCTCGCATTGAAAATAGTAGCTTGTGCTGCGGCCTGCTGATGAATACCAGCACTGCCAAGAAGTGCGGAGAGTACTACGGCCGATTTGAAATGCCGACCAACAAATCCTGTGTTACGTGGATTCGTTACAGGCACTGGCTCAAGTGTAGGAGTCAGCTTGCGTGTAACGAACTTAAAGAACTTAGAAAAGGTAAAAGATTGGAAAAGCGCAAATTCGTAGTAATCTCTCATAGAACCTGGTTTGGATATAGCACGGGCGTCTTGCAGAGCAAGAAGAACTTTGGGTAGAAGATGTAGTAGAACAAATTCTAGAATAGCTCTGATTTTATGCTAGCAATTAGTCGACCAGATTATAAGTAAATTTAAAAAAATAACTTCTTGATCATAGGCATACTAGCTTACGTATGCTATACGCATGTATAAGAAGCGCGGATCTAAATTCTATCGTATTACGTTGATAAATAACGTGTTATAAAAACATAGTAAAAATTATATTATTGTAATTATCATAGAGGTAAATAGAAATAATGCACAATCATATGTATTGCTAAATTATTGATATAGTTATATAAGTTACTTAGAAATAACAAACATATTTAATTAACCTAATTTTAATTATTATAGCTAGGTCTCTTGTCGAATGTATTCATGCTTATGATAGGAAGAATGGAAGAACTACAATAGATAGGGTATGTTGAATTATGGGAAAAGTGATGCAAGAGAATAGCGTGTTGTTGATAGACGTATTGCAAGTAGTAGCTAAGTAGTTGGGCTAAAGCTGTATAGTATGTCTCTGAAGAAACGGCCACTTACTGATAGTTTGATAGTCTAAGCGACACTAAGAGCCGTAATATGGTAAAGCGTGCCCTATAAATGCAGCTACCACGCGTGAGGCTAGATAACAGTAAAAGCTGCCCTTACCGTATCTTTACCTTTACGGTCATTCATTCTGCTCTTAGCTTATGTCATTATCATTGTCTGCGCCGGGGCAGCCTGCCGCACTACAGCCTGAAGACTACCAACAAAAGATCAAACAGGTGTTTGCCGAAGTAGGCAAAGTTGTAGTCGGCCAGCAGTACATGGTGAATCGACTCCTAATTGGTTTGTTTACAGGAGGGCATATTCTGCTGGAAGGTGTGCCAGGCCTAGCTAAAACGCTGACCATTAGCACGCTTTCGAAGGTGCTGTACTTGCCTTTTCAACGCGTGCAGTTTACCCCCGACCTCTTGCCCTCTGACCTGGTAGGTACCATGATTTACAACCAGAACCAGTCGGTATTTGAGGTTAAAAAGGGTCCGATCTTCTCGAACTTGGTGTTGGCTGATGAGGTAAACCGCTCGCCGGCCAAGGTGCAGAGCGCCTTGCTCGAAGCTATGCAGGAAAAGCAAGTAACCATTGGCGAAACCACCTACCCGCTGGACTTACCTTTCCTCGTACTGGCCACGCAAAACCCAGTTGAGCAGGAAGGAACGTACCCGTTGCCTGAAGCGCAGGTTGACCGGTTTATGATGAAAATCTACGTCGACTACTTAAAGAAAGCTGACGAGCTAGAGGTGATGCGTCGGATGGCTAACTTGAGCTACGTAGGCGATGTAAGCCCGGTGCTAACCAAAGAGGATATCTTTGGTATTCGCAGCCTTATCAACCAGGTGCAGATTTCGGAGACATTGGAGAAATACATCATCGAGTTGGTGTTTGCTACCCGCAAGCCCGCTGATTATGACCTAGCCGAGTTTGCGCAGTACGTACAATTTGGCGTGAGCCCACGGGCGAGCATTGCCTTGCACCGGGCCGCCAAAGCCGTAGCCTTCTTCGATGAGCGTGACTACGTGCTGCCCGAGGATATTAAAGAAGTAGCCAAAGATGTGCTCAACCACCGCATCTTGCTTAACTACGAAGCGGAAGCTGACGGAGTCCGTACTGCCGATCTAATTGAGGCCATTTTGCGCAAAGTACCGATCAGCTAAGCGGTAACGGGCAGTGCTATTCTGCAAGGTACTTATTCAAGAGGTTACTCTTTGCAAATCGGTGCGACTTGGTAGCAGGGCCGTCATGCCCGTATTTGTAGCTTGGCTGAAAGCCCGGAGCAGGTAAGCCATGGAAGCTAGGTAAGATAAGGAGCTAGCCAGCGCCGCACCCTGAATACCTAGCTGCGGAATCAGTAACCAGCAGGCGGGCACCGTTACAATCAAGCCAAGTGCTGTGGAGATGTTATTGACGCGATATTGCCCTAGCCCACTAAAGTAGGTGCTACACATTATATTACTAGCAATGGCCATCACGCCTGGCGCTAGTAATATGATGACTGAACGCGCTGCTCCAAACTCGGGTCCAAACACGGCTACGAACACAGAAGAGGGGAGGAGGCTCAGCGTTAGAACGCCGATACCTGTAGCAAGCAGCGAGAGCCGGGCCACACCTAGGGCCGGTGCCACTTGTGCCTGCTTATCAGTCGCATGCACCAGATCAACGTACTGTACCAAGGCTGTACTGCGCGGAATGAGCCACACGGCTTCCGCCAGCGCCACTCCCACCGATAAAATGCCGACGGCGTGCGCATCAACGTAGTGGGCCACGAAGTAGTAGCTCAGGCGGTAGTTAGCGAAAGCAAGAATGTTGGACAAATGAGCCCCACGCCCGTTCTGCGCTAGCTCACGGGTCGTTTCACGTAAGGCCTTACCGCCATTCCACTGGTCAGGCAGACGAGCCAGCACCACAAAGCTTAGCAGCAGGGGGAGGCCATAAGCAACATAACTCGCGTAGTAATAAACCGACACTTCGCGCCAAGCTAGGCCAGCGAAAGCTACTAGTAGAAAGCCTGCCAGCAGGGTTACTTGTAGGACCGTGAGAACGTTGTAGGCTTTCTCCTGCTTACGCCCCAAAAGCAGCAGCGTATTAATTGTAAAGAAGGCTTGCAGTAGCGAAAGGGCGCATAAATGACCTAGGTAGGTAATGCTTACCTGCCGCAGCAATCCAACCGTAAGCGTACCGACGGCACAGACCACTATCGCCCACGCGTACGCCGGTGGTAGCAAGTGCCAGATGCTACGCTTCGGTGACAAGTAGATCAGCGACGATCCACCCACCAAGCCAATAAAAAGGAGCAGCGCAGCACAATCAGTCGTAAATAGGCTCACGGCTCCCCGCCCGCTGGCACCTAGATAACGCGCCGTAAACCAAACAATAGCGAAGCTGAAAAGAGCCGTTGCAAAGCGGGTAACGAAGTTTTGGAGTATACGTCGCACCATCTACTAAGCGGAAACAGGAGTGAGTGAGCCATGTAGCACGACAGCGTACAACTGGGCAAACGAGCGCCCAACCGCTGCATAGCTGAATTGAGCAACGGCCACGCGCCGCAGCTGCTGGGGTTTGAAACGCTCAGGGTAGTCTAAGACCTTTTCTAGGGCACGTTGCAAGGCTACCTCGTCGCCGGGCGAAACAAGCAGTCCGCGCGAACCATCAGCAGGTACTAGCTCCGGTACTCCGCCCACGTGGGAAGCCACAGCGGGTAGCCCGGTAGCTTGTGCCTCGATGAGCACGCATGGCAGATTCTCGTAATTGCTGAACAAGACAAAGCAGTTAGCGCGACGCATTTCCGTTGCAATAGCCGACTGAGGTAATTTACCTAAGAAAAAAACGGAACGGTCGAGCAAGCCTAGCTCAGCGGCTAGTTGCTTGACTTCTTCTTCTTGGGGCCCATAACCTGCAATGCGCAAGGTCAGGCTGGGGCGCTTTGCTACCAACCGCGACATTGTCCGCAGAATACCACTGAGATTCTTGGCTCTCTCATTAAAAGCAGCCACGTGCAGCAGCATGTTGGCACCTGGCAGTCGTTGCTCCTCAGCCAGCGACGATGAGTCGGGGAGATGAAATAGCTCTGTGTCAACCACGTTAGGAATGACAACAGAACGTGCGTTGGTGACACCTAGGTCTGCTAATGCTTGTCGCAGATTATCCGAGACGGTATGCAGAGCGGCGGCCTGCGCTATTACGCGCCGTGTGAGCCAAGCCCGTAAGCGCCCCATACGGTGCGCATTGATAGGTAAGTACAAGGTCCAGTGTTCCGTTATGACGTAAGGAATACGGGCCCAGACCTGTAGCCACCATGCAAAGAGGCCAGTGCGTAGCAGTACGTGCACATGAACGAGGTGGGGAGGTGCCCCCCAATGGCGTACTAACCTGCGGTATCCTTGTCCAATACACCAGAAGTAGAGGAAGACCTTCAATACTTTGTCGAGTATACCTAGCCCTGTCAGTCGCGCTCTATAATAGTAGCGTAAGGAAGGCAACGAAGCGCTAAGATCAGCCTCGCAAGTAACCCAATGAGGAAGTGGGCCGCGTGCAACGGTTGCAAACAGAACAGCCACATGGGCATGAGGTGCAATAGCCGCAACATGCCGGGCTACGAAGTCCCCATCTTGGTCATCGTAGCGGTGCGGGTACCATTTGGGCAGCATCAGCACGCGAGGTTTCATAAGCAAGCACAAGCTACATGTTTTAACCGCACACCCTAGCTATTCTCCTTAATAAGACTCCATTGGTTGGCTGTTGCAGGCGCTGCCAGGTTGCCCAATGTGCTTGCAATTAACTTTCGAAACCAAGTGTCGTAGTATTTCTCTTACTCTATGTAAGGTTTGTTGTGCAGCGCTCAGCCTATTTGAAGTAGAACCTAGCTAGCTCTACTCCTGAATAAGTAGCACGAAGAACACAACGAGTCTATTCTCAAGGGCATGATTTCTACAAGTTAACTTGCGCCTCACAAGCAGTAGAACTTGTAGCACTTTTGCTCAAAGCCATATAAGCCGAAAAGATGTTATTAGGCTTGTGCAAGCTTGGCAGCCATTCGGTACGCCTAGCAATAAATACAGGCGGCCAGTTCATATGTCGCCGATAACCTAATTTAACTCGCTCCTTAAGCAACAACTCATGCTTCAATCGATGACTGGCTACGGTATCGCTCATCGCGAAACCGATCATTATTCGGCTACGGTCGAAATCAAATCGCTCAACTCAAAAACATTAGATCTGAGTTTGCGCCTACCACGCTTTCTGCAAGATCGGGAGCTAGAAATACGCAACTTGGTTACTAAAAGCCTCGTGCGGGGCAAAGTCAACTTCAGCCTCGATTTTGTGCGGCCACGCAATGCAGTTCGGGCTGCCGCTGGCGTAAACCAAGAAATATTGCTGGCAACATACCGTGAGTTGGAGAGAGCTGCTGATTTGGTAGGAGCTTCTAAAGACCAACTTTTCACCTTAGCGCTCAACATGCCCGGCGTGGTACAGTCCGGCACAGAGGCGCTTGCTGCCGAAAACGAAGAGGAAATAGCTTGGGACGAACTGCTGCCTCTGGTGCACGAGGCTCTGGAGCGGCTCAACCAGTTCCGGCAAGATGAGGGGCAGACCTTAACTAGCGAGATACTGAGCTACGTAGAAACCATCCGGGCCCAGCTAACAGAAATAGAACGCCACGACCCCGAGCGAATTGAGCAAGTGCGTCAGCGCTTGCAGCAGCATCTAGCCGACCTAACAGCTAATGAGCATTTTAACGTAATCCGCTTCGAGCAAGAAGTGCTCTACTATGTCGAGAAACTAGATATAGCTGAGGAAAAAGTGCGGTTGGCCAGCCACTTAAATTACTTCGCCGAAACAACGCGGCTGCCAGAGTCTGCTGGAAAAAAGTTGTCGTTTATTGCTCAGGAAATTGGCCGTGAGATCAACACTATCGGGTCCAAAGCAAATGACTCAACTATTCAGCACTTAGTAGTTGGCATGAAAGAAGAGCTAGAGAAGATCAAAGAACAGATTAATAACATCCTTTAGCTTCTTGGGAGAAGTATAATGTAATTTGTACTTTATTAATAATAATTTTAATATTAATAATTTTGTATACTTAACCATGATTTAGAATAAAAACAAGGGTGCTCTGAGCTAGTATAGAATATAAGTAAAAAATGAGCGTTGATAATCAATAGTTTATGATAAATATCGATATTTCGCTTTATGTAACTAAGATTATTTTTGGTACAGTGCTTGCAAGCAGTATTTTTGTACGTAAATTGTGTTATCCAAACAGCAGGCCTGGTCTTCTACTAGGTAATTGAAAACGAACGATCATCCTCTTAAGGTTAGTGTTATGAAAAAAGTAATACTTTTTCCAGTCTTGTGCTTGATGCTGTCATTGATGGCTTTTCGCTCTGAAATTGAGCTCATCAAGAAGCGTGTTCTAAGCGAGCGTGTTGAAATTCTTATCCCCAAAGGATTTGAAGTGATGAGCGAGCAGCAAATGGACTTCAACTACGCAAAAGCAACAAGCCGCCCCAGCGTAATCTATACGAACAGCAACGAGGCGAGCATTGCTTTCACGTACACCGAGACTTCTGCTGATCAGGACATGATTCAGATGTACGCTGACAACTTCTATAAGACGTACACGAAGCAATACAAGGGAGCAAAGTGGTTCTCTAACGGCGTAAAGGAAATCAACGGCCGTAAAGTAGGCTACTTAGAGTTGATGAAGCCTGAGCTAGGTCACGAAGTATATAATCTGGTTTTCTTCACCGACGTTGAAGACAAGCTGTTGCTTTGCACCTTCACTTGCGCTGATCGTCAGAAGCCTGAATGGGAAACCATTGCTAAGCAAATCATGGGTTCGTTCAGAACAAACGAGCCGCAGCACTAAGAGTATCTACAAGAGGTATCTTTCTCAAAGCTCAGCTAGCATCGTCTTATGTCGATGCTAGCTGAGCTTTTTGTTTTGGCGCAATAAGCACCTGGCTATATAACTCTGTACCGATAAGGATGCTTCAACCCCCGAGGAAAGCTAGGAAGTTGGTTATCAAATGAAAAACACCAGTGAAAGCCGTGAGTGGCAAGGTCTCGGCCCGATCATAGACATCGTGGTAGGCAGTAATACCGCCACGGGTGTAAAGAAAGAAAGCCGGGACCCCACGCTCTGAAAAAGGAAAATGATCTGAATTAGCTGCGCGCCCACGGGCAGCTATCTGCGGTACAAAGTGATTTGCATCATTAAGCTGCGTCAGGTGTTGGAAGGCAGATTCTAATAGCCGCCCATTCACTACTGTAATACCTTCGTCGCCGGTGCCTAGTAGGTCTAGGTTCATTAGAAAACGAATATGGGTAAGTGGAAACAGTGGGTGCTCCGTGAAGTATTGTGAACCTAGAAGGCCAGCTTCTTCGGCGCCAAAGACAATGAATGCGATGGAATAAGCTGGTTGATGAACTGGCTGAGCGTAATAAGCGGCTAGTTCCAGTAGCATAGCTGTGCCGCTGGCATTATCGTTGGCGCCGGGAAAATAAATGTCCTTACCCATTTGCCCGAGGTGGTCGTAGTGAGCAGTGACAACTAAAAAGGAATCAGGCTGCGTACGACCGCGCACATACCCAATCAGGTTTTGCGTGTTGTAATAAGGCTCAAGTTTGGCGTCTACTTTTATCTTAATAGATGCCTTTACGGAAGTAGGCCACTTACTTGCTAGTACTTGCAGCCTTACTTGCGAGACTTGCTCTTGAGCAATGGAGGCTGTTAGCTTCCCATTCATCAGCGTGATGCGGGCGCTTGCTTGATCTAGGTGCTGAGCCAGTAGAGGCTCTTTAGCTAAGCGCGCAAGATCCCGCTGACGCAAGACGACAACCTGCCCACGTAATGGCTGCGCAAGGAAGCGTTGTTGCACAGCCTCATCGGAGAAAACGAGCGTATCTAACTGTGTTGCTGACTTTGCAAGGGTTCCGCCACCAGAAGCCGGCTCGACGATGAAATCAACCCCAGGTTGCAGGCGTGTATTTCCGCACCGAAGCTCCGCTCTTCCTGGGAAGGTATTAACAGCAAGCGTAAAGGGTTGGGTATAGGAAGGGGTGAGTGGTTGTAAACCCAACGCTTGAAAGCGGGTGCGGAGGTAGCTTGCCGCTTTCTGGTCTCCCTGTTGTACGTAGCCTCGGCCGTGCAAAGCAGGGGAGGTAAGGTCGCGGATGGTCTGACGGACGCGGGGCATGTCTTGGCCATCCGCGGCCGACGTAGCACTAAAGAAGAGTAGCGCTAACCAAGGTAATTTAGGCAGCAAGCTAACAGTAGGAGCTTCCATCAAAAGCTAGCTTATAGGCAGTTTATTGCCACCAGCGGCGCAAAGCCGCCATGCCCAGCAGCCCAATCACGGCACCTATAGAATCACTAATTAGATCGGACCATTCGCCGTGCCGACCTAGGTTCATCGTCATTTGTAGCACTTCAATGAGGGCGCCAAACGCTATGCAGCCAATTAAGACTAGCGAGAAAACATGCGTACGTAACCCAGGGAAGCGGCGTTGACGACCGGCAGAAAAGCAGGTTAAGACGGCAAGCAAGAAGAAAACTGCCGCATGAGCGGCGGTATCGAATGATAGCAGCTTCCACTGCGGTGTTACCGGCATCTCATCGGCCGGCGTGAGGGTAAGAACCAAAACAGTCACCGCCCACATCACCGGCAGGGCAGCAAAAGCTCGGCGGGACATGGGCGGTGCAGTAGTGAGCATTACTAGCAGTAGTTAGGCACCAACAAGCTCGCCGTAAGTTTCGGCGGTTAGCAAGCCTTCGAGTTCAGAAGGGTCGGCAATGGATATTTTGATCATCCAACCGTCGCCGTAAGGGTCTGAGTTCACTGATTCGGGGCTGCCGTCGAGGTGGCCATTTACTTCCAGGACAGTGCCGGTGATGGGGCTAAAAAGGTCTGAAACAGTCTTTACCGCTTCTACGGTGCCAAAGACTTCGTTCTGTGCCACCTCTTTGTCTAGCGTGTCAATGTCAACATACACGATGTCACCTAGCTCCTTCTGGGCATGGTCGGTGATACCGATGTAAGCAACGTCACCTTCCACACGGATCCATTCGTGCTCTTTCGTGTATTTCAGATCGGTAGGCAGATTCATGATCAAACAATATTTAAGGAGTAGGACAGAAGGCCGCAGAGCGCCCGCGCCTCAAAAGTAAAACGAGTAACTGAGTAGCGGAGCAACTAAGCCAAATTTATTGAACATCCTGGCTTAAGTGCTCCGCTATTATTTACTGCGGCTTATTGCGACAAGCTATAACGCAACTGAATACCGCCTTCCGTTGCCGTGTTCTTAAACGAATTGCTCACCCTAGGTTCCGACACTGTGCGTGTGAAATAGAATTGCAAGTTCAGACGCTGATTGAGTGTATAGTCAATCGTGGGGCGAAGCTGCACCTGTCGATTGCCGTTGGTAGTTTGGCTTACGGCTCGGCCAGTGCTGGCTTCGATTCCGCTAGCAGCAGCTTCATCAGGGTTCACTACATCTTCGATGGACCGCTGAATGGTGGTGTTGTCGCGAATAGATAGATCTAAACGGGCGTTCAGTTCATTTCGTAGCACTCGTTGCTCCCCATTAACCTTGAAAGGCAGCTTGAGGCGGTTGGTTACGAAGCCAAGGCCGATAACCATTTCTGTAGTGTAAAGCTCCGTTACCTGGGCGTTGGTGGTGTTCAAGCCAATGTTGCGTGCGGTACGGTATTCCACACGTCCCGTTAGCTTGTCCACTGTGGTGAAGTTCAGACCAATAAGTGGAGCTAACTGCTCCGAAATGGTTACCTGACCAAGCACGTAGTAGGGGATAAACTGGTTGTTAATGTTTGTAATGTCGCCTACGAACTGATTATTGCCAGTAACCACATTGAAGCTATTCAACTCATAGCCATACTGCGTAGCAGTGGTGTAGCTTGTGATATTGTAAACGGAAGAGTAAGCATGGTTAAGCGTGATCGTGCGAAAGTAACGTTTGATAAAGGGTATCTCGGCCAAACCATTATAGTCGATACGCCAGTTAGGGAGTGGAAGGGTTGCAAATGGTTGAAAGCGCTTGGCTTTGTAGCCATCCGATGATTTGCCCTTATAGGCATCTAAAAAGGCTGGAATGAGTACGTCTTGGGAGTTGTAGCCATATCTACCACTTTTAAGCTCAAGCAAGTTTGTGGTAGGGTTGCGTACCTCCACCCCTCCATTTTCTACCGATACCGGATTAGCAGCTGCTAATTTCTCACGCACAACACCGCGGTTTAGAATGAACCGGTTGAATGCTTTCGAAATATTTCCATTAGCGCTTCGGTCACCAAACAGAGTTTGAATAGTGATGATGGAAGTGCTAAATGACCCATTGCCGAGCGCCTGAGTATTTTGAATTCTTCTATCACTATAAGGTAACAATGTCGTCGTATCGACCTCTAGGCGGTAATACCGCTCCCGGTTGCGGGCTAGCTGCCGACGTGCGTCAATCTGGATGTTAAAGTCACGGAAGGGCTCCAGCGCGGTGCGTAAGGTAAGGTTCTCGGTTAGCAGTGAGCTGAGCGGTGTATTCAATAGGTCGCTGCGTTGCGTGTACCAGCCATTGCGGGCAGCGCGTTCGTACAGGCTATTTAAGTCATACTGCTGACCTAAGATAAATGGCACGCCTGGTGCATCCCAATCACTATTGAGACCAAAGAAGCGGGTACTAGGCAAGTAGCCGGGCAGCAGTGTACCATTGCTACGCGCGTAAGTGAAGTTGATAGAGCGGGCCGTCATCAAAGAACGAAGCACTGCTTTCAACACCCGCAGCTGCGGACCCTTGGTTGTATCTTTTACGACGGGCTCTTTGTTGGCGCCCGTCAACGAGCGCGGCGTAACAGCCCGGTCCTGGCCAGGGCCATCCGCAGCACGGCCAGGTGCCGGTGCATTGTTGATGATGTTGAGGAAACGCACCTTGTTGTAGAGCTTCACCAAATCAATCTTCCCGTTAGCGCTTAGCTCCCCGTTGTTCTGAATAGTGTTACCTAGGTTCAGGCGGGTAGTGGCCGTGTCCTGCTGGCTGATGGGGTTTACGGGCGCACGCAGAGCAGTAGAGGCCGCTTGCCAGCTGTAGTTCGCTTGGTAACGAATATCTGATGATATCCAGTCGGTGAGCGGAAACTTGTCTAGAGGCAGCCGGTACGTGGCGGCAACAGTTTGGTTGAAGTTGGTAGTGCGTCCGCCACGGCGGAATAAATTATCGCGCAGCAGCTGCCGGTTCTGCCGAGAAATAGGGTCATCGCCAAGCGTAGGGCCTACTCCCTCATCTACTACTCCGCGGTTAGTAGCCGTATAGTCCAGAATCAGGCTTTTGGTCAGATCCCACTTCAGGTCGTAAATACGGTTGATGAAGAAGCTCTTTTGGTACACGCCAGCAATGCCATCACTGGTAGGCAACTGGCCTACTTCCCGCACCCGTTGTAGCAGCAACTCGTTGTAGCGGCGGTCGAGGTCGGCGCGGAAAGAGAAGCGGCTAGGTAGGGGTGTGAAATTGATATCCTGGAAAATCTTCAGGTACGGATTGTCCAACAGCTTAGCCTTGGCGAAAGGCGCGTAGTTTTTAGGCGTGGTCTGATACACGTAGGCCAGGGCACCTGTGTACGTTTTGTTGTAGTCGCGGTCAGTATTGATATCAGTGTGAGTGCGCTCCGTAATGGCGTAGCTCACCGCTAGGTTCTCGATATCATAAGGCCTGACTTTTTTGTCTGGATTGGTGCGTTCCTTATGCACGTTCAGCACGCTAAGACTTCGACTGTGGGTCTGCGAAATGACTTCCTTGCGGTACTTAGCCCGATCGGCGGCACTTTCAAACTTTTGCAGCGACTGACTCAGCTTTGTATCTGGGTCGAGCGGGTCGTATTGGGGCGCAGCACTTTCGATGCCTGCTTGCAGCAGCACGGGCACACGCAGACCTAGGCTGACAGGCAGAAACTTGTCAGCGGCAACAGTGGCATTCAAATCGCCGCGGGTGATGCTGCTGGTGGTGCGGTCAATGAGCTTGGACTGCAAAGCACCGAATCCTACCGAGGTGTAGCTGCCGGTGGCGGTGATGTTGGCTACGTCAGCTAGCTTGGTGTTGAAGCGAGCTGTGGCCGCGAAGCCGCCTTCTCGGTCGAAGTCGTACACGCGGAACTCATCGGCCCAAATACACAAGGACTTGGGCGTCTTGTCGTCGGCGGGGTTTTGCACCCCGATCATTGCTCCTTGTACAGCGCTGAAGTCGGGGTTGCCAAGGATCGTAATTTGAGCCGGAACGCCGTTCTGCGCTATGACTGTTTTTACGTAAGGCACCGTGTAAGCAATACCTAAGCGGTTTCGTTCTGCCTTTGCATCAATAAAGTCTTGAAAGCTGATCTGAACTTCGTTCTTTTCAGGCCATATATCCCTTGCGGTGTTCCCAGAACGGGTAATTTCTAATGGAAGCGAATATTCGTAGTAGTTCTGAGTATAGTCAGTGCCAATGCGGACAAAACCTCGTACAGAACCGGGTTCACCGGGAGTTATATTTTGAAGTGATGGGTCCTCCGTCTCGGCATGCAGGAACAAACGTAACTGTTTGTAACGCAGCATATTGATGCTAATGTTCTTGTAAGCTGCTTTACTGAAGCCATCCTGCAACTCGTCCACGCACATGCGCAACGACTGTTCATTCTGCTGACGGCTCGTTGTTGTAGAACCATATTCCCGGTCGCGCTGGATGTTGGGTGGCGATATGTATGGAATAGCGCTAGTGCCTTGCACGTTGGCTAGGCCGTTAGTCTCTAAGCTAACCGTTGAGATGTTGAAGGCACCAGCGTCGTTGGTGGTATTCACATAGGTTTGGCCCGGCTCTCCGATAACTGTTTGGAAACGACGCCACTGGTTGGCTACAAACTGCATTTGCAGCATACGCAGCACTACCGGCTCTCGCCACTGGGTCAAATACATGCGCAGAAAGCGAATAGATTTGAACCCAAAAGATTTTGCGTCGCCAGTGCCCCGGTATCCCGTATATTGGCGAATGGGAATACGGAACTGGTACCAATTTACTGGCTCATTTGAGCCATTAGGGTTGGGGGCTGTTACTTTATCAACAATGTTGTTTTGCCCTACTTCGAGTTGACCTGGTTGAAGCGGAATGCGATACTCATAATATTGCTCAACATCTGAAATAACGTTGTCACGGTTCAGGTCTTCTTTGTCGGGATAGGCGGTAGAACTCTGTTGACTGTTCTCCACTGAGTTGCCTTCCATGCCGTTGTACTGCTTGTAGCGACCTAGAATCTGTGTACTGTTGGTATTGTAGAACCCGTCTAGATGGTGCCGGAAGTCGTCAGCGGAAGGATCTTCAAACTGGCTGTAAGCGCCTTGAAAGAAGCCTTGTTCGTCCGTATTGCCGAGGCCATCTAAGCCAACGTCCTGGCGTGTGCGACCCCCTGGGGCGGTACTGAAAGCGTCTGTTAGGAATTGCTGACGCGACACAACTCCCCAGTCAGTGGGTTGAACTACATCATTCCGGTTAGCTTCCGTGCCATCAGGCAAGCCGTTTTCAAACTCGTGTTGACCGTTGTCCCGTAGTGCGTCTTCTGAAATGGAGCCTAGGTTGAAGTATAGTTCGCCACCAGTTGTATTGTTCGACCCCGCAGTTGGCGAATCGCCAACTACACCGTTAGGACCTGCGATAAACGGGTCCATTAACCAAAACTCTAAGAACTCTACGTTAGCGTTGTCGAAGTCAGTGTCGAAGGTGATTTCTCGGCTAATACCACCGTAATGGTTCACAATGTTATTACCATCGTCTATGCGCTGTCCGTCAGTGCTTACCCGCGGATTATAGTTGTAAGGTCCCCGTTCTCCTGGAAAGTAAGCTAGGTCCAGCGGATACTCATACCCGTTGCCAGTTGCGCCGACGTCGCGGTTCGGGAACACTTCCGTGCGCAGAATACCACGGGTATAGTGGTTTTTATTAGCTGAGTAAGGAGTGATGCCAGCAGGCTTACTGGGTCCATTCGTGTAGTACGTCTGGTCGATGGTGTACCAGGCAAGTTTAGCGCGGTTGTAGGCAACGGCAAGGCCGGTAGCGCTGCCCACGAGCGGGGAAGGCGTAGCAGCTAAGCGCCAAGCCGTGGCTACGTTGGTACCACCTAGGGTATACGGCGTGCTAGCATTCTCAAAGTCGTCGATGTACGACACGCCATTCTCGCCCCGGCCTAGCTTGGTTTTGCCGGGCACAAATTGCGCAAATTCACCACTGAATGCTACCGAAGAAGGCTCCTTGGTCGAGATAAACGGTAAGGCATCGAGATACTTCGTGAGAGCCCGCGACTCACGCCGCATGTTCACATCGAGACCGTACATGGTGTTGTTGCCCGGTTCGTCGCCTATGTTGACGCGGTTGATACCTGGGGCCTGATTTTCGGTCAGGTGCAATACCGTCGCACCGAAGTTCACATCTTGGTTGAGACGATAATCGAAGCGGGCACCGACTAGCTTGCGCGGCTGCACCTGCACCACGGCATTTTTCTCGAACGTGATGTTCAGTGCATTGGCCGAGTTTAGGTAGCTAGGATTGAGAATCTTGACCTTCGCCTGATCGTAAAATACTTGATAATCAACGCCTTCTTGCAACAACGTGCTGCCCGACATAACCCGTACCGAGCCTTGAGCTACGCCAATGCCTGGTAAGTTGATTTCGTCAGTAGAAGTAGCCTGAAAACGTCCCCGCAGCACGAACTTGTCTTTCACCTGCACTTGTTGTGCGTCGGTCTGCGTTTGGTTGTAAAGCTCCGAGTAAACGTATTTGCCGATCAGAGCTCTCTCCGCGGTTGCGTTGGCGCCCGTTGTGTCAAACTGAGCCCGTAAGTAGCTGCCAAAGGGCTGCACGTTGGGGAAGATGATGCGACCTAGCTCAGGATCGATAGTGATACCAGACAAGAAGTCAAAGTTACCGTCGGAGTTCCGGTCGTTGTTGGGGTTTACGTTGTCGAGGTTAAGAACTTGAACGAGTGGAATATTAGCAATGCGTTCGCCTTCCTTGAGCGAGATTAGATCGACGCCCGTTTGGTCATCCTTATAGACGATGTTGAGGCGGAAGTTATCCCGGTTGAGCTGGTTTGCATTCAGAGAATAAATGTTCTTCATCAGCAGATCCCACGTTGGTAGGTTGCCTGTTGCCAGGTTCGGGTTCTGCTGAATAGAAGCCACTGCTGGTGATGAGTTCCGGTCGACCAATCCTACGCCAGGCTTTGTTCCCTTCAGCATTTTTAAGAAGATCACCTCATCTTGGCCTACGTTGGCGTAATCGTCGGTAAGCTCCCCTACTTTGTAGGTTTGGCCATTGTAGAGGTATTCAAAAGATACCCCTAGTACCTGCTCGGGCTGTAGCTGCGTGTTCAGCGAGAGGTAGCCTAATTGCGCGTTGAAGGTGTACTCATTTGAGGCTAGCTTACGCGCCCGCACTCGCTCAAAGTCAATACTTTTAGTGAGCTGCAAGCCAGGAGTGGTTTGCAGATAGGTATCAACCGAAAGGTTTCCGCGCGCTGTAGCACCTCCTCGTGTAACGCTCGAAAACTCCAAGTTGGCGTTGTTGGAAGTAGCCGTGCTAGCCGAAGTACCACCACCTTTGAGGAACTGCGCCCGATACACTTTGCTTGGCTCAGCCAAGTCCATGAGCGTAACCACGTTACGCAGGTTGTCGGTGGTGCGGTTGTCGTTCGTGACGTACACCTCCAAGCGGCGGATCTCGATGCCGCTCTGCACCGTGGGCAAGTTGCGCAAAGTGGCGTCGTATCGGTCACGAAAGAACTGCGACAGGAAGAAGTGGCGGTTGTTTTCGTAGGCGCTGGCTTTCACCTCAAAGGTGCGGCTCTGCGCGCCATTCTGTACCGTTACGGCGTCGGCCTGACCGCGCAACGTAGAGGCTACCGTCGTGACGGCCAAGCGGCCGAACTGTAGCTGTGCCTTGGCGCCAAATAGGTTCTGGCCGCCTTGGATTAGAGAGTTATTGAGCGGCAAGCTGACGTTGCCTAGCTCGATCTTGCGGATAATATCGGTGTCGAAGCCCGTGTAATCGAGCTTCATATTGTTCTCAAAGTCGAACGCGGCCTTGGTATCGTAGTTGAACGTGATCCGCATTTTCTCCCCGATCTGGCCGGTGAGATTGAGGTTCATGTTCTGGTCGTACTGAAAGTCGCCTACCTTCTGCTGGCGTAGAGTCAGCGTCGGGTTGTAGTTGCGGTTGAAGCGGGCGCCCATACGCAACGTCACCGAGCCCTGCGGACGAATATCTACGTAGCTGCCGCCGAAGATGCGGTCGGCCATAGGGCCTAGGTATATCTTCGGGATGAGGCGTTTGGCCGTAGCGGGGCTTTGGGTCTCGCCCGCTACGCCGCCTTCCGACTTTTCGCGGAAGTACGTCCGGATAGCTTGTTGCTGTTGCCAACGCGCATATTCCTCAGCAGACATTAGGCTAGGATTTCGATAGTCGATTTCTGAACCTATTTTCTCCTGAATGTCGTAGAACTGTAAACTGTCGTCGGGAGTCACCTCGAGCTTCACGTTGGAAGGCAACGGCAGGATCAGGGGCGAGCGACGACGTTGGGGCGAAAAGGGCGTACCGATTCGGTCCTGCGGCCCTACTTTGGGCCGACGACTCGGGCGGTAGCGACTAGTGTCGCCGGGCGCAGTGCGAGGGGTATCCGACGCCAGCGCCAGTTGGTTGTTTGTTTTAGGAAGCCAGGCCCATAATTGGCGCAACGCAAACGGGTTATTTCCCGTAGGTTCAGCCTGGGACCACCACGCAGCCAGCAACGACACAACAACAACTGGAACGGCGAGAGATTTCTTACCGGTATTCAAGAGCTAAGAAACGGGCGGTAGCCGGGTAGATTTCTAATTAGATTTCAGCGCAAATTTGATGAGGGCCTCCACGGTCAAGTCATTGCCGTGACGACTTTGGATAGTGTCTAGAGTTTTCTCGGCCGCAGCGCGTGCAAACCCTAGGGTAACTAAAGCGGCTAACGCTTCAGCGCGGTTGGTATTGTGCGCACGGGCCAACGGCACCGTGTCGACCCCGGCTTTCGCTAATAATTCATCTTTTCGTAATCGGTCGCGTAGCTCCAATATCACGCGCTGTGCTGTTTTCGGCCCAACGCCCTTGATGCTCTGAATAGCGCGTACGTCTTCCTGTACAATGGCTTGCCGGATTTCGCCCACCGACATAGACGAAACCATCACGATGCCAGTGCCGGGGCCAATACCCGAAACTGAAATCAGGAGCATGAACAAAGCGCGCTCATTCGGGTCCAAAAACCCGTAGAGGGTGTGAGCGTCTTCCTTGATGTGCTGGTACGTGTAGAGCTTAATCCGTTCTTCCTCAGCAGGTAGCTTCGAGTAAGTAGCCAGCGAAATCTTGATTTCGTAGCCAATGCCGTTGACGTCTAGTATAGCTTGCGCGGGATCTTTGTAAGCCAGTTTGCCGTCGATATATGCAATCATAGAGGGGATTTCAAAAGCAATATAAAGTGGTGAACTCAGCCGGGGCAGGTAGGCTTCCACAGCTGAGTTCATCAACACTTCATAAAACTAATGAAATCGGAGTAGCACGCCAAAAAAGCGTCCGTTATAGTTCAACTAGGTTAAGTTATAACAGATGGGCTGTGGCTTGCGAATTTGCACAGTGTGGTGCAGTTGTTTTCCGTCTGCTCTAGTGACTAGCTAGGTACAGTCGTTACAAACAAGAGGGTATGTTGCTACAGACCCTTGCCACCGCGGTGAGCGTCAACCACTGCAATAGCCGCCATATTCACGATTTCGCGCACGGAAGCACCTAGCTGCAGAATGTGAACGGGCTTACGCATTCCCATTAGTACGGGCCCAATTACCTCGGCGCCGCCAATCTCTTGGAGCACTTTATAGGCAATGTTGCCCGAAATAACGTTCGGGAAGATGAGCGTATTGGCGCCACCTTTTTGAGCTAGCTCGCTGAAGGGATATTGTTCTTGCAGGAGTTGCGGATTCAGGGCGGTGTTGGCCTGCATCTCACCATCCAGAATCAGGTCGGGGTAGCGCTGCTTAGCTAGCTCCGTGGCACGGCGCGCCTTGTCGGGGAGGTCGCCGGGGTTAGAGCCGAAGTTGGAATAGCTCAGCACTGCAATCCTAGGTTCAGCATCGAAGAAGCGCACGGCCCGGGCCGTTAGGCCAATAATATCTACCATCTGCTCGGCCGTGGGGTCGATATTCACGGTAGTGTCCGAGAAGAAGAATGGGCCTTTCTTGTGCTGGATGATATACATACCGGCTACTCGCTTCACACCATCTTCCACACCAATTACTTGTAGGGAAGGCAAAATCGACTTGCCGTAGTCTTTGGTCAGACCAGTAATAAAAGCATCGGCCTCACCGGTTTCCAGCATCATCGAACCATAGTAGTTCCGCTCACGCAACAAGCGGCGGCCTTCGTACAGCGTGATGCCGCGGCGCTGCCGCTTTTGGTAGAGTAGTTCTGCATACTCGGCACGTTTGGCGTCTTCCTGCAGAATGTCGATGATCTGGCAGCCTTCCAGGTCGAGATTATTAGCCTGAGCAATCTGCCGGATCTTATCGTGGTTGCCTAGTAGAATCGGATAGGCAATATTCTCATCCCGTAGAGTTTGCGCAGCCTTAAGGATCTTGTAATTGTCGGCTTCGGCAAATACGATTCGTTTTGGGTTCGCTTTCGCCGCCGAGATGATACGGTTCATCAGCTTCTGGTTGGCACCTAAGCGTCCACGCAACTCATCCTCATACGCTGCCCAGTCGGTAATGGGCTGCCGAGCTACACCACTCTCCATAGCAGCCTTGGCCACCGCCGGTGAAATAGTGGTGATCAGGCGCGGGTCGAGAGGTTTGGGGATAAGATATGTGCGACCGAAGGTGAGAGTGGTGTCACTATAAGCCTGATTTACCATCTCGGGCACTACATCCTTCGCTAGCTCCGCCAACGCATGCACCGCGGCAAGCTTCATGGCCTCGTTTATTTCGGTGGCGCGTACGTCGAGTGCTCCCCGGAAGATGTAGGGAAAACCGAGCACGTTGTTCACCTGGTTCGGGTGGTCGGAGCGACCCGTAGCCATAATAATGTCGTGGCGCGTCGAGATGGCTAGGTCATAGTCAATCTCTGGGTTTGGGTTGGCCAGGGCAAACACAATCGGGTTGGGTGCCATAGCCAGCAGCAGTTCGGCTGGCAGCACATTGGCCGCCGACAAGCCTAGGAACACATCAGCACCTTCCATCGCTTCTGCTAACGTGCTGATCGGACGCGTAGTGGCAAACCTCAACTGCATGTCCGCCAAATCAGTGCGCGCCGGAGTGATGATGCCATCCTTATCAAAGACCACCACATTTTCCAGCTTCACACCTAGCTCTAAATACAAACGCAAGCAGGATACGGCCGCAGCACCAGCACCGCTCACCACTAGCTTTACTTTGTCAATCTGCTTGCCTACCACTTCCAGCGCGTTCAGCAACGCCGCTGAGGTGATGATGGCCGTACCGTGCTGGTCGTCGTGCATGAGCGGAATGTTCATCTGCTCGCGCAGGGCCGTCTCAATGCGGAAGCACTCGGGTGCCTTGATATCTTCTAGGTTGATGCCGCCGAAAGTGGGCTCCAGCGCCTTCACAATGCGGATAAACTCATCCGGATCGGTCGCATCAATCTCGATGTCGAAGCAGTCGATGCCCGCAAATTTCTTGAATAGAACGCCTTTGCCCTCCATCACCGGTTTTGAGGCTTCTGGCCCAATGTTACCTAGGCCCAGCACCGCCGTGCCATTACTGATCACGCCTACTAAGTTGCCCTTAGCAGTATACTTATATACATCAGCCGGATTGGCCGCAATTGCTTTACAAGGTTCGGCTACGCCTGGCGAGTAAGCTAGGGCTAGGTCCGATTGGGTACTAACGGGCTTGGTGGGCACTACCTCAATCTTACCGGCTGGGCCTTGGGCGTGGTAGTTGAGGGCGTCTTGCTTGTTAATCTTGGACATGGGAAAAGGTAGAGGCAAGGGGTGGAGAAATTTGCATCCAATAGGCAAGTTGGCAATTTTGAGCGGAATGGAAGGCTCGGGCAACCAACTTAGCTATAAAAAAGCCCTGAGCTACTGGGTAGCTCAGGGCAAGGAAAATAACTATGTGTCAAAGGTTTGTCTAGTACACCAGTGTCGTTGGGAAGTCAGTTCAACCTGAACGGTACTTTTATAGCCTAACGCTACATGGATAACCTAGCTTTGCTCCAGCACCAACTTCTGCCCAGGCTTCACTTCATCCGATTTTAAATGGTTAAGCTTGCGAAGTTGCTCTACCGTAACGCCATGATAGCGCCGTGAAATATTGTAAAGCGTATCGCCCGGTTGTACTAAGTGTATTTTGGGTAATGGTGCAGTAGCTGGTTTTGTTGAAGCTTTAGCAGTAGCGCGAGCGGGTGCCGCCGGTAAGTTTGTGTTGCTAGCTACTACTGGCTCTGGGAGAGATTCCTCTTCCTCTGAGCCGTAGAACACTAGTTTTTGACCTATACTTAGGTTTGCCGACCGAAGATGGTTTAAGGCCATGAGTTGGGAAGCGGTCATGCCGTGTGCACGAGCTATCTTGTCTAGGTTGTCGCCACGTTGCACACTGTAAGTAGTTAGTGCGCTATCGGTGGAAAGGCTAGCTGCTGTTTCCAGTAGCGCTGGAGTCGACGTTGGCTCTTTGGCCACTCGGGCTATCGGAGCCGATTTGACTGGCGCTGGAACGGTCTTCGCCACGGCGTCAGAGTCCTTCTGAGCAGCGACTGCTACGGCAGGCTCCCGGATGCTCTTACGTGTTGCCACAGCTTCTTTACCTCCAAATAGGGGTAAGGTAGTTGGGATAGCTAGCTTTCTAATAGCTATTGACGTTGATGCAGAAGCCGAAGGTTGCTCAGTGGGCAGATAAACAACTAATTGCTGCTTTAGTGTTAAAGCACGACCTCGGCGCAAATTGTTCCAGCGAGCGATTTGTGTCGAGGTTACGTTGTACTGCTCTGCTACAGAAGCTAGGTTCTCGCCACGGCGCACGGAATGGCGCACGCGGCGGTAGCGTACATCGGCTTGTGGTGCTGTAGCCGCCAGCATGGGCTGGGTAGCTGTTGCATCGAGCAAGCTAGGAAAGCGGGGCATAAGCAATGCCGGAGGCGGAACCGTTACTTTGCAGAAGTCGAGCAACGTAGTACGGTCAACTGCGGCTAGCTCTGGCCGGATGCATGCCGGGACTGTAAGCCTATAGTTACGCAAAGTCTCAGGCAAGTAGGCCTTTTTGATTTCCGGGTTATGGCGCGCAATCTCCGTCGAATCCAACCCGAACTGTGCTGAGAACTTACGCAAATCCAGCGACCGACCTGAAATAATAAGGGTGTCTGTTGGTTCAGGATAGAGGTAATGCAACGAGTCAGAATGTAAGCCGTGTTCGTGGGCATACTTCAGCGTGTAAAGGGCGGCTGTGAAGGTTGGAACGTAGTTGCGCGTTTCTTTGGGCAAGTAGGGGTAAATAGCCCAGAAGTTCCGCTGTCCGCCCGCCCGGCGAATGGCCTTCATGATGTTGCCCGAGCCGTAGTTGTAAGCGGAAAGAGCTAGCTCCCAATCACCGAACATGCGATATAGGTCGCGAAGGAATCGGCAAGCGGCCTCCGTCGATTTCTCCGGATTCATGCGCTCATCAATGTAGTCGTTGCGCACGAGCCGAAAATCATTGGCAGTTGGTCCCATAAACTGCCACAACCCTACCGCTCCCACACGCGAGCGTGCTTGTGGCACTAGGGCTGACTCCACTACCGCCAGATACTTCAGGTCTTTCGGGAGGTTGTATTTCGCTAAGTATTTCTCAAAAAGCGGGAAATACAAATTTTCGCGCTCTAGAATCCGCTGCGTATAAGCCCGATTGTTTATCGTGAAGTAGTTCACGAAGCTCATCACCGTGTTATTAAACAGGTGCGGTACGTCAGTTTCGAGGCAGCCAATGCGGTCAGCCACCAAATCGCGCATAGTAGGAGGGGTGCGCAGCCAAGCAAGCTGCACCGAGTCGATGACGACGGGTGCAGCTACTAGCGAATCAGGCAGCACGAGCTGCACTGAGTCAGTTCGTTCATAACCTAGGTTTTGTTCGGGTACGATTTGCGCCACCGTCGGCGAGGCAAAAGCGAGCAGTAACAGAAGCCCGGCAATGGTACGAACCAACACGTTTTTCATCAGGGCAAAGCAGGGGTGAGCGACTCCGTAACCAGTTTTGAGAAGGCCAGCAGGTGTTCTTCCCGGAACGCACCGCTGAGAATCTGCAAGCCAATCGGCATACCTTCTGAATCGGTGCCTGATGGCACCGAAATAGCGGGTACCCCGGCCAACGATGCCTGCACCGTGAAAATATCAGCTAGGTACATCGCCAAAGTGTCTTGCTCCACATCGCCGATGTGGAAAGCAGTAGTAGGCGTAGTCGGAAGCACCAAGAAGTCGTACTGCCGCAGGAGCTCGTCGGTTTTCTCCTTGATCAACCGGCGTACCCGTTGTGCCTTGGTGTAATAGGCATCGTAGTAATCTGCCGACAACACAAAAGTGCCAAGCAGAATACGGCGCTGCACTTCTGGCCCAAAACCTTGCGAGCGAGTCTTCTTATAAAGTGACTCCAAGTCGGTAGCGTCAGGAGCTCGGTAGCCGTACTTCACGCCATCAAAACGGCTCAGGTTAGAGCTAGCTTCAGCTGTGGTTAAGATATAATAAGACGGTACGATGTAGTCAAGGTAAGGGAAATCTACTGCCTCGACTACGTGGCCTTGACCACGTAGCACATCGAGTGCTTCTTCCGTCGCCGCTTTAATTTCGGGGTTCAGGCCCGGGCGCTCCAAGCAGTCGCGAATATAACCGATACGGTAGTGAGGCGCCGGGGTAAGAAGCTCGCTATAAGCAGGCACTGGCTCCTTGCTTACGGTGCTGTCGAATTCATCAGGGCCAGCCATTACCTCCAGCAGCAACGCCGCGTCCTCAACAGAGCGAGTTAAAGTGCCTATCTGGTCAAACGAGGAAGCGTACGCAATCAAACCGTAGCGTGAAATGCGTGAATACGTGGGCTTGAAACCTACAATACCACAAAAAGCCGCTGGCTGGCGTACTGAACCGCCCGTGTCAGAGCCAATGGAAGCTAAGCAGAGGTCAGCTTGTACAGCCACTGCCGAGCCACCCGAAGAGCCACCCGATACCCGAGTAGGATCAAGCGCATTGCGCACCGGTCCGAAATAGGAAGTTTCGTTGGAGGCACCCATGGCAAACTCGTCGCAGTTCTGCCGGCCAATGAAAATAGCGTCCTCATCGAGCAAGCGCTGTACAGCCGTCCCGGTGAACAAGGACTTGAAGCCATCCAGGATATGGCTACTCGATTGCAAAGCGTGGTCTTTGTAAGCTAATACATCCTTCAAGCCCACAACCATACCTGCTAGCTTCCCTGCTGTACCAGCAGCTAGCTTCGCGTCGACGGCATCAGCTTGGGCACGTGCTTCGTCAGGCCATACCTCCAGGAAAGCATTCAAATTGCTTTCCCGCTGGATGTTATCTAGATAATACTCCACGAGCTGACGACAGGTGGTAGTGCCTGCCGTCAGCTCGTTTCGAACTTCGGTAAGAGAGTTAAACCGTCTCAAATCACAAGGTTAGTTGGTGGTCTGATCAAGGCGGGACCGCTCAGAAGTTTGCGGTGTAATACCACCATCCATGGGCGGCGCTACGGTTGGCTCGGGGCCAACATAAGGCTGCGGTTCGGTGGGGGTACCCGGATACACAGGTTGTGCAGGCTGCTGGTAGCTAGGGGCGTTGTAATGCTGCTGCGTTGGCTGACCTGCGTTTTCAATTTCGCTACGAATCTCACGCGAAGCGTCTTTGAACTCGCGGATACCTTTACCAAGGCCACGAGCTAGCTCCGGAATTTTGTTGGCACCAAAGAAAATCAGGATAACGACTAAGATCAACATCAGTTCGCTACCGCCGATGTCACCTAAAAAAAGCAAAAGGGAAGTGTTCATGGCTTTAATTATCGACGTGGTTGGGTGGGATCATTTGGGTTAACAGGCCGGTCGCGAAACTCAGGCTTTTCTTCTTTGGAAGCATCTTTAAACTCGCGGATGCCTTGTCCCATGCCTCGAAACAGATCAGGAATGCGTTTTGCGCCAAACAGTAAGATGATAGCGACAACGATCAGCAGAATCTCTGTTGTGCCAAAGTTGCCGATCAGGAAAAGCGAAGCGAGTGTCATAACGATGTGGCCTGAAGCCGAGTTAGAGGTGGTGAGCTAGCTATACGCAGTGCAGCCTATTTCAGGATTGGTAAAAGTACCGCTTAATTTTTAAAGGCGCCGCAGAAACCCCAATCTTTTCAGCATCAGCTACTATATTCAATCTAGATCTTGTCCAGTTGCGTACGCACCTTCAGTACTGATTAATTTAAAACTAAGTTCATCGAAGCAGAAGAGTATTTCGCCGAAAATCGTACTAGATACCTAGCGCAGAAGCCGTATTTTGTATCCTTGTAAGTGCATGTTGTGCATTTATTGCGATTCTGCCACTACCTGCAGTCGTGTCCGCCCTTTCCAACCCTTGTTCTAATGCCGTCGAAATCAAATTCTGCTTCTGAAATCACTCGACCTTTGCTTTCCGCATTGCGTTCTGTAAACGAAGCAGAACGCCTCGAAGTGTTACGTAATTACCAAATTCTTGACAGCCCTCCCGAGAAGGTGTTTGATGATTTGGTTCGTTTGGCTGCTTACATCTGTGGTACGCCCGTTTCACTGGTTTCACTCATCGACGCCGACAGGCAATGGTTTAAGGCACAAATTGGATTTGAAGGAATTCAAAGTACCAGCCGAGATAAAGCTTTTTGTCAGTATGCAATGCTGGCTGATGATGTGTTTGAGGTAGAAGACACAACTAAAGATCCGCTCTTCAAGAGCAATCCTTTCGTTACGGATTCGGCAAGTGGAATTCGGTTTTATGTCGGAGCGCCCCTCATAACTCCTGAAGGCCAACCTCTTGGTACCATTTGCGCACTCGATACAGTACCGCGCCGACTGAGTGATGAGCAGCGCGAGGCCATGCGTATTCTGGCCCGGGAGGTCGTTGCGCATCTAGAATTACGTCGAGCGCGCCTGCAGCTAGAGCAGGAGCAGCAAAAGCTTGATGGCCTACTCCGCATGGCCAACGACGCTGCCGAATCTATGTATTTGGTTAGCCGAGCCGAAATATTTATCAAGCAGGAGCAGAAGCTACTGCGCCTCAAAACGGCAGACATTCGCTATGTAGAGGCTCTCGGTGATTACGTAAACATTTACACGGGCCGCGAGCGTTTTACAGTATATAGCACCATGAAGGAGTTGGAAACAAAGTTGCCTGCGCGCGACTTTGCTAGGGTGCATCGTAAGTATATCGTTCGACTCGACCGCATTGTGTCCATCGAAGCAGATGCCGCGCTAGTCGATACAGGCCGAGGCACGGAAGCCAATAACTTGATGCCTGTTCCGATCGGAAATTCTTATAAAAGTAGCTTGTTGAACCGGCTCAATTTGCTCTAACTTCTGCAACTGAGCCAACTAACGCTTTGCCAACAGGCAAAATGGCGCAGCTAGTCGAGAAAAAATGCCATTTGGCCGAATAGCTGTGTGCAAAAGGCAAGGCTTTGTCTATATTTCGGAATGTTAGCGGGAGGGCTTTTCAGCTCAGCAGGCGTTATCGCCTCATTGCTGATGTCCGAGAGGACCGTCTGTTAGCTAAGTTTGTTTTCATAGCTTGGAAAGGCACCGTACGTTGTACGGTGTTTTTTTATTTCAAGCTGTTTGCTTTGGCACTGCACAGCTGTAGTGAACTACTATAAAGGGCAGTGAACCTGTTACTTGTGGCCAAGCCATCTCTCAGGGTTGAGGTTGGCACTGTTGCGCCATACCTGAAACTGGAGCTCTGATGTTCCCTCCGTATTGGTGTACACAGTACCTATCTGCTGGCGCATGTGCACTTGCTCTCCTTCGCTAACACTGACACTACGCAGCTTCGCATAAACAGTGAAATATTCGCCGTGTTGAATCATGACGATGTTGTTCATGCCAGCAATGTTAGCCACTGTGAGCACCTTACCGTTGAAAATAGCGCGTACTGGTTCGCCCGCATTGGTTTGAATGTCAACGCCGCGGTTCTCTACTATAACATGCTTAAGTACCGGGTGTGCATGGCGGCCAAAGTGTTGTGAGATGAAGCCCCGCGCAACGGGCCATAGCAACCGGCCTTGGTTCTCGGCAAACGAAGAAGAGAGAACAGCGGCTTCGGGGGTAAGCGTTACGCGGTCGACACGTTCCGCCGCGGCCACAGCGGCTTCCTCGGCAGCACTGGTGCGACTCGTAGAGCTTGGGCTACGCCGCGTGGCCGTGCTGTTACGAGCCGCTGCCCGAGCAGCTGCGCGAGCCGCCGCGGCGCGAGCGGCACGGGCAATTTCTTCTCGTACACGCTCCGCTATGAGATTATCGAGCCGTACCACTGCCTGCTGGCGTTCCGCTAGCTCGCGTCGTAGTTGTTCTTCTTGTTGACTAAGCTTCGTAACGACCTGGTCTTGCTGCGTTTTGAGGGAGACTAAGTTGCGGTTCTCCGAAAGTTGAGTGCTCAGCAGACTGCTCTTTTCCTGTTTTTTTTCAGTCAGACCTGTGAGTTGCTGGGTCAAGCGCTGCTGGGTGCTGGCAATCTGTGCGGCTTGGGTCCGGCGTACTTCCGAGTACTGGCGCACGTAGCGCAAGCGTTGCATGAACTGGTTGAATGACTCAGCCGCGAACAAGAACATGATGCTGTTGTAGCTATTCGCCGTTTTGGAGGAAGCGTACACCAGCCGGCCGTATTCCTCCTGAAGCTGCTTTAGGCTTTGAGAAGTGTGCTGTACTTGCGTCTCCGTCTGCTGTACATCTGACTCGATGTACTTTAGCTCAGACGAGATGTTACGAATAACGCCTTGCTGAACCGTCAGCTTTTCCTTCAGCGCATTCAGTTGACCTAGGGAGGCTTCTTTTTGGCGCTGCGTTTGGGCTAGAATGCGGCTTGTTTCGTTGATGCGCCGCAACGTTGCTTGTCGTTCCCGCTGTAGCTGAGCTTTGCTCTTCTTCGTGGAGGCGGTTCGCCGACGCTGCTGCGCTAAGGGTGCCGTTGCTTGACTTAGCGCCAGCAACCCCACAACTAGCCAAATACCCCAAACGTTACTTCTTCCGCGCATAACCAGAAGGCACGGAGAAAGGAAACGCAAGGCGTTCTTTGTCTACGTCCACGTTGCGGTAGTTAATAGTTGCTGAGGAGGTAGGCCCTTGTGCTTGTTGAATTTGGAGCACTACGTTGTAAGCAAACAGTTGATTAGCAGGCGCCACAGCACGAAAGTCGCTAAAGTCAACTGTCACATTATTTTGACTTTGCGAATCTTTCACGTTGAGCTTTTGCACCTTCTGCTGACCTAGATTGATGAGCTGCTCGACTAGCAAACTTGCCTGTTGGAACTGCACACGCTGTGTGGTACCTTCCGTTGTAACCTCCGGGGTAGAGCCAGTAGGAGCGAGTAAGTAGTTACCTAGCAAAATGGCTTGCACCTGGTCGAAGGTAACAGGCACATTTAACCGCTGGCTGAGGTAGGCAAAATCGCCTGCGTAGTACTCCCGTTGCAGTTTGTTAAGAACCCGCACAGAGTCGCGAGTGATGTAGGCACGCGCTCCTTCAAAACCAGCTACCGAAACCGAGAGCCAAATAATACTGTCTTTGCGCACTCGCAGCGTCAGGTTGGCTGTCGGAAGCTTATTGCCTTCTTGTTCAATTTGTGCTTTCCCCTTGGCTGATAAGTAGCGGAAATCTACGCTGGACGCCCGGGCAACATCTGCTACTGGAGCTGGTGTGGTGCTAGGGTTCTTCGAAGCCGTTGGAACGGTCTTACGAGCGCAGCTTCCTAGTAAAAAGGCTGCTAGGAACAACACCAGCGGGAAGCATCTATTCATATAGCTTTTTCTCTTTAATTTTGCGGTCAACAAAGGGCGATGCCCCTCCGATGACCTTGGCGCGCTGCCATTGTGCCAGCGCTTTTTCTTGGTCGCCCAACTGATAAAGTACGTCGCCATAGTGCTCGAAAATAGTAGCGTCTTTCGACGTCTTCAGCGCTTTTTCTAAGCTTTGGCGGGCACCAGCATAATCCTTTTGCTTGTAGAGTACCCACGCGTACGTATCCAGGTAGGTGTCGTTGTCCGGGAACTGCTTCACAAGCTTAGCTGCCATTTCTTTCGCCTTATCCAGCTTCTCGCCTCGCAACGACAGAAAATAACTGTAGTTGTTCAGTGCCTGGGCATTGTTGGCGTCGAAAGCTAGGGCTGCATCATATGCGGCATCCGATTTGGGATTATCCTTGAGCTCGTGGTATGCATCGCCAAGCTGCGTATCAAATTGCGCCAGTAGCTCGGGGTTATCGGTGGCGAGTTTGCGGCCGTATTCCAGTGACTTTACGCCTTTAGCTGGCTGCTTATTCAGCAAGTGAGCTACGCCATTGTAAAACCACAGGGAAGCTTGGTTAGGGAAAAGCTCCAAAGCCCGTTCGGAGTGCCGCAGTAAAGAGTCCGTCTGGTTTAGCTCGGCGTCGATTAGTACGACTTGCTGCCACAGCTGGAACTTAGAGTTGTCGAGCTGGATAGCTTTTAGGTACGTATCGCGGGCATCTTTTTTATGCTCCGTAATCGTCTGAATGTCGCCGGCCACGGCGTAGGCTTTCGCTTCCTTTGGGTGCGTACGGGTAGTGATGGCTGCTAGGTCGAGGGCCGTTTGCTCGAGTTTTGGGTTAGGTAGCTGCCGGATATAATCGACTAGAATCCGCACCTTGTCATCAATATCGAGGGCAGGGCTCTCGAAAGCCTGTTTAATCTGCTTCTCCGATTCGGGCGTGTTGCCCTGTTGCCGATACACATCCGCCAAAATCATGCGGGCCTGCGGATTATCTGGATCCTGCTTCAGGGCTTGTTGGGCAACTCGAATAGCGTCGGGAAAGCGGTTGTTAGACGCATATAGCTCGGCCTGAGCAATTACGTAGCGAATCTCTTCCGGATTGGTGGTAATGAGCGTTTCGCCTTCTTTAAGTGCCTTGTCGAGATTGTTTTGCTTTAGGTAAATCTGCTGCTTCTTAAACGAAACTTCATCCATTGGGCCAAACTGTTTTTCGGCTTGGTCGAAAGTAGCTAGGGCCTCGTTCAGCTTGCCCTGCGCCATGTACAGATCAGCTAGGTTGAACAAATAATAGCCCGAGTTCGGTACGTCGTGGATGAGGCTGGTATAAACCTTCGTCGCTTGATCGAACTGTTTCTGATTTGTGTAAATCTGCGCTAGCAGCAGATAGTAGTAAGCGTTTTTGGAATCGAGCTTTACGGCCGCATTCGCAAAGTTGGTTGCGTCCTTGTAGTTGCCGCTCAGCAGATTGGTTTCAGCAATCTTATAATTGATGGCTGCATTGTTGGGGTTGAGCGCGTAGGCTTTTAGCAACCGCTCCAAGGCTTTGTTGTAGTCCTCTAAGAGCAGAAACTTCACCCCATCTACGAAGAAGGACTCGCTGATTTCGCGATCCTTCTCCGAAAGAGGTTGAGCTTGTTGCTTTGCCGATTCTATCGTGGCCCGGCGCGCTAGCTCCTTTCGCTCTTTACGACTGAGCTTGTGTGGTTTGGCCGTAGCCGCGTCCGGGCTCGAGCTAGCCTGTTGTGCGTAGCCTTCATGAGCCAGCAGCAGGCCAAGAAAAAGTAAAAGCGAAAGTGAAAAACGACTCATGGACGCAAGAGCGCGGACTGTCGTCCGCTATTCGGATAAAGGAGTTAAGCCAGCTACGTAAATAGGCAAACAAATGTCCGCGCTCCTGATAACGTCACAAGTAACAAAAATATCACACGCGCAGCGTGTTGTAGTCACCTAGGCTCAGGTCTTTGGGCGTGCTAGCTACCGTAGCGAAGTTACCAATCATTGAGTTAGTTACAGTAGTGTGTGCGACAGTAGCTGATTGTTGTACGATAGAGTTCGACACCACCGAGCCACGAACGTTTGCTTGGTTGCCGAGTGATACGTGTGGGCCGACTACCGAATCGGTGATGATTACGCCTTCACCTACATACACGGGGGGAATGAGGACGCTATTGGTCACTTTGGCCGAGTCAGATACCAAGTTCTCGCCGCGCTCCTGTAAGTACTCTAGGTAGCGCTGATTGGTGTATACGGTTGCGTCTTTGTTGCCGCAGTCGAGCCACTCCGTCACGCGGCCAGGCACGAACGTAGTGCCTTTATTTTTCATGTTTTCCAGAGCATTGGTGAGCTGGTACTCGCCTTTGTCTTTGATGTCGTTGTCGAGCAGGAACTGAAGCTCGTCGCGCAGGTAAGCGCCGTCCTGGAAGTAGTAGATGCCGATAATAGCTAGGTCGGATACAAACTCCTCGGGTTTCTCCACGAAGTCTGTGATTTCGCCGTTTTCATTCAGCTTTACTACGCCAAAAGGTTTCGGGTCATCTACGCGCTGCACCCAGATAGTGCCGGCTGCTGAGCTATCCAGCGTAAAGTCAGCCTTGAAGAGGGTATCAGCGAAAGCCACTACCAAGGGGCCGCTCAGTGAATCTTTGGCCGCCAAAATAGCGTGAGCAGTACCTAGGGGCTCGTCTTGGTAGTAGATAGATCCTTTGGCGCCTACTGATTCGGCAATCTTCACGAGGCTTTTCTCCACGGTTTCGCCGAAACGACCAATGATGAAGGCTACCTCATCAACTGGTTCACCACACACCTTCGCAATATCCTCCACCAAGCGTTGCACGATCGGCTTGCCCGCAATTGGAATAAGTGGTTTGGGAACCGTGAGGGTGTGCGGACGCATGCGTTTGCCCATGCCGGCCATCGGGACGATGATTTTCATAGTCTTAAAGGTGATAATAGAGAAATGAGAGGTGAGTTTTGTTGGGGGTAGGTAAGAAAGGAAATTATGACAAAGAAGTGAAACGCGACGGTTAAAACTCGCTCACTACTGAACGCCGGTACTGCCGTAGCCGCCTGCCCCGCGCGCTGTTTCACTCAAGGCTTCGGCTAACTCCCACGTGATGGTTTCATGTCGAGCCACAATGAGCTGGGCCACCCGCTCGCCATCCTGCACGATGAATTCCGTGTCGGAAAGGTTGACCAGCAGCACCATCAGCTCGCCACGATAGTCTGCATCGATGGTGCCGGGACTGTTGACGATGGTAATGCCGTGCTTGTAAGCCAAGCCGCTACGAGGCCGTACTTGCACTTCATACCCAATTGGAATTTCCATGAACAACCCCGTCGGAATAAGCGCACGTTGTAGGGGCTTCAACGTAACCGGCTCCGTGAGGTTGGCTCGCACATCCAAGCCGGCGGCATGGGCCGTTTGATAAGCGGGCAGCGGATGCCGAGAACGATTTATAACGGGTATTTGCATGAGCAGAGCAACAGGCGTTTGCCATGTTTGGCAACAAAGATAGACCGAACACAATGCTAGGTGCATCGGCCAAGAAGATTTTGAAAATTTGCGTGATGTTGTGGCCGGCGACCTAGGTCTACTTTCGCGTTAGCTGTGGCGCCGAAGCCTGTTTTTTCGGGCGTTCCACCAAGTAGAGAAGACCCACAAAGAGGAGACAGATGCCCGCGTGGAAAGTATGACGCAGCCAGTAGTCGGCTACAGGGATAAACCATGAAATTGTGACTAACCCTACGGCGAGCAGCAACCAGCTCAGTAGCCGCGCCACAGGATAAGGAACTGGGAAGTGATAATTGCCTAGGTACCAGCATACGGCTGCCATCATGAAGTAGCAAGCTAGGGTCGTCAGGGCCGAACCCATGTAGCCGAGCAATGGAATGAGCAGGAAGTTGAGGGCAATGGTGAGCAGAGCACCGCCGAAGGAGATGTACGTGCCGAAGTAGGTTTTATCTGTCAGCTTAAACCACACTGAAAGGTTGTAATACACCCCTAGGAACAGATTGGCCAGCAATAGAATAGGTACTACACCTACACCTTCGCGGTATTCAGGGCGGCGAAGAAATAACAGGCTGAAATCCTCAATGTTGATGCTAATGAATACGAAAATTACAGCGCAGCTCAGCGTAAACCACTTCATCACTAAAGCAAAAGTGGCCGGAGAATTCTTCTCCGTGCTTTGGGCAAAAAAGAACGGCTCGGCGGCGTAGCGGAACGCCTGAATAACGAGCGACATAAAGATGCTGAGCTTGTAGCAGGCGCCGTATACGCCTACTGCCGCCAAGCTCGATTGACCCGGATAGAAACCTTGGGGGAGCCACCAACCCAGCAAAATTCGGTCGAGTGTTTCGTTAACCATGCCAGCCAGACCCATCAACATAATAGGATAGGCGTACTTCAACATCGGCCGCAACGGCTCCAGGTTCAAGTGGAAGCGGAAGTCAGTCAGCTCCTTACCTAGGAGAAGCAAGGTGATGATGCTAGCGGCCAAATTGGATAAGAATACATACCCAACCCCGATAGTGGGATTGTAAAGAGTTGCTATTAAAGGTTTAAGTGCAGCCAGATACTTGCCTTCCAGTATATCAGGGCAGAGCACGATAAAGAATAAGTTCAGGCCAACGTAGAGCAGAATGTTGGTCATGCGGATGGCTGCGAACTTACCCGCCTTGTTTTCGAGCCGCAGCCTAGCATATGGTATAGCCGCAATGGCATCTAGCCCCAAAATCAAAGCAATCCAGACGGCGTAAATGCTTTGCTCGGGCGGCAGACTCATGAACTGCATCAGAGGCTTGGCAATGAGCACCAGCAAGCCCGACAATACGACGCTACTCACAAGCAACAAGCTGAGCACCTCGTCGTACAGGCGCTTGCGGTCGGTGCCTGGCCGGTTGGCAAAGCGGAAGTAGGTTGTTTCCATGCCGTAGGTGAACAGCACGTTCAGAAACGACACATAGGCGTACAGACCAGTCACAACGCCGTATTCGGCCGCCGCAAACCGGGCCGTATACACGGGCACCAGCAGATATGACAGCACCCGCCCCAAAATACTACTTACGCCGTACACGGCCGTTTGGCCTGCCAGCTTTTTAGCTACACTCATTTGGGAATGTTGAGTGTTAAGTGTTGATTTTTGAATGAAGCAATGATCTTGCTATCAGCTTTGTAGCTAAAGTAAGTAGTGTTGCTTATCTACCATTCAATACTCAATACTTAACATTTATTTACCTGTAAACGTGGCTGCTCGCTTTTCTAAGAAGGCGCGAGTACCTTCCCGAAAGTCTTCGGAGCCGCAGCAGCGGCTGAAAGCATTCGCTTCTGTCTGGTAGCCGTGGCGTTCCTGGTCGAAGGCGGCATTCACGCAATCAATCACCAGCCCGACAGCAAGCGGCGCCTTGGTGAGAATACGTCCCAGCAACTGCTGGCAGAAGGGCAGAAGTTCCGCCGCTGGCACGACATGGTTGACCAAGCCAAGCCGCAACGCTTCATCCGCTTTGATCTGGTCACCCGTGAGCATGAGCTCCAGCGCCTTCCCTTTGCCGATAAGCTGCGTGAGACGCTGCGTGCCGCCGTACCCCGGAATTAGACCTAGGTTCACTTCAGGCTGGCCAAAGCGTGCATTTTCAGCGGCTACGCGCAAGTGGCAAGCCATGGCTAATTCGCAGCCGCCACCCAGCGCAAAGCCGTTTACGGCAGCAATAACTGGTTTGGAGCTTTCCTCAATCAAGCAGAATGCCTCCTGACCAAGCTCAGCGGCCCGCCGGCCCGTTATTTCATTGAGCCCTGCTAGCTCGGCAATATCCGCGCCTGCCACAAAGGCCTTGTCGCCGCTGCCCGTTAAGATGATGCCACGCACATCGGCATCGTCTAGGGCCTCCTGCATCGCCTGCCGGATATCCTCGATAGTAGCCGCGTTCAACGCATTGAGCTTAGCTGGTCGATTCAGCATAATGGTCAAGATGCCGGAAGCAGCATCGACCGTATAGAGTAGGTTTTCAAAAAGAGCCATGAGCAGCAAAAGCAAAAGCCGTCGAATAAGGCGCAAAGATAGGAGCAAAACCTTGGCGGCTCGTGAGAGGAGCTAGCAGTAGTTTATTACACTTGAACGTAGTGGAGATATGAAACTTTAGTTTCTATATTTACCTCGACTGTTGATCTTTTCACTTATAAACCTTTCTAAACTAATGGGTTTCGTAACCGAATTTAAGGAGTTTATCTCTAAGGGGAATGTGCTGGACTTGGCAGTTGGTGTGATCATCGGGGCCGCTTTTGGAAAAATCGTTACTTCCTTGACGGATGACGTGTTGATGCCATTCTTGGGTCTACTAACGGGCGGCATAGATTTTAAGAACTGGTTTTTTGCTCTAGATGGACAGTCCTATAAGACGATTGAACAGGCTAAAACCGCTGGGGCTGCTACTGTCAACTATGGCTTATTCTTGAATGCTATTCTTTACTTCTTCATCATCGCTTTTTGCGTATTCCTGCTCGTAAAAGCGGCTAACCGCATCAAGTTGCGCCCCTTGGCCGTGACCACCGTTGATCCAGGGCCAACGAAAGAGCAGGTGCTACTGATGGAAATTCGAGATGCATTACGCGGGCCTACTTTAAAACCTTAAAATAAGACAAGTAGTAAGTCTCTCTTTTTCTTGTAATTTGAACGAAGTTATTAAGTTACCCGTTAGCGGCTTGCATGGAACCATGCTCCGTAGCTCTGGCCTAGTGGTACGACCGATACTTCTTCATTGCATGAAAAAACTGATTGCTGCTACCTGTTTGGCAGTTCTATTCTTTGTTTCCCATGGGCAGGCTCAGACAGCGGATTCGAGCCCGTCGTCTATTATGCAAGGTGCCCCTGGTACTGAGCGTAGCACACGCAAAGCCAAAAAGAAGGATTCAGCAGCCGATGTTACCCAAATGCAGCGTCGGATGAGCATGAACCCCGAAGAAGCCAAGCGCGACCAGCAGATGGAGATTCTGGCTGCACGCTCGGGAGGCACATCAAACACGAGCTTTGGACGAGCTGCCGGACCTGCCCGCCAATTTGAAAAAAGCAGTGGCGGATTTACAGTGCGCAAGTTCAAAGACAACCGCATTGGCACGGCACGCCAAAAACGAGGGCAAACCCGGCCTGCTCCTGGCATTGACCCGAAGGGCAAGCCTCTCAGACACAAGTACAAAAAGAAACATCACTTCTTGTTTTTCTAAAGCATAAAAGGCCTGGCAGTTTTGCCAGGCCTTTTTGTTGAAATCAGTAGCTTCATTCATGCCGAACGACTAGGTACCGGCTTGTGTGAAGCGCTGTTTCTACTCTTTTGGCTTAGAACTTTGCCGTGAGTCCAAGCTTCAGATAGGTCATGTCATACCCAGCTTCCGCGAAAACGCCTACTTTTTCGGTGAAGAAGTAACGACCACCTAGGAAGATACCAGTAGCCAAATGCAAGCCCTCGTCGTTGTAGGCGTTTTGTGGATTTGGGTTCGTATTTGAGTAAGAGTTAAGACGTACACCTACTGTGAGGCCAGCGTACGTATCTATCTGCGGATTACTAGTTAGATTATAGTGGTAAGCACCACGGGCCATGAGCATAATATCTGTCCAGCTCGCTTTGTAGTCAGTCTTCGGAAAGTCATAGTAGTAGTGTTTATAGCCTAGCAGGCCTCCCACACTAAGAGTACCCGGGCCGAAGCTATCGGTGATGCCTTGCTCGTATGTGATGCTTAATGCTGGTGATTGCTTGAGGCTTCCAAAAACATCATACCCATGGTTGGCGCCTAATAGCCCAATACCAACGTTTACTGCTCTATCGCCTGCATGAAACGTAGAAGTAGTTTGCGGGTCATACATGGTATTGAGGACCGTTTGCACCTGCGAAACGCCCTTTTGCAAGGTAGTAGGTTCCTGTGAAGCAGGTGCGCTAGGTTTTGCCGGGCTGGTAGTAGACGTTTTTGAAGAAGAGGCTGGTTTCTTCGGTGTCTTTTTAGCTTGGGCTATTGCTGACCCGCTAACGAATACACAAGAGAGTAGGAGTAGCTGGGTGGCAAGCTGCTTTATCATGGGCATAAGAATAAGAAGAATGGTGCAAAGCCTTAAGCAGGTTCTACGCACTGTATACGCTTTACAAGCCGTTTATAGTACAAAGCTATTTACTTAATCTGTAAGTGGCTCAACCTAGGATACTACCAGTCGGTAGCTAGGAATAAACAAAAAACCTCAGCGATTACCGCTGAGGTTTTTTGTTTGAACAAACTATGGAAGCAGAACTTACAGGGTACGTTTCACTTCTTTTTCTTCGAAACCTTCAATGTTGTCACCTTCTTGTAGGTCATTGAAGTTCTTCACGCTGATACCGCATTCATAACCTTGGCGCACTTCCGACACGTCGTCTTTGAAGCGTTTGAGGTCCTGAATCTCGCCAGTATGTAGCACGATTCCGTTGCGTACCACACGCACTTTGGTTTTGCGAGTGAACGTGCCATCGGTTACCATACAGCCAGCAATAGTACCTATTTTGGTGATATTGAACACTTGGCGAACTTCAGCGTTGGCAACCACCACCTCTTGTACCGTCGGGGCAAGCATACCTTCCATGGCATCCTTCACCTCATTGATGGCGTTGTAGATGATCGAGTAGAGGCGAATATCAATCTGCTCCTGCTCGGCCAGTTTCCGGGCACTCTGCGAAGGACGTACCTGGAAGCCAATAATGATAGCGTCGGAAGCCGAAGCCAGTAGCACGTCCGATTCGGAGATGGCACCTACCCCTTTGGTAAGGATATTCACCTTCACCTCCGGTGTGCTCAGCTTGAGCAACGAATCGGAAAGTGCTTCTACCGAACCGTCCACGTCACCTTTCACCAGCACATTCAACTCTTTGAATGAGCCGATTGCCAAACGACGACCAATCTCGTCGAGTGTGATGTGCTTCTTGGTGCGTAGGCTCTGCTCGCGGGTGAGTTGCTGACGCTGGGTAGCTAACTCGCGGGCTTCGCGCTCTGTATCCATCACCTGAACCTTATCACCAGCTTGCGGAGCACCCGTCAAACCAAGTACCTGTACTGGAGTAGCAGGACCAGCTTGCTTCATCTTCTTACCGCGGTGGTCCGTCATCGCCTTCACACGACCGTAGTGCGGTCCTGCTAGTACGATGTCACCAACGCGCAACGTACCGGTCTGCACCAATACAGTTGTTACATAGCCTCGGCCTTTGTCAAGCGAAGCTTCGATTACAGTTCCTATTGCGTTGCGGTCAGGGTTAGCCTTCAGCTCAAGAAGTTCTGCTTCGAGCAGTACCTTCTCCAACAAATCTTCTATGCCAAGACCTGACTTCGCCGATACTTCCTGTGACTGATACTTACCGCCCCATTCCTCAACTAAGATGTTGATAGCTGACAGCTCTTCCCGGATTTTGTCAGGGTTGGCAGACGGCTTATCTACTTTGTTGAGAGCAATGACAATAGGTACACCAGCAGCTTGCGCATGGTTGATGGCTTCCTTGGTCTGTGGCATCACTGAGTCGTCGGCAGCTACCACAATGATAACAATGTCCGTCACCTTAGCACCACGTGCACGCATAGCGGTAAACGCTTCGTGACCAGGAGTGTCAAGGAAAGTAACGCGCTTGCCCGAAGCAGTCATCACGTCGTAAGCACCAATGTGCTGCGTGATGCCGCCTGCTTCACCCTTCGCTACAGTCGCATTACGGATATAGTCCAGCAATGACGTCTTACCGTGGTCGACGTGACCCATGATGGTCACGATTGGAGCGCGTGGCTGCAGATCCTCGTCGGCGTCCTCAATACCTAGGTCGGTTTCTTCCTCTTCAGCCGACAAGAACTCTACGTCGTAGCCAAATTCATCCGCGATTACGGTGATGGCTTCTGCGTCGAGGCGTTGGTTGATAGAAACGAACATGCCCATGCCAAGGCAGATTTTAATTACCTCGTTGACCGATACGTCCATCAACGAAGCTAGGTCGTTAGCCGAGATGAATTCCGTAACCTTCAGCGTCTTCGAGGCTAGCTCGTTCTGCTGGCGTTGTAAGTCAGCAGCTTCAGCGGCACCAGCACGCTTATCGCGGCGGTACTTGGCGCGGTTATTTTGTGAGCCACCACGACCCCCACTCAGCTTCGCTAAGGTTGCCTTGATTTGCTCTTGGATCTGCCGTTCGTTCTGTTCAGGAGTAACAGCTGGTGCTGCCGGACGCGGAGCGTTGGAGCCACCCTGATGGCCTTGACCACCCTGGCCTGGGCGTTGGTTTGGCCCGCCTGGGCGTTGCTGCCCTTGGTTGCCGCCTCCTTGCCGTTGCTGGCCAGGAGCGTTGTGCGGACGGTTGCCTTGGGGATGCTGGTTGCCTTGATTGCCACCTTGCCCTTGGTTGTTACCGCCTTGTCCTTGCTGACCACCCGTGTTAGGTGTGCCAGGAGTAGGAAGGCGTTGCCGCTTTTTCTTAGCATCAGCGTTTAAGCCACTCTTCCGGACATCAGAAGAAGCTACTGGGCGACGGTTGTTGTTACCTCCGCCACCACGTCGTGAAGAATCAACAGGCAATTCAATCTTGCCAAGAACCGTCAAGCCTTTCAGCTGGTCAGCTTTTGCTACGATCGTGCTCGTGTCTTCGGGCGTTGCAGGGCTTTCTACAGCAGCAGGTGTAGCCGGAGCAGGTGCTGCAGGTGGAGTGGGAGCAGTAGCTACTGGTGTTGGGGCCGGCTGAGGAGCAGGTGTAGCAGCTACTGGCGTTGGCGCAGGTTGTGCGACAGGAGCAGGTTGCGCAACCTGTGCTGGCCGTGCAACCGGAGCAGGTGCTGGAGTCGCTGTAGGTTGCGCAATCGGAGCTGGCTTCGCTTCTACGCGAGGCTGAGGCGTAACTGCTGCTGGCGCGGGAGCTGGAGCCGGTTTAGGCTCAGCTGGCGTAGCCGCTACGGGCGTAGGCTGGGCAACAGGTGTTGGTGCTGGAGCAGGCGCAGCAGGGCGTGGTGGAATTGGCCGGCCTTTCGCATCAAGCTCAATTTTACCTAGCACCTTCAAGCCAGGTGCCCGCGGACCATCCACAGGGGCTGGTGCAGGCGCAGGGGCCGCAGCAACTGGTGCCGCAGCAGGTGCAGGAGTATAAACAGGCGCAGCCGGCTGCGATGCAGGAGTCGGTGCTGGCCGCGCCGCCGGTGTAGATTCTTCTATGGATTTGGGAGCGGGAGCAGCAGGGGTTACAACAGGCGCAGCTACGCTACCATTGGCCTTAGGAGCCACGGGTTCAGGACGGGGCGGGACCGCCTCTATCTCGCTCTGGCGTTTTGCCTGACTGAGTTTGGAGGCTTCCATCTTATCCTGAGCCGACGACTCGAATGCTTTGTTGAGCAGCGAAACCTGCTCTGACGTTAGCTTCGTCGTTGGCTTGTTTTCGATGTTGTGCCCCTTTCCCGCCAGAAAGTCCACGACTGTGGCCAATCCGATGTTGAGGTCTTTGGCTGCCTGCTGTAGCCGTTTGGGTGTTGCTTCCGCCATTCTATGCTCGCGAACGATACTCGTATTCAGTTGCAAAGGTACTACATTAAATCTTGCCGAACGGCGTTAAATCACGCCACTTGGCTTGATTTAATGCCCTTGCCGGACCGGCCGCCGCGCACTCATTGCGCGTCGCCGGAATTTGCTTCTTCTTCGGAATCCTCAAATTCCTGCTGGATGATGCGGAAGACGTCCTCTACAGTCTCTTCTTCTAGCTCCGTCCGGCGTACTATATCTTCTTTACTTACGGCCAAAACGGCCCGGCCAGTGTCTAAGCCGATTTTCTTGAACTCAGCTAAAACCCAAGGCTCAATCTCGTCCTGGAACTCGTCCAGCGCGATATCCTCGTCGTAATCCTCGGCTTCCCGGAACACGTCGATTTCCATACCTACCAAGCGGCTAGCTAGCTTAATGTTAGCACCGCCCCGACCGATAGCTAGGCTTACCTGGTCTGGCTTTAAGAACACAGAAACCCGACCAGTTTGTTCATTAATCTTCATCGAGCCAATCTTGGCTGGCGACAAAGCCCGCTGAATGTAAAGTTCCAGGTTATCAGTGTAATTGATAACGTCGATGTTCTCATTCTCCAGCTCCCGAACGACAGCATGGATACGTGAGCCTTTCATACCAACGCAAGCCCCTACTGGGTCGATACGGTCGTCGTAGCTTTCTACGGCTACTTTGGCCCGCTCGCCGGGTTCCCGTACGATGTTTTTGATGGTGATGAGACCATCGTAAATCTCGGGTACTTCCTGCTCGAACAAACGCTCCAAGAAGGCTGGTGCAGCACGTGACAGAATAATCTTCGGCGTACCGTTGATGATTTCAACGCGGTGCACGACGGCACGCACTGTATCACCTTTGCGGTAGCGGTCTTTTGGGATCTGCTCTGCTTTAGGCAGTACTAGCTCGTTTTCTTCCTTATCAAGAATAAGTGCTTCGCGGCTCCATACTTGGTACACTTCGCCGGTGATAATCTCGCCCACCTGGTCTTTGTACTGCTGGTAGAGGTTGTCCCGCTCAAGGTCCTTCACGCGCTGAATCAGCGTCTGACGGGCCATGAGCACGGCGCGACGACCGAAGTCCTCGAGCTTTACTTCCTCCGCTACTTGCTCGCCTACTTCGTAATCGGGCTCTATCTTTTTAGCTTCCTCCAGCGGAATCTTATCGAAGTCCCAGATATCTTCTGAGTCATCGTCTACGATTTCGCGGTTGCGATAGATTTCAAGGTCACCTTTGTCGACGTTGAGGATGACGTCGAAGTTCTCGTCGGTCGTGTACTTTTTCCGAATCATCGTACGGAACACGTCCTCCAGGATGCTCATCATCGTGGGACGGTCAATGTTCTTGGACCGGGCGAACTCGGCGAACGATTCGATTAAGACGTGACTGTTCATTGTACGAATTAATGATTGTTAAATTGTTGATCGTAGGATGACTGAGTGTGACTAAGCACAAACGATAATCAGTCATTTAACCATGCAACTATTTATTTAAATGAAATAACCACTTTGGCTTCCTGGATGTCCGCAAACGGAACGAAGGCTGCCGGTAAGGTCTTTTTCTTGTTTTTTTCTTTTACTATCTCCGCTATCTGGATACCATTGGCGTCGGAAGACTCCAGCGTGCCGGTCTTCTCGGTACCATCGGCCATCTTTAGGCTGAGCGTACGGCCAGCGTGGCGTACGTACTGCCGTGGGTCGGTGAGGGGCTGATCAGCACCAGGCGAAGTAACTTCTAGCGTATAGCTAGCTTCTTCACCGTAGGCTTCATCAATACGACGGGCTAGACGCCGACTGACTTGAGCGCACTCATCAATACCCACGCCTTGGTCGCCATCCAATACTACTGTGACCTTGGGCCGAACAGCTGAGTCAGAAACCGAGAGGCTTACCATAAAAAGATCCAGGCCAGTGAGGCTGTCCTGAAGCATATCAGTAAGCTGGGTGGGATTAAATTTCATGAAAATAGAGCTAGGTGACAAAAGAAAGAGGGGACTACGCGTCCCCTCTTTCTTCTTCAATTGCTGGTGCAAAGATACTATAAAATTCGAGGAAGCGCAAGCCATGTGCTAAAGGGAGAAGCTAGCGTTGTAGTTCCAGCCAACCCTTGTACTTAGTGCCGTCGGCCATGTACAGCAGATAGTAGTAAACGCCGGCTGGCTGCTTACCTCCATCCCAGTTATTTTGATAAGCGCTAGATTCATATACTTGGTTCCCCCAACGTGAGAAAATCTGGAGCCGGCGCGGGCAAGCCATTGAAGCTACGAAGAAGTCGTTGAGCCCGTCGCCATTCGGCGTGATAATATTAGGGGGTAGGCGGAATGGCTTTACCTCTATAAGAGCTAGGTCGGCCTGAGTGCTACACTTGTTATTATTGAAGGCGAGCATGACGTGCGGCTGATAGCGGCCAGCACTCGTATAGGTGTGGTCTACCTCGGCACCAGTTGCTTGGGTACCGTCACCAAAGTCCCAGACGGCTCCAGCCGCCACGCCGCCGAAATGGACACGCAAAGGAGCCTCTCGATCTTCGCGGCAGAGGGCCGGCGCCCAGGCTGGCACGAAGGTCGGCACTGGAGCAACGCTGACTTTGCGGGTGATGGTGCCCGTGCAAGGCCCATTGGCGTAGGTGTAAACAGCCGTTATGGAGCCTGAGAAACCAGGAGGCGGGGTGAAGCGTCCAGTGGCAGAAATGCCCGGACCGCTCCAGGTACCGCCGCTAGGGCTAGCGCGCAGCTGGATAGGCTGGGTGCTGCCCGGGCATAGTAGCGTATCGGGTTGAGCTATAGGTGCTGGGAGAGCCTGTACCGTTATCTGAATAGCACCGCTTGTGCTGCAATAGCCATTAGAATACGAGCTATAGGCGAGCGTGTGCGTGCCTGCCCCAGCGGCTGATGGCTGAAACCGATAACCAGCCGGATAGACGTTGGAGTACGACACGCCCCGGCCTGACCAGTAAGCATTGGCAGGCAAAGACACCATTGTAGTATTGCTTACGCAATAAGCCGGATAACTAGGAATGGTAATAGCCGGGCTAGGGTTGACGGTAACCTGGAGTGTGCTGGTAGCTGCGCAGGTACCGCTCGCATCGGGTACAGCGTACGTTAGTTGCTGAGTGCCAACCAAGGCATCGGTCGGGGTGAAGAAGAAGCCGCTGGCTGCGGAGCCGCTAACGCCAGGACCGCTCCACGAGCCACCAGCGGGTGTTCCCGTCAAGCGGGTTGGGGCAGAAGCAGAACAAGTAGTGAACCCATAGCCCGCGTCGGCTCGGGTAACTGTTAGCTGCTGAGTAGCGCGCGCCTGACAACCGTTTTGGGAATAGGTGTAAGCTAGGGTGTATGTGCCAGCAGAAAGAGAATTAGGATAAAATTGATTGCCCGTGACGCCGGGCCCACTAAACTGTCCGCCGGCTGGTGTGGCTGCTAGCGTTACGACGGGGGCCACTGTGCCGGGGCTCAGGCAGAATGCGGTTTGTGAAAGCGGATTAAACGAGGCCGTTATTGTTGGCGTAACGGTAAGGCGGGTCGTGGACGTGCCGCCACAGCTTCCGACGCCCGTGAGTGTATACGTGAGCAGGTACTCACCTAGGCCTACGGCGCTGGGTGTAAAAACGAACCCACTGGCCACTGAGCCACTCACGCCTGGCCCGCTCCAGGTACCGCCCGCTGGGCTGCCGTGGAGTGGATAGGTACCTAGGTTGACGCACACTTGCTGGGCGGGGCCAGCAGTAACGGTGTACGTTTCAAAGTTAAACTTAAAGGCTGCGTTGTTGCAGTTGCTGTAACCAGAACGGGTGGAGAAAGTACCAGCGCCGGGCGGAATGGGGAAGGAGTAGCCGTCGCCGCAGGCGCATACCGATTGGTACACGGCGCCGCGCGGATCGAAGCGGGAGGTGCCGCCATCGACGTGGTCGGCGCCGCTGCCTTCCCCAAAGAACGTGGCGTAGTCGAGGGCCGTGGCGTTGGCTGACAGCTGCATAAGGTAGAAGTCGTTGCCATCGGTCGTCGGCTTAAGCGCATTGGACGTAACGGGTAGGCCCGTGGTGGTACCATTGCCGTAGCTGCCGCCGTTGGAGGTGCCTCCCCAGCCGCTTAGGTAAATGCGGTTGCACTGGTCAACCAGAAAGGCAGTGGGCGAGATATTTGGCACGGTGCCCCCACTGCCAATGACCGTCGAAAAAAGAGTGCTACCTAGGTCGGGCGTGAGCTTGTGAATAAAGATCCGCCCGTTGGTATTTTGGTAGTGGCCCGCCGTAACCGGGTATTGGCCGGTTGTTTGGCCGAGTGCATACACATTGCCTTCTACATCTAGCTGAATGAAAAAGGCTTGCTCGTAGGCAGCGGTGCCTAGGTAAGTGCTGTGCTGCAAGGTGGTGCCATCGTTGCTGATGCGCGCAATAAAACCATCTTCATTTCCTAGATAACTCGGTTGTAAGGCAGACGCTACCGTGGGGAAGTTGGCGCTCTTGGTGCCCCCAGCCACGTATAGGTTATTAGCCGCATCTAGCTGCAATGAATACGCGCCATCGGTGCTGGTACCACCTAGAAAATTGCTCCACATGAGCTGATCTAAGCTAGGGCTGAGTTTACAAACCACTGCATCGGTAGCGCCCCCTTTAAAGGAAGTGCTAAACCCACGGGGCGCAGGAAAGTCGGCCGAGGCGGTGCAGGAAGCCACGTAAACGTTGCCCGCAGCGTCCAGTAGAACGTCGCCCCGGAAGGCGTCGCCATAGTTGCGGGTAAGGCGGTCCGTGGCGCTGGGGTCTAGCAGACCGTCATTGCTGCTACCACCTAGGTAAGTAGAACCTAGCAATTGGCTGCCGTCGGCGCTCAAGCGCGTTACCACAATGTCGGAACCGTTCAGCAGGTAGCTGCCGAGCCCGTAGGGCGCAATACGCGAGCCGCCTCCAAAAGTCCGGTCGTAGGCGTTGTTGGTGGTTGGGTAATTCGACGAGGACGTAGAGCCAAGCAGCACCAATTCATTTTGCGCGTTCACGACGAGGCTGTGGGGAAAGTCGCCGTTATTACCGCCAATATAGGTTGCCCATACTCGGGACGCTGCGCCGGTAGTGGCCGTGTTATACTTGATAAGAGCAATATCAACTAGCCCGGCGTACGCGATTTGGTAAGCACCTAGCGTCACAGGGTAGCCTACCCCGAAGCTAATGCCGCCCGAGTACAGGTTGCCTTGCGCATCGTAGGTGGCGGTGAAGCCCCAGTTGTCGGAAGTAGCGCCCGTATACGACGAGTAAACCACCGTTGGGTCGATGGTAAGCGGCCGTTGCGGATCGTAGGCACCTAGTTGAAAGCTTACTTCGTTGCCGCGCAGCACGTAGTGGCAGGCCACGGCCTGCCGTCGGCCTGCTGCGTCGAGTTGCCAGGCTTGCGGAGCTAGCTCCGAGAAAGTGCCCAGCGACGTCCGGATTTGCAAAGAGCCATCGGGTTGCAACGCCATGGCATCGCCACCTTCGTAGCGCAAGCGGATTAAGCTAGGGTCGGCGGCGGGGGCTAGCTCAAAATCGTACTCCAGCTTCTGGTCTTGGTTCTCATATAGCCGAGCCCCAATGCCGGGCCACAATGTAGTGTAGTGCAGATGGCGGAAGCCACGCACATGGTGGGTCCATTGCTGAGCGTTGCTGCCACGAAAGTAGTTGCGCACTTCCTTGGTTTGCTCTGTTGACGTAAGGGCCACTTGGTCGGATGCGCCCACGAAACGCATGCGAAGCGCGTGGGCGCGTAGCTGATCGGAGCTAGGTGCGTTGGCTAGTTGAGCGGCAGTGCGGTGATGGTTGAGCGAAGTAGCGTCAAGCCAAGCATAGGTTAGGCCATCGGTTTCCACAAAAAGCCGACCTGCTGGAAGCTCGGCTACGTAGCGGGCCGGCGCTTCCCATTGCCCTTTATTTTCGACAAATTCCAGACTTTGCTGCGGCGACGGGGATGCCAACGCCGTGGTAGCAATACTCCAAAAAATAAATAGTGAGTAGAGGTTTCTCCAATAACGCATGAAAAGGACTAGCTATAGAACAGGTGCTGTTCTCCGCAAAGACCTTTCCGTTTAATTGCGTTTTACCTCTAGCCAGCCCTTCACCGCTCGTCCTTCTGTATCGCGCAAATGATAGTAATACACGCCATCGGCTAGGTCGCCGCCGTGCCAGTCGTTGCGGTAGTTGTCGGTTTCGTACACCTTACTTCCCCAGCGCGTGAAGATGCGCAGCGTAGCTGGCTGGCAGCTAAAACGTGGAATGAATAGCTCGTTTTTGCCGTCGTTGTTGGGCGTGATGATGTTTGGCACAAACACATCTCCCACCTCCACCGGCGCGAAGCGCGTTTCTACCTGACAATTAGCGTAGCGTGCGGTGAGTTTCACCTGGTAAGTACCCGGCTTTTCGTAACGGTGCAAGGGTGCTTCTTCCGTCGAAGTGGTTTGGTCCCCGAAATCCCACTCGTAGGTGCCGCCCGTTAGCACAGGTGCGAATTGGCAGTTAAAAGGAGCTAGGCCCGTATACTGGGGAGCTGCCTCGCAAACAGGTATATCGAGCGGAACATTGCTGCTAGAAGTGGGCGCAATCACTATTTTGCGAGTGGCGGCTACGGCGCAGCCGTTCTGGGTAATGGTATAGCTCAGCGTAAAGATGCCGCCTCTATTATTCGTGTTGGGTGGCGTAAACATACCATCAGCCGTTATGCCCGTACCGCTCCAAGTGCCGCCGGCGGGGCTAGCACGCAGCATACGAAACGCGCGGGTCTGGTCGGCGCATAAGGTGGTGTCGCGCCCAACTTGCACAGTAGGCGGTGCGCTGACGGTAATCGTCTGCGTAATGCTCCCGCAGGCTACTGAGTCGGGTAGGGTATAGCGAATCAGGTGCGTGCCCACACCGGCTTGCGCAGGGTTGAAGGTGTTGCCGCTCATGCCCGGGCCGCTGTACGTTCCGCCTGCCGGACTAGCAGTGAGGGTAATTGGCTTGGCGTCGCGGCAAATAGGGGGCACACTGGGTACCGTTGGCGCAACGACCGGTACCACGGTCATTCGTAGCGTTCGGGTGCTAAAGCAGATGCCCGCGGTAGCTACTACATACGTGAGTGTATTGCGCCCAAGCAGCGACGAGGAAGGCGTGAACTGATAGCCACCACCCGGAATGGCTGACACCCCAGGCCCACTCCAAACGCCTCCCGCCGGACTGCCACCTAGGCGGATCGGGCCGGCATCGGTGCAAACGAAACGGCTCGGGCCAGGATCGGCGGTGAGCGCCCCAAAGTCAACCTTGAAAGAGGCGTTGTTGCAGTTTAAGGAGTTGTTGTCGCGCGTGTAGGTGTTGGCGCCTGGGGGCACCGGGAAACCTGATATGCCACCGCAGCCGCCACACACCGCCTGGTACACCACACCCCGTTTGTCGAAGCGCGACGTGCCACCGTCGACGTGTTCCTGCACGCCCGCTTGGCCGTAGAAAGTTCCGTACTCCAAATCCCGCATACCCGGTGTAAACTCTGCCAGATAGAAGTCGGAGCCATCTGTGGTTCGCTGAATGGCGTCGGGCGTAATCGGCAATCTGGTGGTGCTGCCACGGTCGTAATTGATTCCGCCGCCCCAGCCGCTGATATACACCCGTTCGCAGTCGTCGACCAAAAAGGCCGTGAGGGCTAGGTCGAGGGTGGTGCTGCCACTGCCGAAGGTAGTCGAATACAGACTCTTGGACAGCGTATTATCAAGTTTCTGCACAAACTGTCGGCCTCCCGCAACCGAATATAAGCCTGTTGTAACAGGAAAAGCACCTTTTGATTGGCCGAGCAAGTACACATCATAGCTACCATCCAACTGCAGGAAGTACGCTTGATCGTAGGCGCTGGTGCCAATGTAAGTGCCTCGCTGCAACACGTTGCCCGCGCTACTTAGGCAGGCTACAAAACCATCGATGCCGCCTTGCGCAGTAGGGTGCAAGCTGCCGCTGGTGGTAGGAAAGTTGGAGCTGTTCGTGCCACCGCACACGTAAACGTTGCGGCTGGCATCCAGCTGAATGGAGTAGGCACCGTCGTAGCCGGAGCCACCTAGGTAGGTGCCCCAAATGAGCTGCTGTAAGTCAGGCGAAAGCTTGCAGACGACGGCATCGGACCCTCCGCCTTGGTAGCTGGTACGGAAGCCATTGCTGGTGGGAAAGTTGCTACTCGTGGTAGTAGAAGCTAGGTAGATGTTGCCCTCATCGTCCGTAATGACATCGCCGCGAAACTCGTCGCCGTAGTTGTAGGCCGCGAGGGGCGAGCTGATGTGGAGGCCATCGGTGCCGTTGCCTCCGAGCAGGGTAGCACCCGTCAAGTTCGAGCCGTTGGCGCTGAGTTTGGCCACAAACATATCGGCCCCTTTTGGGTAGTTAGGCGTCGCATCAGGCTCACGAATAGGTGCTGGAAAGGGACGCACCGCCGGCCCGCCATTGAACGAACGATCATACGCATTGCGCGTGGTCGGGAAATTGTCGGAGCCTGTCGAGCCAAAAATAACCAGCTCTCCTTGCTTATTCACCACCAAGCTATGAGGCGCGTCAGCTTGATTACCACCTAGGTAGGTAGCATATAGGCGGGCTGCCGTACCGCTTACGGTTGTGTTGTATTTGATGATGCTGATATCCTCGTTGCCGCTGAAGCTGGTATCATACGCCCCATTGGTGGTAGGAAAGCCCATGCTGAACACAATGCCCCCCGAGTAGAGGTTGCCCTGGGCATCGTAAGTGGCCGTATAGCCCCAGTTGTCGGCCCTGGAGCCGGTGCTGGTCGAGAAGACCACCGTCGGGTCGATGACAAGAGGGTACTTCGCGTTGTACCTGCCTAGCTTGAAGCTCAGTACGTTCTCCTTCAATACAAAAGCGCACGACACGGGCACGCGTTTTTCGCCAATCCGTTGCCAGGCTTGGGGAGCCTGCTCCTGCACCTTGCCCACCGACGTTTGAATAAGTAGGTTGCCATTTTGCAGCTTGAGGCGGTCTGCACCCTGGTAGCGCAGACGGATGTCGCTGGGCCGAGCGCCGGGCGCTACCGTGAAGTCATATTCGAGGTGCTGTTGCTCATTCTCGTAAAGGTGCACGCCAATGCCCGCGTACACATCGGCGTAGCTGACTGTACGAAACCCCCTAACCTCGGAAGCCCACTTACTCGGATCTGCGTCCAGAAAGTAGTTGCGCCGCTCGGTGGTGGCCTCATTGCCGCGTAGGCTCGTATTGGGGCTCGCTCCTTCAAACGTAACCGAGTAGGCGTGGGCCCGCAGCATACCCGTGCTTTGTTTTGACTGCGCCTGGGTGTTGTTGTGGTCGTGCAACGCCTGCGCATCTACGAGGGCGTACGTGAAACCAGCTTCCCCCAAAAAGAGGCGGCCTGCGGGCAGCTCGGCCACGTAGCGGGCGCGGGCGTCCCATTGGCCCTTGTTCTCCACAAATTCCAGGGTGCGGTTGTCCGAAGCCAGTTTGGCAGGCTGCGCTACCGCCGGCAGGAGCACGGTACTACTCAGAATCAATAAGATAAAGCCACGAAGAGTAGAAAGAAACATAGGCGAAACCAGATAAAAGCTAGGTATTTAGTGTGCAAGATACAACGCAAAGAGAGGTGCTCAGCGTATGCTAAGTGCTGGTGCTAGGATGCTTTCCGGCTGCAACGCCTACCTTTGTTCAAGGCTATTTTTCTTTTGGCGGTGCGTCGTTCGTTTGCGTTTACCTGTACTGTACTTGTGGTGCTGTGGCTAGTGCTAGCCATTGCCTGCGTGCAGATTCCGCCGCATACCTTCTGGCCTGCTGCTTTCGGTGCTCTCACGTTGCCCGTAGCGCTAGCCTTGAACCTAGCTTTCCTGGCTTACTGGCTGCTCCGACGCTGGGTGGTAGCGCTATTGCCGTTGGTGGTGACGGTGCTCACGTGGCCGCACTTGCAGCGAGGCCTAGCGTTGCATCCGTGGCGCAACGTGGAAGCTACCAGCACGCCCGACCGTCAGGTGCGGGTGCTAAGTGCCAACGTACGCATCTTCAATGTGTACCCGCAGCTGCGCGACCCTGACCTAGGTTCGTCGCGTAAGTTTGTGCAGTGGCTGGCCGAAAGTCCCGCCGACATTATTTGCTTGCAGGAGTTCTACAATGAGCCCCGCAGTGCGCGCAGCCGCGACGGCAACGTGTTTCGTACGGAGCAGCAGATCGGGCGCGATGCCAAGCGCCATGCCTTTGTGTCGAAGAGCCTCACCAATAGCGCTGGCGCCGAGTTCGGCATTGCTATCTTCTCGCGCTATCCTATCCTGCGGCGTGGCACGATTTCCTTCGGCAAGCTGACGCAGAACCACGCCATGTTTGCCGACCTGCGTCTGCCCAGCGGCGACACCATTCGGGTGTACAACTTTCACCTGCAAAGCATGAGCATGGAGGAAAAAGACATCGTGCAGAGCTACTCTAGCAAGGCGGGCTTCGAGCAAAAAAGCCGGGGTTTGCTACGCCGTTTTAAGCGTGGCATGATGGCGCGCAGCGTGCAAATCGATACGCTCGTTCGCCGCTTCGAGCAGTGCCGCTACCCCATGCTGCTCTGTGCCGACCTTAACGACTTGCCCTACAGCTACAGCTACGACCAGCTAGCCGACCACTTCCAGAATGCCTGGGCTACGGTAGGCACTGGCATTGGTAGCACTTACAACGGCCGGCTCCCTTTCCTGCGCATCGACAATCAATTTGCGAGCCGGCGCTGGACAGTTGAGGATTTCCAGGTGCATTACGAAATCCCGTACTCCGACCACTTCCCTACTACGGCCACTTACGATCTAAAAGCGAAGAACGAAGCCGATTAAAGAACTCAGCAGGCTGAACTCACCAGAGTAGCTTATACCATGGCTAAATAGGAGCTAGCTCAAGATAATTTTAATACCTGATTCCAAACGCTTGTACTGGTGGTTGAACTTTATATACTGGCCGGCTTAGCTTTTGTGCCGCAGGTACTGCTGCGAAGACTTTGTTGCCGTTATTAACGGATAGTTTGTCCAGCTTTCTATTACAAAATAGCTTGGTACAAAACTTTCTGGGGTACTAAATAGATGAATGGTACGCATCTCGATTTTGCGCCGGAAGGCCCATCAAATATTTCTACTTTTGCCGAATGCAGCACGCGCTTTCGCTTTATAATACCCTGACTCGCCGCAAGGAGGCGTTTGAACCGCTTCACTCGCCATTCGTGGGAGTCTACCTCTGCGGTCCGACTGTGTACAACGACGCCCACCTGGGCAATGCCCGTGGTCCGGTCGTGTTCGACGTGCTGGTGCGCTACTTGCGCCACCTAGGCTATACCGTGCGCTACGTGCGCAACATCACCGACGTCGGCCACTTGGAAAACGACGCCGATGAAGGCGAAGACAAAATCTCGAAGCGGGCCCGCGCCGCTCAGCTAGAGCCCATGCAGGTGGCCGAGTATTACGCCAACCGCTACCACAACCACATGGAAGCGCTGGGCTGCTTGCCACCCGATATTGAGCCCCGCGCCAGCGGCCACATCACCGAGCAGATCGGCATGATCGAAGAGATTATTGCCAACGGCTTTGCTTACGAAGCCAATGGTTCGGTGTACTTCGATGTGCCGCGCTACAACGAGCAGCACAGCTACGGCAAGCTATCCAATCGGAACATTGAAGAGCTGCTCGCCGGTACCCGCGACAACCTAGCCGGTCAGGATGAAAAACGCTCGCCGCTGGACTTCGCGCTCTGGAAAAAAGCCTCGGAGTCGCACCTGATGCGCTGGCCTTCGCCGTGGAGCGAGGGCTTCCCCGGCTGGCACCTCGAGTGCTCGGCCATGAGCCGCAAGTACCTAGGTCAGACCTTCGACATTCACGGTGGTGGCCTCGACCTCATGTTTCCACACCACGAGTGCGAAATTGCGCAGAGCCAAGCCAGCCATAGTCATTCCGACGAAGCCCGCGTATGGATGCATAACAACATGATTACGGTGAACGGGCAGAAGATGAGCAAGTCGCTCGGCAACTTCATCACCTTCAACGACCTGTTCAAAGGCGGCGCGGCGGCCCTCTCGCAGCCCTACTCGCCCATGACGGTGCGCTTCTTTCTGCTGCAAGCCCAGTACCGCAGCCCCATCGACGTGAGCGATGACGCCTTGCAAGCGGCTCGTAAAGGCTACCGCAAGCTTATGAACGGCCTGCGCTTACTCGACAAGCTCCAACTGCCCGAAGGCACCGAGCGCGCCGCCGATACCGAGAAGACCGACGCCGAGCTGCGTAAGCTTGTCGCCGATTGCTTTGCCGGCTTGAACGACGACCTGAACACAGCCCGTGCGGTAGCTAGCCTCTTCAACTTGCTGCGCAAGTTCAACGGCTTCGGCGCAAACCTAGCTACGCTGGCTAATGTCAGTGAGGCTGCTTTGGCAGAAGCTATCGGGGCTTACCGTTCCCTAGTGACCGACATTCTGGGGTTAGTAGATGAGCCGCGCGCCAATGCCGAAGATTTACTGAGCCTCACACTCGCCTTCTACCAAGAGGCCAAAGCCACTAAGTCCTACGACAAAGTCGACCAAATTCGGGCGGCACTGAAGGAGCAAGGTATTGTGGTGAAGGATACGAAGGCGGGCGTTGATTGGGCGTACAGCGAGGAGTAAAAAATATTCACCGGAACTTTAGAACGTCATGCTAGCTTGCGCAGGCATGACGTTCTTTTCTTAACCATCTATGAGCAAATCGTCTTGGCTAGCCCCCGCGCTGGCTCTTCTGCTGCTAGCCACCGGCTGTAACCGCGACAAACCCGCCACCACCGACACGGTAGATACGGAGGAAGCGAAAGTGCCCGCCGCTCCAGGCTTCAACGCTGATTCGGCCTACGCCTACACCGCCAAGCAAGTCGCCTTCGGACCCCGCGTGCCCAACTCCAAGGCCCACATAGCCACCGGCGACTGGATTGTGCAGAAGTTTAAGACCCTAGGTCTGACGGTGAAAGAGCAGCCCTTCGAGGCTATGGCGTTTGATGGCAAGATGCTGCGCTCCCGCAACATTATTGCGCAGTTTCAGCCCGAAGCGGCCCGCCGCGTGGCCGTCTTCACGCACTGGGACACGCGCCCTTTCGCCGACAAAGATGATCAGCACAAGAATGCACCTCTCGACGGTGCCAGCGACGGCGCCAGCGGCGTAGGTATTGCCTTAGAAATGGCTCGTGTGCTGGCCGCCCAGCCGGATAGCAGCAAGCCAAGTGTTGGTATTGACTTTATCCTCTTCGACTCCGAGGACTACGGCTACGACAGCAGCACCCAAGGCGAGCTGAAAAATCAATTGCAAGCGCAGGAAGAACAAGGCAAATCGAGCTGGTGCCTAGGTTCGCAGTACTGGGCGCAGCACCTGCTGCCCGCCAACTACAAGCCCGAGTACGGCATCTTGCTAGATATGGTGGGTGCCAAAAACGCCAAGTTCAGCCGCGAGCAGCTCTCTGTGGAAAAGGCCCGCGACGTTGTGGATAAAACGTGGAATACGGCCGCCCAAATCGGCTACTCCGATTATTTCCTCTTCCAGGATAGCCCCGGCATCACCGACGACCACGTCTTCACGAACCAAGCTGGTGTTCGCACCATCGACATCATCGACCACCTACCCGTTGGGGATGAGTACTTCCCCGCGTATCACCACACCACGCAGGATAACATGAGCATCATCGACAAGCGCACGCTTAAGGCGGTAGGGCAAACGGTGTTGCAGACGATTTATGCCGGATAATATCTAGTAACTCTCTACGTTGAAAACCCTGGCTGCTCGCGCGGTCAGGGTTTTTTGTTGACCTATGTTACCAGCCTAGCTTATGGTGCGCGTCGACGATTTGCGAGTGTCAACCGACGTATTGTCGTTGTTCAACTTCACGCACAATGCCGAAGCGGAAAGAACCCTATTGGCGTTCCTGCAAAAGGTGCCTAGCTTGGTAGAAGCCGTCGTAGAGCGGCAACAGGTGATTAAGGGTTTTCTGGCAAATTGGGACGTGCTGGCCAATTTCTCTTACCAGAAAATCCAGTTTATGGAAGTGCACGCCTTCCTCAACGGAGTGAGTGATGGCCGTATTCCACTTGAAACCAACCAGCTAAAGGCGTCGCTAAAGCTATTGCTTTCTGAGGAAGAGCGGTATGCCATGCGAGCCAAGTACGTGCAAACCTTGCTTTTCCTGCACCGGCTCTGGCAGCATTACTTTGTCGGATTGTCGATGAAGGAGTTTCCGGTGAGCTTTCAACAGCAACTGCTGGTGTTGCTCCGTTTTATGGAGCGGTTTAGCCTAGAGGCAAATGCTACGGCAATCCAGGAGGATAATTTTACGGCTGCCCGAATGGTGCAGTTTGCCCGCGTCTTGCAAGCCATCAGCTTCGCAGAAATGAAGGCGTTTTGGGAGGCGTTTTACGACTTTGAAGTCTATTGGTCGTTGGCGAAAGGAGTACGGAAGCACGAGTTGGTCTTTCCCAACTTTCAGAAGGGTACTTTTCAGTTACAGGAGTTCTACCACCCGTTGATTCAAAACCCAATTAAAAATACGCTGGAGCTACAAGCCGGTGAGAACGTATTTCTGCTAACCGGTCCTAATATGTCGGGCAAGTCGACCTTGCTCAAGGCGGTGGGTTTGTGCGTGTATCTGGCGCATATTGGGCTAGGTGTACCGGCCGTGGCTTGCACGATGCCCTTCTTCAAAACCATTGTCGTTACCATCAATCTCAGCGACAACCTTCAGGATGGGTACAGTCACTTTATGGCTGAAATTCAGAACTTGAAAGCCGTGCTGCTGGCTACCCGTGATACGGACCAAACCTTCGCTATCTTCGACGAACTGTTTCGCGGCACCAACGTGGACGATGCGCTAGCCATTAGCCAGGCTACTATTAGTGGCTTGCAAGCTTTCCCGCAGTCGTTCTTCTTTATCTCAACGCACTTGCTTCAGCTGAAGCAGCAGCGGGAAGCGCAAGCGTTCGTCAAGGAGTATTACATTGACTGCACGTTGAGCGAAGGCATGCCGACTTTCTCCTACAAGCTCCAGCTAGGCTGGTCGGAGTTGAAGATTGGAAAGCTGCTCTTTGAGAAAGAAGGCTTAAATGAGCTACTCAGGACGCGTCAGAACGAATTACGGCGTCACATAAGCTAGGTTAGTACCTGCTGCTCCCACCGTCAGCTGCGCCATACGGCCGCACACCAGCGCCATATTCTGCGGCTCATGACCAACGGGAAAGCCGTACGCTACCGGGAATTTGTACTTGCTAGCGTAAGTTTGAATGATTTCGTAGGACGTTTGACCGAACGGAATCGTGTTGTCGTGCGGGTCAGTGAAGTGGCCCACGATCAAGCCCGCTAGGTTTTGAAGCTTGCCAGTGCGGTCGAGGTGCACCATCATCCGGTCGATGTTGTAGAGGTACTCGTCAATATCTTCTAGGAACAGAATGCGGCCGGCAGTGGAGCAGTCGGAGCGCGTGCTGCTGAGGTTTTGGAGCAAGCTCAAGTTGCCACCTACTAGCTCACCCGTAGCGGTACCTAGGCGATTGAGTGGGTGCGCTGGTGCTGCATAACTTACTTCCTCCCTAAACAATACGCGCCGCAAACTCTCCAACGATTCTTCGCCACCTATTTGGTCGAAAAGCAGCGGCATCACACCATGGATGCTTTCGTGACCTAGGGCTAGCAAGTGGCAGTTGAGCACCGTCACGTCGCTGAAGCCGGCGATCCACTTCGGGTTTTCGGCGAAGCGAGAGAAGTCCAGTTGGTCGATAATACGGGAGGTGCCGTAGCCGCCGCGGGCGCACAAGATAGCCCGAATGTCGGGCGCGTCGAGCATGCGCTGGAAGTCGGCGCGTCGCAACTCATCGCTACCAGCGAACTGGTGGTACTCGGCCGTTACCGTATCACCTAGCACTACTTCCAGCCCCCAACTGGTGAGAATAGAAACCGATGCTGCTACTTCGGCGTGCGACACTTTGCGGGCGGGGCAAACAATGGCAACCCGGTCGCCGGGACGTAAGGAGGGAGGAGTGGTAGGCATAAGAACAGCAATTGAGCCGCAACAAACTTACCGACAATCTGAAAAAGCTAGGACCACTTCAGTCGCTTAGTTTTACTAAGTTGCCGAAGTGGTCCTAGGGATGAAGTCAGTAAGAAGCTAGACTTGAGCTAGCTTTTAAGAATGCGCCAGCTTACGCGCGTAAAAGCGCTCCAGAAAGCGCGTGATTTGTACAGTTTCGATCAAAAAACCATCGTGCCCAAAGTGCGACTCCATTTCCACGTACTGCGCCGTCGGGATATGGCGAGCGAGTAGCTGTTGCTCCGCGGGCGGAAATAGCACATCCGAGGTGATACCAATTACGAGCGTGCGGGCCTGAATATGCCGAAGAGCGGCAGCCAAACCACCACGCCCGCGGCCTACATTGTGCGCGTCCATGGCTCTGGAAAGCGTCACGTACGTGTAGGCGTTGAAGCGGGCGACGAGTTTATCGCCTTGATACTGCTGGTAAGAGCTAGCCCGAAAATGGTCGAGCTTTTCGCCCTCTACTTCGGCTTGCGTAGTGCCATACGCTTCGTAACTGCGGTAGCTCAGGAGCGCCATGGCACGAGCGGCTTTCAGACCTCGCTGACCGCCTTCCGGCGTCGCTGAGTAGTAGGTCTGGTCGGCTTGAATGGCGAGGCGCTGCGACTCGTTGAAGGCAATGCCCCACGGCGAATGCTGTGCATTGGTAGCAAGCACCACCAAGTTTTCGAATATTGTAGGCTGCTGAATAGCCCACTCTAGCGCCTGTTGTCCACCGAGCGAGCCACCGATCAGCGTGTGAATCTTCGTGAAACCTAGGTGCTGTCGGAGCTGGTCGTGCGCGGCTACCATGTCGCGGATGGTCACCAGCGGAAACACATGATATAGCGGTTCGCTACCCTCCGAAACAGGCGTAAGCGGCCCTGTAGAACCGTAGCACGAACCGATTACGTTAGCACAAATAATGAAATAGTCGGCCGGATCAAACAAGTAGCCTGGACCGAATAAACCGGGCCACCACGCCAATACATCGGCGTTAGCGGTAAGGGCATGGCACACCCAGACCACATTATTCTGGGCCGCATTGAGCGTTCCGTAGGTGTGGTAAGCAACCTGCACAGCTGATAGCGTGGCCCCGCTTTCGAGCTGTAAAGGTGTAGGAAGATTAAAAAGCTGGCTCTCGGTCATTCATCACAAAAACAAAAAAGCTTTTCAATAGTCCAGGTTGAACCGAAACGCTGGCAGATTGTTAACCCACCCCTGAATTGACTTTCGCCAGCGTTGGTTCAACCTGAAACTACTGAAGGATAGCTAGGTTTGGTCCCTCTCAAAAAACCAACTTTACTACCCGCAAACGGCAGCCAAGTGGAAAGACGGGCGCGCACCTCTAAGGCAGCGCGCCCTCCTATGTCTCCTCTTTAGACTTCCAGCGGCTGCGCGTGTTCTACTTCAGGCTGCAACAGAGCGCTTTCTGACTCGTCGGGCGTAGCAGCGTTGGCTACGGCATCGAAAGCGGCCGATAAGTCAGCCTTGATGTCTTCGAAGTGCTCGATACCTACCGACAAGCGTAGGAGGGTGGGCGTTACGCCAGCAGCGTGCTGCTCTTCCTCCGATAGCTGTTGGTGCGTAGTAGCCGAAGGCTGAATGATCAGCGTCTTAGCATCACCTACATTTGCTAGGTGGCTCACCAGCTTCAAATTATCAATGAATTGCGTTGCGGTATCCTTGCTGCCTCTGATGCTGAAGGTCAATACGCCACCGGCACCTTTGGGCAGATACTTTTGCGCCATATTGTAATAAGGGCTGCTTTGCAAGCCGGCGTAGTTTACGCTTTCTACCTGTGGGTGCTGCTCCAGCCAAGTAGCAATTTTCAGGGCATTCTCCACCGTGCGCTCTACGCGGAGCGACAGGGTTTCGAGGCCAATCAGCAACTGCCAAGAGTTGAAGGGACTGATCGAAGGACCTAGGTCACGCAGACCTTCTACCCGGGCCCGAATGATAAAGGCGATGTTGCCGAAGGGGCCATTCTTGCCAAATACGTCGTTGAATACAAGGCCATGGTAGCCTTCGCTCGGCTCCGTAAACTGCGGGAATTTGCCATTACCGAAGTCGTACTTACCGCCATCCACAATCACCCCGCCGATGCTGGTACCGTGACCACCGATCCACTTAGTCGCCGATTCTACAACGATGTGCGCGCCATGCTCCAGGGGACGGAACAAATAGCCACCCGCGCCAAAGGTATTATCAACTACTAGCGGCAGGTCATGCTTTTCGGCAATAGCTGCAATCTTCTCGAAATCTGGAACGCTGAAGCTAGGGTTGCCGATGGTTTCTAGATAAATAGCCTTGGTATTCTCGTCAATTAGCGCCTCAAAGCTCTCAGGCTTATCGCCGTCAGCGAAGCGAGCCTCAACACCTAAGCGCTTGAACGCTACCTTGAACTGGTTGTAAGTACCACCGTACAGGAAAGATGTGCTCACGAAATTGTCGCCAGCTTGCAGAATGTTGTTCAGAGCAATGAACTGCGCCGCTTGACCGGAGCTTACTGCTAACGCAGCTACACCACCCTCCAGCGCGGCTATACGCTGCTCAAACACGTCTGTTGTGGGGTTCATCAGACGGGTGTAGATGTTGCCAAACTCTTTCAGGGCGAAGAGGTTAGCACCATGCTCGGCATTCTTGAATACGTACGAAGTAGTTTGATACAAGGGTACAGCACGAGCACCAGTAGTAGGATCGGGCTGCTGACCAGCGTGAAGTTGAAGGGTCTCGAAGTGGAGGTTTTGCGTTGACATGATTGAGAGAAGTATTGAAGAGGAGGTTTTTGAAGACAATTAGAAAAGTGCAACTCAGAGTGCACAAATGCCCCGCTGTGGGCTGCTCCAAAGCCAAAACAAGCGTTGGCGGAGCAGAGTGACCTAAGTAGCCGCGCGCAGAAGGCGTTAGCAGCAATACAGTTAGGGGAGAAGCGGGGGAAAGCTAGGGCGTAGCCTAGCTACAACACGCGCCACAAGTGCGCATTCGCATTCGCATGACTGCTGGGCTAGAAAGCAAAGCGCAGGAGCAGTCGGTGGCCGAAGCCAGAGCGTACAGGTTCATCGGCGAGCCGGGGCATACGTTAGCAGCGGCGGCAGATGATGGGTAGTAAGTGGTAAGCGAGGAGTTTTTCATGGTACTCAACTTATATTTCCCACTTTAATTTTGAGTGGGCAGGAATTGGCACCTTTCGATGATCGATGGTTGCCAGCGGGTCTTCGAGCCTAATCTCTCGCCGCTTCTGTATAAATCTTAAGAAAACTACTCCGTCTCTAACGGAGGAGTACCTGTTTGGTGAAGGCAAATGTACAGCTGGTTTTCAATAATGCAAGCGAACGAGAAAAAAATGTTGATTTTTTCTCGGCGATATGCTTAGTTGGAAATCAGCAGAAATAGCTTGGGTCAACAAAAAAAGACGCCGCACCAAAATGGTACGGCGTCTTTCTACCTTTTTGCGCAAAAAAGGCATGAACTAGAGTTGGGGGAGTGTAAGCACTTGGCCTACCTCGATATGATCAGGGTTAGCGCCGATGATAGCCTTGTTCGCATCATAAATCTGATGCCATTTGCTAGCGTCGCCGTAATGGTTTTTAGCAATTTTCGAGAGAGAATCGCCGCTTACAATAGTGTAAGAGGTGCCTTGAGCGGCGGTAGTCGTAGCTGGTTGAGCCGCGTTGCCGAAGAAATCTGTGGCGCCGGCTGCAGGCTTCTCAGCTGGCTGAACTGGCTTCTCTTCGCCTTTGTTCAAAAAATCAAATAGTCCCATGGTGTAGGCCGGTTTAGGGTAAGGGGAAAGGCAGCTGGACTGTAATAGAGCCAGTTATAGCCTTGTTGGGGAATATTACGCGAGCCTAGCAATTAAGTTGCTGCAAGATAAACGGCTGAGGACCATCATTAACCCTAGGCGGTCTTCATCGTATGAAGCCCATCTGCGTAGCTGTTTGCAACTGGCAGTTGCGTGTCATTTGTACCCTTTTCTCTCTCCCTAACTTTATCCCCTAATCCGCATGAAAACCATGTCATCTCCCTTGCGCTACTTAGCTAGCCTGCTGATGCTCGTATCGCTGTTTACTTTTAGCTGTAAGCAGGAAAACAAAGTAGGCGAAACCAACCTGCTCTACGGTACTGAAAGCAAAGTTTGGAAAACCGACAAGGAAACGAATGCCACTGGCGAAAAGGTGGATCAAACCAGCGCCGATAAGAAGACAGAGCTGCGTTTCTACGCCAACGGCAACTTCAACATGACCTCGCCTGCGCAGTCGATGCAAGGCAAGTACACCTTCGACCAGGCTGGTAAGAAAATCACGCTGACTCCTGATGGTGCACCGAACTCACTGGCTTTCGACGTGGTAAACCTAACCAAAGACGAAATCACGCTGAAAGCTCCTGACGGTTCGCAAATGATGCTCGAAGCCGACTAAGCTAGCGCCGCACCGCCAAATTTTGAACAACAGCAAAAAAGCCTTCTTGCAGCATGCAGGAAGGCTTTTTTGTGCTCATGGCTGTGGCTGAGCTAGCCTAGGTAATTACCGCTTCAGCTCAAACGATGCCGATTTAGGCCAGTTGAATTAAAACCTACCTAGCCCTCGACAACGGCATGAAGCGCGAAGATTCGGTGCAGGACATCGGCAAGCTGCTCGACTGGATTGCCACCCAGCCAGACCTCGACCCTAGCCGCGTGGCCGTGTATGGCGGCAGCTATGGCGGCTACATGGTGCTGGCCTGTATGACGCATTTCAACGACCGGCTCCGCGCCGGCATCGATGTCGTAGGCATTTCCAACTTCGTCACTTTTTGCAAAACACGTCGCCCTACCGCCAAGACTTGCGCCGGGCCGAGTACGGCGATGAACGCCAGCCTGCCATGCGCGCCTTCTTCGAGAAAACGGCTCCGCTCAACAACGTGCAGAAGATTACCAAGCCCATGATGATCGTGCAAGGTCACAACGACCCGCGCGTGCCCTACACCGAAGCCGAGCAGATGCTAGCTGCCCTCAAGAAAAATGGCAACGATGCTTGGTTCATGATGGCCAAAGATGAAGGCCACGGCTTCCGCAAAAAGAGCAACCGTGATTACCAATCGGCGGCTATGTCGGAATTCATTCAGCAATATGTGGTCAGCCCGCCGCTAAAGTAAGCTAGGTGCTGAGCTTCATACAAGAACGTCGTGCTACGACCAGCGCAGCACGACGTTCTTGTATGGATCAAGATGATAAGTTGTCAGAGAATTTACTCTGCTGCTGGAGTCGTTGGGCGGCTGAAAACCCGGGCTACCCAGCGGGGGAGAAAGACGGCACCTAGCACCAAGTACAGGTAGTAGGTCACGATGCGGTAGAACAGAATGACGAAGTTGGTCATGGTGGCCGTGCCGATAAAGCGGCCGAAGAAGAGCGGAAAAGCTCCTTCAGCAATGCCTGCACCGCCGGGGGTAATGGCTACCAGCAGCACAATTTTATACACCATGTTGCGGCTAAAAATGACCCAAAACTCCCCGAAGTTGATCGGAATGAAGGCCGCAATGATGCAACCGATAACCAAGTAGCGCGCCGTCCAGACGAAGGCCGTTGCTAGTGCTGTCCGAATCCAATAACCGGCCTTGTTGCCGCGGAGCTGCGCAGAAGCCGCTACCATTTCTTGGCCATGCTTGTAAGCGCTAGGCCGCCACCGGCGCAGCAATCGGAATGAAAACAGCCGTACCAAAAGCCGCTTCATGGCTGTTGGGTTGATAAATAGCGCGTAGACCATGGCAAACGCATACAGCGTTACCGACACATAGCTTACAATAAACGCCACGCGGATGGAGGCGGCAAAAGCGCCTTTCAAGGTTTCCGGAAACAACCCTTCTCCGGCCCAAAGCACCACGATTGGCACGGCAATGACGTAGTAAATGTTGTCCAGCAGCGCCGTAACCATCACGTAGGCCAAGGACTTACCTAGGGTAATACCTTCCTTATTTAGAATAAACGGCGCTACCGAGGTGCCACCCGCCGCCGAAGGCAGCACGCAGGAGGCAAATTCCCAGATCATAATCACATCGAGACTCTGGCGCCAGCTTAGTACTCGCTCTGATATTTCCCGAATGCGGTAAATGTATCCTAGGTCGCGAGCCATGAGCACGGCGAACGTGATGACTAGCCATTGCTCCTTGGCATTGCGCAAAGGGGCTAGGTCGCCGGGTTGGTAGCTGCGCCAAAACATGAAGCCAACAACCCCGATGCCGATGAGCACCGGCAGAATAATGCGCGAGGGTTTGAGCTTATCGAGTAGCTGTTGATCCTGACTTTGTTGGGTAAGGGGCATAGGCGTGGGGTGATAAGCAAAAGTACGTAGTACAGGCGGAGCCGGCTGTGAATTCGTTGTTATGGTTGCAGAAAGCGAAAGCGATGCGAAGCCGTGGCGTAGTCCTTGTACAGGCGTTAGGGTAAAACCAAGATGGTTGTGTAACAAACACAACAACCGGTCAAGCAGAAAACCCGTAACTTTGACCATTGTACGTGTCAGCATACCCCCGTAGTCTCAACATTTTAGCCTCGACGTCTGTTGCTCACAGTTCTCTACTCTCTGTTCCCTTCTCACGATGATTGTCGAACCTGGTGAATTGCTGGCGGCTATAAACTCGCCCGATGATCTTAAGAAACTCAGTGAAGATCAGCTGGTACAGCTAAGCCAAGAACTCCGACAATTTATTATTGATTCCGTTTCGATTTACGGTGGCCACTTCGGCGCTTCGCTCGGTGTAGTGGAGCTGACGGTGGCCCTGCACTATATCTTCAACACGCCCTACGACCAGCTCGTGTGGGACGTGGGCCACCAAGCGTACGGCCATAAAATCCTGACCGGACGGCGCGACCGTTTTCCGACTAATCGGCGCTACAACGGTATGTCGGGCTTCCCGAAGCGGAGCGAGAGTGAGTATGATGCATTCGGCGTCGGCCACAGCAGCACCAGCATTGGCGCGGCCCTCGGTATGGCGGTGGCATCCGAATATAAAGGCGAGAACGACCGGCAGCACATTGCCGTAATTGGCGACGGTGCCATGACGGCCGGTATGGCCTTCGAAGCCCTAAACCACGCGGGCGTCACAAACTCCAATCTGCTGGTTATTCTTAACGATAACTGCATGAGCATCGACCCCAACGTGGGCGCGCTCAAGGAGTATCTAACCGACATTACTACCTCGCGTACTTATAACAAAGTGCGCGACGAGCTGTGGAACGTGCTTGGCAAGCTGAGCAAGTTTGGCCCAAATCCGCAGCACATAGCCCGCAAGGTGGAAACCGCCATGAAGGCTACTTTGATGAAACAAAGTAACCTCTTTGAGGCGCTGAAATTCCGCTACTTCGGTCCAGTTGATGGACACGATGTAAACCACTTGGTGACTATCCTACGCGACTTGCGCAGCATTCCCGGTCCCAAGCTCCTGCACTGCGTGACGGTGAAAGGCAAAGGCTACGCCTTAGCCGAGAAAGATCAGACGCTGTGGCACGCCCCCGGCTTGTTCGATAAGATTACGGGCGAGATCTACAAAAAGCACCACGACAAGCCTCAGCCGCCGAAGTACCAGGATGTGTTCGGACATACCCTTGTGGAGCTAGCTAAGCAAAACGCCAAGATCATGGGTGTGACGCCGGCCATGCCGTCGGGCTCCTCGCTGAACATCATGATGGAGGCCATGCCCGATCGTGCTTTCGACGTGGGCATTGCCGAGCAGCACGCTGTGGTATTCTCAGCCGGCCTAGCTACGCAAGGCTTGGTGCCGTTCTGCAACATCTACTCCTCGTTTATGCAGCGGGCCTACGACCAAGTGGTACACGACGTTGCGCTGCAAAACTTGAACGTGGTGTTCTGCCTCGACCGAGCTGGTTTTGCCGGTGCCGACGGTCCCACGCACCACGGCGCCTACGATATTGCTTTTATGCGCTGCATCCCGAACATGGTGGTATCGGCCCCCATGAACGAGAGCGAGCTGCGCAACCTTATGTACACGGCCCAACTGCCCGATGCTGGTCCGTTTAGCATTCGCTACCCACGTGGCGAAGGGGTGATGCCCGAGTGGCGCACGCCATTCAAGAAAATCACCGTTGGCACTGGGCGTGTAATCCGCGAAGGTGAAGGCGTAGCGATTTTGAGCTTCGGCCACATCGGCAACTACGCTGTGCGCGCCACGAACCAGCTTTTAGCCGAAGGCCTAGAGCCCGGCCACTTTGATATGCGCTTCGCTAAGCCGCTTGATGAGGAGATGCTGCACGATATCCTAAACCGCTACAAAGCTGTTGTGACGGTAGAAGACGGCTGCTTGCAAGGAGGTTTCGGCTCGGCCGTGCTGGAGTTTATGGCCGACCACGGCTATAGCGTGCTCGTGAAGCGTCTCGGCATTCCGGACCGCGTGGTGGAGCATGGCACTCAAGATGAGCTCTACAAAGAATGTGGCTTCGATGCCGCAGGTATTGCTACCGCTGTGCGCGAACTGACCGGCAAGGTAGCCGCGCAGATTGGCATTGAGACGGTGATTTTGTAGCGAAAAGCTAGGGTATTTAGAAATAAAAAAGCCCCGTTGGATTTTGGTCCGGCGGGGCTTTTTTGTATTGTCTTTAACAAGTCCTTAGTTAGTAGCCAACACGGAGGCTGCCTCACATCGATGTTTGATAACAGTTAAAATTCGACGTTGAATTTCGCTCATCACGTAGTCAGTCCATAATCCAGCATACGGATTGAGCCGTGTGCTGAGCCGTTGTTGACTGTACAAGATGAGGCGAGTACGAGTAGGACTCAGCTGTTTCAGCTCGTAAGTGCCGCGCAGTACATCAAAAAAGCGTCCTCCAACTGTCACGTGCTCATCGAAGGTTGTGGGAGGAATAGTAGCAGTATTAGGCGTAATGCTGAACGAAATGCGTTCCTGTGGCTCCCAGACGTCTACAGTTTCGATAAACTCAACGCCTCGTTCAAAAGTAGCATGGCGTACACCACCTATTCCTTCGTGCGTTAAAGTAGCTTCAACGGGACGCGGGAAGCCAATTCTGTCTATTAAGCTAGGTCCTAGATCATGTGCCTGAATAGCAGGAACACGGATGATATGGTGCCATACCACCGTAGCTGGTGCTTGGATAACTATGGTATTTTCGACTCGTCGTAAACTAGTAGGAGCAATGAACTGGCTTTCAACGGGAGCTAATAAAAACGGCAGAAGTGCAAAAGCTACTAAGGTGTAACTCTTCGTCTCATCAGTTTTGTCCTGGGTCATCACCACATAAATTGTTGCACCGATCCAGGAGGTAAATAGAAAAACTGGGAAGATGATCAGCACGCAAATCATTCCTTCTAAGTGAAAGAGCAAAGCGGTAGCTAAGAATAGCAGAACTGTAAGAAAGGGAGCCCACACAGTCCGCCAGGATCTAGTAGCAGTAGCAGGCGTGAAATGGGCTGTCGTAGCACCAAGTGCGGCCGGAACGAGTACTAGAAAGCAGAGCATCAATAAGCCGCCTGCTTCATGGAATAAGTCGCTAGCAAAGACGAAACGGCCCAACAGCGCTAGAAGTAAACCAGCTGCACCCGCAATAAAATAGTGCGAATACTCACGTTTTATAAAAGACATTGTAGCAACAGTAATAAGAAGCAACCTACGTAAAGCTGCACAATCATACCAATTTGATCTGTGCGTTTGGGCGACATCTTACTAGCTATATTCTTCTCTTATTCTGTTATTGTCAAAAGTTAGCTCCTACGGCAGCACCGTAAGCGTGCCTTTATATTTGCGGCCGTCGGTGTAGGTGATGAGGTAGTAGTACACGCCGGAGCTGCCAATGCCACTCCAGCGGAAAGTACGTTCAGGTGAGCGGTACACCTCGTTGCCCCAGCGTGAGAAAATCTTGATGCCAGCGAAGCGCACGTCGCAGAAGTCGGCAGGCAGGCTCGGGATGGTGAACACATCGTTGAGGCCGTCGCCGTTGGGCGTAATGACGTTGGGGGGCAGAAAGCTGAGGGTATCGGTGGCGGGTACTACTTCAAACTGTACGGTGCGGCTGTAGGCTAGCTTTTCGCAAGACGACGTTTCCTGGAGCTGAAAAACGACCGTTAAGGTTTCTGCTACTTGAGCGGCGTCGCAGGTGGCTTGCCACTGGAAAAGGCCGTTGGCGGTGCCGTTGCCGTTTTGCGCGGTGAAACTCATGCCCATAGCAGCTAGGTCGAACCCCTGGCCTTGGGCGCTGAGCACTAACGGGTTCTTATCGGCGTCAGTACCCGTGAGGGTGGCGGTGTAGGTGCTGCCCAGCGGAACCCGAACCGGAACGATTGCCCCCGTGGCGCTGACCGTTTGAAAGCTGGTGGTCAGTACGGCGGGGATGTTTGGCAGCGGCTCGGCCATGAAAGCTAAGCGCACGGTGTCACGCTTGGGCAGGCTGCACCCGTTATCGGCTACGACGAGGTCGAGCAGATAGACTTTCTTTTTGGTGTCGAAACACTCGGGGAAGCAGAGTGTGGCCGTGAGCGTGTCGGGGGAGCCAGCGGCGCGCACGGTGCCACTGGTGGCGGTGGTGAAGCTAGGTCCGGTAGCGGCGCTGGTGAAGTTGACCGGTACGGCCGACACAGTTAATCGAGAATTGGCATCGGCGTCGGTGTAGCGCAAGCGGATGCAGTGGTCGCTGCCAGGCTTGATCTTCAGGGTGTCGTGGGCCGGATTGTACGCGCGAGCGCCGGTAGCGGCGGTAAAGAGCTGCAAGCTAGGTGCCGTGTTCTGCGGGCAGTTGAGGACGTAAATCTGGAAGTCGCGTCGCGTCTCGCCGATCTTCACGCCCTTACGGTATTCCGAGCAGCGCACCCCGAACACAAACAAGCCGAGCTGCGAAGGCCGTACGGTGAGGCGACCTGTGTGGGCATCGATACCGAGAGTAGGGTTCCCCGGAATTTGGTTTTGGGTGCCCAAGCCGGTGGTCCAGGTAACCGTGGTGTACGGCGCGCCTTCCGGGGTGGGCGCGGGGTCGAGGCTGGAAGAGTGGCCGTTCAGGGGCGTCACCATGTCATATACCAGCGAGTCGCCATCAGCATCTTGGCCTCCAAAATCGTAGTAAAACAGCTCGCTGCGGCAGGCATAGTCACCGAGGGGCGGGAAGATGCGCGGCGTGGAGTCAACAAACGACTGCCCATTGCGCACGACGGCCGGAAACTCCAGGTAAAACGTCTGGGCGGCCGTGAGCGGCGACACGATGTTGCTAATGGTTTGATTGCGGCAGCAGCGTTCGACGGCCGCGTAGTAGCCGGCCGTGCTCGTATACGTAGCCGCGGGCAGCGTAACATCGGCGCTGTATACAATCTTGCGCGTGCTAAGGCTCGAAACGGTGCAGGCTGGATTGGTGTACTGCACGGGCGTTCGACTCAGGCGCTGCAACACCACTAGCGCCATGCGGCGGTTGGTGGCCTTATCGAAAATACCGGCGGTCAACGTCAAGTCTTCCGCATCCGGATTCCCATTGATGACGTCGAAGTACAGGTTCAGGCTCAGCGTGTAGGTGCTGCCTGACTTGTACTGCAGCTCCATTTCGCCACCCACAATGTGCGTGGCGCGCGCCGACGAAATGCTGCTGGCTAGCAGCAAAAGGATAAGGCAGAAACAGGAAAACGGCTTTTGGAACAACTTCACCATAGCAGACCGGGCGGGCGCCGTAAGCGTAAATCAAGCGTAAGGTGTGGAAAAATCGAGAATTCCCGACTGGCACAACCAGTCGGGAATCAAACAAAGCATACGACCTAGGCTATAGGTGTGCTGAGCCTAGGTCGCACGAGTCGCCGCACTACGAGTGCGAAGTGGAAGAAGTAGAAGTGGTATCCGTTGGCGCCTTCTTGCAGCCACCTTTAGAAGTACTGGTGCCCGAAGACTTGGCGCTGGAAGTACTGCTGCTGCTTTCTGTGCTTGGCACTACGTCGTTGGTTTCGCAGGAGCTTAGGAGGCTGGTGCTGAGCAACAAGGCAAAGCCAGCACGGAGGATTAAAGAGGTCTTCATGAGTGTAGAATGGGTAAAAGTGAAAAAAATGAACTGGGTAAGCTTGTAGGGAGAATCATTGAATGTTGCCACCGACGGGTAAGCCACTGGGTACTTGCGCCGGCACGCGTTTGTCGTAGGTATCGGAGTTGAGCGAGCCTAGGAAAGCAATGATGGCCTGCTGGTTGGTCACGGTGCGAGGGAATAACGCGTCGAGGCTGTTGCGGGGCACATGGGGGTTGGCCGAAGTAGGTGTACCGCGGCCCGCGTCGTAGAAGCGGAGCACGTCGGCTAGGGTGGTGAGCACGCCGCTGTGCATGTAAGGTGCCGTCGCGGCGAGGTTGCGCAGGCTAGGTGTGCGAAATGCGTACGTACCGTTTTGACCCGAATCGGAAGTGGTAAGCTTGCCATTATCGGCTACGCCGAGCACATGCAGTTGGTAGTCAGAAAGCATAGGGCCGCTGTGGCACTTCTGGCAACCACTCTGCACAAAGGCATTCAGGCCCTGTACTTGCTGAGTGGTTAGGGCCGTTTGGTCGCCGCGCATGTAGCGGTCGAAGGGCGTGTCCGTTGCTACCAACGTGCGCTCGAAGCAGGCCAGCGCCTTGCCTAGGTTAGTGGCCGTGATGGGCGCGGCGCCGCCAAATACCGCCGCGAATTGCTGCTGATACTGCGGAATACGCCGCAGCCGGCTCACGACCGAATCCAGAGCCGCTGCTTCGCTGAACTGGTGCCCGCGCATTTCTTCTAGCGTGGCAATCGGCAGCAAGGATTGCGCTTCCAGGGACTGCGCCCGCTCATCCCAGAACATGGGCGCCGTCACGGGGTTGCACACAGCATCCACGCCGATACCGTTGAAGGCGACATTCAGCAGCGTTTGGGTGTTGCGTTTGCCAAAAGGAATATCGTTGGGCGCGTGAAAGCGGCGTGTGGCACCTAGGCCTTGCCCGTTCACGCCAATGGGCAGATCGAGCTGATCGGCGTAGCCGCTGGCCGGATGGTGGCAGCTCGCACAACTCACGTCGCGGCTACCCGAGAGAATCGGGTCCCAGAAAAGCGCCTGGCCTAGGTTGATTTTGGCCGCCATTGAAGCATTATCGGCGGGCGCAGTTACGGTAAGGGGCAGAGCACCTAGGCCGTTGGTGGTGGCAGTGGTCGTTGTGGCGGCGGCGCTAGCCCCAGGGCTGACCGCATCGTCTTTCTGACAAGCAACTGCCAGTAAAAAGCAAAGGCTACTCACCAATGACCAAGTAGAAAGAGCGGCTTTCACGGGTAGAGAGGAGGCATAAGGTGGAGTAGACGATAAAGCCTCAAGTCCTCTCTCAAGCCTGTAAGCTGCTATAGCAACCTAATACTGCGCTGAGAGGCACTTGGCTTGCCGAAGCTACCATCCTTGCTAGCCTTCCTTTAGGCAGAATAGGCCACTTGCCAAAGTACCTAGACAACTACCCGTTTTTTATCGGTGAACGGCGAGCTCCACCCTAGCCGTCTGAGCCTCTTGCCTCACCATTCATTGCATCTGCTCGAGGCACAACGCCTTGAACAATAAGCGCTATTTCCAGCGGCTAAAGAACTGATCGAACGTTTCGCGGTACCGCTCGCTCACCGGAATCGTCATGTCGCCGATCTGTACGGTGCTGCGCGTAATGGACTTGATTTGATTCAAAGCGATGATGTACGAGCGGTGAATACGCATGAATTGCTGCGACGGCAGACGGTCCTCCAGTGCTTTCAAGCTGGAAAGTGACAACAGCGGCTTGGGCTCGCTCTTGCGGTACACTTTGATGTAGTCCTTGAGCCCTTCGATGTACAGAATGTCGCTGTAATCAACGCGTACAAGCTGATACTCTACCTTTAAGTAGAGGTATTCTTCAGCGGGTGGTCCAGTCAGTGCGGGCGTTTCAGTAGTCGGCGCGGGCACTGGGGGCGGGCTTTGCATAAGCTCGGCGTACGCCTTGGCTTTCTGGGCAGCCCGCAGAAACTCATCGTAGTTGAATGGCTTAAGCAGGTAGTCCAACGCATCCACCCGAAAACCCTCGACGGCAAACTGATTGAAAGCCGTGGTGAAGATGATGCGCGGGCCTCGGTTGCCGGGGCCTTTGTCTAGCACCTTGGCTAGCTCCAAACCGTTCAGATCGGGCATCTGAATATCCAGAAATATGACGTCTACTGCTGGGTCTTGGGCGAGAGCCCGCAGGGCCTCTACCGATTTGCGGTAGCTGCCGGCTAGCCGCAGAAAGGGGGTTTGCTCGATGAAGGTGCAAACGAGCTTGAGCGCCAGGGGCTCGTCGTCGACGGCAATGCAGTTGAGGATCATAGGAGCGTAAGGGTGAGAAGGACGCGGTATTCGTTGTCGGGCGTGCGTTCGGTAACGGTAAGCGAGTAGCGGTTTGGGTAAAGTACTTCCAGGCGGCGCAGCGTATTGGTGAGGCCAATACCGCCACCTTCATCGAGCGTGGCCTGCTTGGGAAACAAACTGTTACGTACTTCCAACTCCAGCGTCTGCTCGGTAGGCTGCCGGATGGCGACGTAAATATGGCTGTTGCCGTCGGAGCCGATGCCGTGCTTGAACGCATTTTCTACGTACGGCAGCAGCAGCATCGGCGCGATCGGGGCGTTGTGCAGCGGCTCGGGTACTTCAAACGTGACGGTTACTTCATCGGTCAGGCGCAGGTGCATCAGGTCGATGTAGTCGCGCACAAAGGTGATTTCCTGGCTCAGCAACGTAGTATCGGCGGGCGTTTCATAGAGCACGTAGCGCATCATGCGCGAGAGCTGATGCAGTGCCGCCCGCGCCTGGTCGCCGTCGATGAGCGTAAGCGAGTAAATATTGTTGAGCGTGTTGAAGAAGAAGTGCGGGTTGATCTGCGCCTTTAGCAACGACAGCTCCGTGGCCATGCGCGCCTGCTCCAGGAGCTGCCGGCTTTGGGCGTCGCGCTGCCCTTTTTGCACCGCCGTCAGGCCCGTGCCCAGACCTAAGGTGAGTAGCGTAATAAGCAGAATACCAGGGTTGAAAAGCGCGGGTTCTTCGCCCGGACCTAGCTGCATGTGGGGCCGCGGAGCACACCATGGGTTCACGTTGAGGGCATCTTCGCGGGCTTGGGCCAGCAGCTCGGGTACTCGCAGTCGTTCTTCAAGCTGCTGATGCACGGCAAGGGTCAGGAGCGTGGCGCCGGCAAACAAAGCTAGGTAGAGCAGCACTCGGCGTCGGTAGAGCAGGCGCGGCGCCACAACCAGCACATTCGCGTAAAACGCTGCGACGAGCACGCCAAACACCACCCCCTGCTTGAGCCAAAAAGCGCTCGGCAACGGAGCCGGCTGGCCCGGTGGGGGCAAGGACAGCAACACGCCTACCAAACCCCAAATGAGCGCGTGAAGCAGCACCGTAGGCGCGTAGCGTAAAAAGAAGGGCGGTAAAGACACGGGCTTTCAGAAACAAAAGGAAAAGCAAAGTACACGTTTGAGGACGTAGTAAGCGGCGGCGGTTCGGCCACTAGCGGAAGTTTACCGATCAGCGCTAACTTTTGTGCGTTTGCGGATAGAAGGAAGGTTGGGTGGCAAGATCGTAACGAGTATCGGCAGGGTCGTATGCCGCTCGTGCCGCGTTGCTAGATCTGAAATGGGCGGCGAAAAAATCCCGGTCGTCTAGGTGTTTGGCGAAGTGGCCTATTATAGTTCAGGTAGACGGAAAAAGGCGACTACGTTTGTGTTGAGCTCATGGCTCTTACCTAGCTGCACCGTTATGGTCTCTCGCTTTACATCTGAGCTGCTGTCGTCGGTAACAAAGCCAACGGCCCACAAGGTGCCGCTCGCAATGCTGTGCCTCTCCACGAGTTGGGGAATGCGCGAGGAGCAAATACTGGCTTTGGCAGCCGAGCTGCATAAAGGCACGCACGCCGTCACGCTTATCGTGGCGCCGGGCTCGGCGTTGCACCAGCAGGCTCAGGCGCACCAGGTGCCGTGCTTCACACTCCCGGTGCGCTGGAAAAGTTTTAACCTGTGGTCGGCGCGTGTGGTGGCGCGTTGGCTCGAGCGGCAGCAGATTTCGGTGTTGATGACGACTTGGGCCTCCGACCTAGCTTTTGCCAACTTCATTAAAGCTTGGGGCAAAAAGAGCCTGCGGCTGTTGCACCGCCAGCTAGAGCCGCTGCCCACTTCCAGCGCTTTGCCGGCTTGGTGGTTGGTGCAACAAGTGATGCGAGTCGATGCTTGGCTGGCTCCGTCGCCGCGGCTGGCTCGCCAGCTGCAAGCGCAGGCGCACGTAGATATGCGCCGCATGTGGATCGTGCCGCCCGCGTTGCTGCCCGAGGTAGAATACCACGGGCACGGCTTGACCCAAACAGCGCGCAATCTGCTGGACCTGCCCGAGCACACGCACCTAATCGGCGTGCTCGACTGCGGGGGCGATGGGCCGGCGTTTGCCATTGAGGCGCTGTACCGCATGCGGCAAGAACATGGCTGCGCCGCCGAACTGGTGCTGATGGGCGGCCCCGACACGCCCCCGGAGCTAGGCCGCTGGGCGAAGCTGCGGGAGCTAGCGCACCAGCTTCGGATGGACCATTGTGTGCACCTGCGTCCTCTGCACAATGCCAGTACGCCCATCTTGTTTTACCGCGCCTTAGACGTGCTGCTACTGCCCACCGAAGCCGACGCCACTGGCCTAAACCTACTGCGCGCCATGACCTCGTGCTGCCCGCTCGTTAGTGTGGCCGCCGCCGATGCCCTCGATTTGCTAGAAGAGCAGCGGACTGCGGCCCACCTCTTCGCGCGCGGCGACGTGGCGGCGTGCGCGCGGGCACTGGCTGATATACTAGCCGTGCCTGGCCCCGCTCGGCGCATGGCGCAGTGGGCCGCTACGCTGGTAGGGCGGCAATGCAGCCCTCAGCGGCAACGGCATCAGGTAGAAGCAATTATCGACTATATCAGTCGGCACGAGGTAGTGGTTTCCTGAGCGGACCTGCCGGATAGTAGGTTCTTGCCGTATCTTCACCAAGCACAATTGCCGGCGTCCGGTACTCATGAAACTCAAGAAGAACATCGCAACCAGCGAAACGGGCTTTATCTTCAATCCGGTCACCGGCGACTCCTTTTCCGCGAATCCATTGGCCGCGGAAATCATTGGGTTGCTCAAGCAGGAACAGACGGCAGAGGCCATTAAGGCGCATATCTTGGGGCGCTACGAGGTGGAGCCTAGCCAGTTGGAGAAAGATTGGGACGACCTAATCGCGCAACTGCGCGACCATAACCTGCTCGACTAATATGGAGGCTTCCGGCGGCAACCGGCCGCGCTATACCATCGCCGTGAGTGGGCTCAACGCTATTGATAGTCCTGGCCCCGGCGTGGCCGTTATCCGGGCGTTGCACGAAAGCTCCGGCTTCACGGTGCGCATCATTGGCCTGAGCTACGAGGCGCTGGAGCCAGGTATTTACCTGCATGAGCTCGTGGCCAAAACCTACCAGTTGCCGTATCCTGGCGCCGGCACGGCGGCGCTGCTAGAGCGCCTCACGCACATTCATGAGCAGGAAAAGCTAGACCTCATCATTCCCAACTTCGACGCCGAGCTGCCCAACTTTATCAAGCTAGCCCCCCAGCTGACGACCCTAGGTATCCGTACGTTTCTGCCCACGCTCGCCCAACTGGAAGCCCGCGATAAGCTGCATCTGCATGCTTTCGGGGCTGAGCACGGCCTGTCGGTGCCCGCCGATGAGCCGTTGCACCACGCCGGACAGGTGGCGCAGCTAGGGGAGAAGCTAGGGTACCCGCTGGTGGTGAAGGGTAAATTCTACGATGCCGTAGTGGCTCACACGCTTGAGCAGGCGCATAAGGCCTTCCATCAACTGCACGCCAAGTGGGGCCTCCCCGTGATTGGGCAGCAGTTTGTCACCGGCCACGAAATCAACATTGCCGGGCTGGGGGATGGCCGTGGCAACCTCATCAGCGCCGTGCCTATGCGCAAGCTCTATATCACGGACAAGGGTAAAGCCTGGGCCGGCATCACGCTAGAAGATCCGACGCTGCTTGCTTTGGCTGAGCAGTTTGTAGCTGCTACGAACTGGCGCGGCGGTTTCGAGCTAGAGCTAATTCGTACGGCCGCGGGCGAGCTATATATCATTGAAATCAACCCGCGCTTTCCCGCCTGGATTTACCTGACGGCTGCGGCCGGCCAAAACCAGCCAGCCGCGCTGGTGCAGCTAGCTTTGGGAGAAGAAGTACCGCCTTTCGAGGGCTACGCGGTCGGGCGCATGTTCATCCGCTACGCCTGGGATTTAATAACGGATAACACCGAGTTCCACCAAATTTCGGCCTTTGGTGAGCTATGAGACACTTCACAATACCACTATGCACGCAACTAAAAGCTATTACTAGGTCTAAGTTCCCCTCCTTTTTTAAGGAGGGGTTGGGGGTGGTCCTTCTCGTAGAACGACAAGCTAGCTCTAGTTTAACCACCCCTAACCCCTCCTTAAAAAGGAGGGGAGCTTAGACCTAGCTCTAACCTCAATTGTGTATTCTTCTAGTCTTTGAATTACTGTAAGCCCGATTCTATCGAATGAACACTACCGCAAAGCTCCGCTATGAACGCCCGGCGCTGAAGAAGCTCACGGCTGGGCCGATGAACAAGTTTGGCAGTCGCACCGAGTTGCAGGCCGTGACGCACCTGGAAGGCGCCGCTGTGAAAGACTTGCTGGCGGAGTTTGGTTCGCCGGTGTTTATGTTGAGTGAGCGGCAGTTGCGACGTAATTATCAATACGCCGTGCGCGCTTTTCGCACGCGCTACCCTAGGGTGCAGTTTGCGTGGTCCTACAAAACAAACTACTTGAATGCGGTGTGCCGCGTGTTTCACCAGGAAGGTGCCTGGGCGGAAGTAGTGTCGGGCATGGAATATGAAAAGGCGCTGCAAAACGGCGTGCCCGGCAACCGCATCATCTTCAATGGGCCGCAAAAGTCGCGGGCGGAACTGCAACGGGCCGCCGAAAACGACTCCCTTCTCCATATCGACCACTTCGAGGAGCTATACGCCCTGCTCGACCTAGCCGCGGAGCTGCCGCGCCCGCCCCGCGTGGCCATCCGCGTGAACATGGACACGGGCGTGTATCCGCAGTGGGACCGGTTCGGCTTCAACTACGAAAATGGCCAAGCCTGGAACGCCATTCAGCGCATCGTCGCGTCGGGGCGGCTGACGCTGGTGGGGCTGCATTGCCACATCGGTACCTTCATGCTCAGCCCCAAGGCCTACGCCTTAGCTACCAGCAAGCTCTGCGACCTAGCTTACAACTGCCGACAGCAGCTGAACACGCCTATTGAATACCTAGACCTAGGGGGCGGGTTTCCCTCGGCAAACGTGCTGAAAGGGGCTTATCTGGCCGGCGGCGATGCCGTGCCTTCGCTCGATGAGTTTGCGGAAGTCATTGCCGATACCATCCAAAAAGCAGGTTTCCGGCCCGATGAACTACCGCTGCTTATTCTGGAAACTGGGCGAGCATTGGTTGATGATGCGGGCTACTTACTGGGCACTGTACTCGCGACCAAGCGCCTAGCCGACGGTCGCCGCGCAACCATTGTAGACTTTGGCGTGAACTTGCTGTTCACCTCCTACTGGTACGACCACAAGATTAGTCCCGCCGGCGAGTTCTCGCACCACACCGAAGAAACCGTGCTGTGCGGCCCTTTGTGCATGAACATCGACGTGGTGCGCGAAAGCGTGACCTTGCCGCTGCTCAATGCCGGCGACCAGCTCGTAGTGCACAAAGTCGGCGCTTACAACCTGAGCCAGTGGCAGCAGTTCATTCACCTGCGGCCCAACGTGCTGCTACTGGATGAGCAGGGCCAGCCGCACGTCATTCGACAGGCCGAAACGCTAGAGTATGTGCAACAGTTAGAGCAAGTGCCCGCGCATTTGCAAGCCATCCAATTGCCTTAACTGAGTGGCCGTGAACAGAATCCGCACGGTTGTGGGGCCATTCGGAGCAGCGGTGTTGCGCAGCTATAGTTTGCTGTTCTTCTCGCAGCATCGGGGCTTTGCCGTGCTGTTGCTGCTAGCTACCTTCCTGAACCCAAGCGCGGGCGCGGCGGGTTTGGCCGCCGCGTGTCTGGCCGTAGCAGGAGCTAGGGTGGGCGGTTTCAGCGAAGAGCTGATTCAGCTTGGCGCCTACAGCTTCAATGCGTTGTTGGTGGGCTTGGCGCTTGGCACTTTTTACCAAATCACGGGGGCTTTCTGGGTGGTGCTGGCCGTGGGCGCTTTGCTGGGGCTGCTCCTGGCCGTGGCGCTCAGCGGCTGGCTTGGTAAGAGCGGATTGCCCACGTTGTCATTGCCTTTTCTGCTCACTATTTGGGTCTTGGTGCCAGCAGCCGACCAGTTTCACGGCTTGTTGCTGAACGAAGCCAGCATTTACTGGCTCAACGACGTGTACGCCCTAGGTGGCGAGCAGTTAGTAAGCTTAGCTCAGCAAGTGGGCGAATGGTCGATTCCATCGAGCATCACCACGTACCTGCGGGCCCTGAGCGCGGTGTTGTTCCAAGATAGTGTGCCGGGTGGCTTGCTGGTCGCAGTGGGGTTGCTGTGGCATTCGCGCATTGCGTTCTCGCTGTCGGTGCTGGCATATGGGGGGGCTTGTGGCTTTGGGTTGCTTGCGGGCGGGCCGGTGGTCAGCTTGGCGTACTATGACCTAGGTGCCAACTACATGATGGCGGCCTTGGCAGTGGGCGGCGTTTTTCTCATTCCCTCTCTGAAGTCCTACTTGGTGGGGCTAGCCACCATCCCGCTGACGGCGGTGCTGATAACGGGGCTCGGCAAACTACTGGCGGGCGTTGGCTTGCCGCTGTTTTCGCTGCCTTTTTGCGGCACGGCGTTGCTGGCATTGTACACGTTGTTGCTGCGCACACGCCCCGAGGAGTTGCCGCTCACGCCGTTTCAGTCGTACTCGCCGGAGCGCAACTTGTACGCGTACCGCAGCGACCAAGCTAGGTTACGCCACCAACTCTATTACCAGCTCAGCCTCCCGTTCCGGGGCGAATGGCTGGTGACCCAGGGCTACAACAGCGGGCTCACGCACCAGGGCGAGTGGGCCCATGCCCTCGACTTTATGGTGGCCGATGCCGATGGCAAAACCTACCACAACACCGGCGTCGCCCTCACCGACTATTACTGCTTCAACAAACCTGTGCTGGCGCCCGCTGATGGGGTAGTGGAAGCCTTGGTCATGCACATTGCCGACAACGCGCCCGGCGCTACCAACACGCACCAAAATTGGGGCAATACCCTCGTGTTGCGCCACCAGACGGGTTTGTACACCAAACTTTCGCACTTGCGCGCCCACTCCGCTCAGGTGCAGGTAGGCGAGTTTGTGCGGAAAGGAACGGTGCTGGCGTACTGCGGTAACTCGGGCCGGTCGGCGGAGCCGCACTTGCACTTTCAGGTGCAGGCCACGCCCTATATCGGCTCGCGCACGCTAGCCTACCCATTGGCTTACTTTTTGACGCAAACTGCCGGCGGCCAGCAGTTTGATAGCTTCACGGTGCCGCAGGTCGGCGACACTGTTTGTAATCCGGAGCTGAACCCACTGCTGCGCCAAGCCCTAGCTTTTGCGCCTGGCTATTGCCTGGATGTGCGCTCCGCCGACGACCCCACAGCCCCTGCGCAGCGCTGGGAAGCGTTGACGAATGCGTACAATCAAACGTATTTGCGCTGCCGCACTACCGGCGCCACGGCCTACTTCGAGCGCAACGACACGGTATTTTACTTCACTGCTTATCAGGGTTCCCAGCACGCGTGGCTGTATCAGCTGTACCTAGCTGCCTACCGCGTGCCGTTGACTTATTTGCCCACCGAAACGGTGCACGACGCCTTCCCCTTGTCGCTCGTGACCAGCCCCGGACTACAAGGAGTGCAGGACGTGCTGGCGCCCTTCTGGCTGTTTATCAAGCCGGAGTTTACGCTGCAATACGGCACGCCCGATAACCCCTATCACACCCGCGCCCTGTGCTTGCGCAGCCGCGTGGCAGTGCGCGTACTGGGCCGCACTACCTTCGAGCAGGAAGCCCACCTCGCTCTGCGCGACGGGGCGCTACAGGAGATAACTATTCACCAAGGCTCACACACGCAGCGTTTGCTATGCTCCACGGTTTCCTCCTAAGATGTGTGCTGGTGGCCAGCACCGTGCTGGGGCTAGCTGCGCTGCCGCTGGCCGCCCAAGACCTGCGCGACTTCCCGTACGTCGATAGCCTAAGTGTAGGCTTAGTAGAGCAAGGGCGCTGGCAGGCGCTGGACTCGTTGGGAAAAGCAGCCTTCCATGTCGGGACTGATTACCCGGCGTTGCGGCAACGGCTCGGCTACGCGGCTCTGCAACTGACACGCCCCGCCGATGCTGTTCGCCACTACGGCCGTGCGCTGGCCGCCAACCCAGCCGATGAGGAAAGCCGCACGCAACTGGCGCTGGCGTACTTACAAATGAACCAAACGAGTGCCGCCCGCTTCGCCGCAAGCACCCTGCCCGATTCGGTGCGCCGACCGCTACACTTGGTCGCAACCAAAATGATCAGCGGACTGGATTTCGACCTAGGTTTTCGGCCGGCTGCAAACGAATGGCGCGGTGTCGCTGGCTACGGGCGACTGGGTGTGTCTAGCCAGCTAGCTACTCGCCTGAGCTTGGAGCAGACGCTAGGGTACTACGGGCAAACGGTAGAACTACCTGACTTCAAAGGCTCCACACCCTATGCTATTCGGCAGGTCGAATACCAAGGGCTGCTTACCCTGCAAGCTAGCTTGCCGGTGCAAGTGAAGCTAGGCTACCATTACATTGATAATTCATTTGCCCCATCCAACGAGGACTTCGGCTCTCGCTTTCGCAAGCAGCACTACGCAAGCCACTTAGGCTACACAGCCGTGCAATACAGTCGACCCGCCTGGAACGTGAAGCTCGGATTCTATGCCGGGCAGATTACGGATACCACGCGCACCCAGGCGGATGTGCTCGTTACCCTTTATCCGCTGCACAGTTTGCGCTTCTATACCTTCGGCAGAGCTAGCGTAGTGCGTTCTAGCGGCCGTACGTTCCCAAATGCTTTGATAGGAATGGGAACCCAAGTGCGCCCTGGCTTTTGGCTCGAAGGCTTTTGGAGCCCTGGCAAAGTACCGGTGCTAGCTGAGCTCGACGGTGCCTACGTGTATAACCTGCTCGACCCGTTGAAGTACCGTTTGGGGCTAAACGCGTACTGGCAACTAACCAAGCAGTGGCGGTTGCGCGTTCATTATACGGTCGCTCGTTACTTTCAAATCAGTTCACCCGACTTGTATACTCAACATGCCCTGACTGGGGGACTTTCATGGACTTGGTAAAACTATTCTTCACGGGTGCTTTGGTGGTGGTGCTCGCGTATCCGGCGGCGGCGCAAGATCAGTCGGCGGCTTTCTCAGCCAGCTACGCCGCCGAGGCGAAAGCCGACTACAACGGCGCCATCTCGGCGTTGCGCGGCGCTTATACCGGCACCTACGAACAAAATTTGCGGCTGGGCTGGCTGTACTTTCTGGCCAAAAACTACACGGTTTCGACTAGCTACTACCAGAAAGCCGTGGAGCAGCGGCCGTATGCCATCGAGCCCAAGTTTGGATTGATCAAGCCGCTTAATGCGCTAAACCAAGTGGCGCAGATGCAGAATACCTACGCGGCCATCCTGAAAGTAGACCCCCAAAATACGCAGGCCAACTATTGGATGGGCGTTATCTTATTGAATCAGAAAGCTTACGATAAAGCCGTGCGCTACTTCGAGCGGGTTGTAAATCTGTATCCGTTCGACTACGACGCTAACCTATCCTTGGCGTGGTGCTACCTGAACCTAGGTCGTAAAACCGACGCGCGCGTGCTTTACAGCAAAGCCCTGCTCGTGCGCCCCAACGACCCCACCGCACTAGCCGGCCTGAAACGGACGCAGTGAGCTACGCTAGCTTCTGTCCGTTGCTATTTACTTCCAGCACGACTACTAGCGCATTGTTGCTAAGCGCTTCCAGTTCAATTCCCGTTGTCTCCCACAGACCTAGGCCGTCCTTCTCGTGCAGCAGCCGACCTTCCACTTCGAAAGCGCCCGCGACGACAAAGGTGAAAAGCAAAGAACCCGCGTCGCTTGCCTGATATACCGTTTCGTGGCGGCCCGCAAAGCGACCTAGGTGCAGCGAAAAAGGCAGTAGTGACTTGCTGCTGTTAGCCTCAGAACCGGGGACTAGGTTGGCTAGCTTGTTATCAACTAGGTCCAAGTCGAAGTGGAACGAGTAGTTGAACGCGGGCATGATCGACTCTTCGGCCTTAATCCAGAGGTGCAGGAAGCTCACCACGTCGGCTTCGTACGGGTTGGTCAGCACAAGGGTACTGGCGACGGGCAGCGTAATGACTTGTACTTCGCCCACATCTGCAATGTATGTAGTGCCGAACGAGTCTTTCACTTCGATAGCGCCCGTTATCGGGACAATAACTACGTGCGACGTTTGCTGAGCGCGCAGTGTAATGTGTTGCAGACCCGCTACCATTTCCTCATTCACTGCCAGCAAGCTGCCGAGTGCCTTCTTGTGCTCGTGCGCGTAAGAGCCAAAGTTGAACGTGCTGTAGCGCCGAAACTGCGCGGTTTCGGTCAGGCCGCGCTGATCGGCTAGGTAGATTCTACCGGGCGTTTGCTTGCTCATCTGATTCGATATTTTGCAAGGCGTGAATCGCTAGGTAAGGTTGCAGCTGAAATAAGTTGGTGAGCGTTTCGCCGCCGGCTTGCTGTTCCGAAACCAGCAAATACGTCCCAATGGTATCGTGCCACACCAGCGGCTCCGCGTAAAAGTTGATAGCTACCTGGTGTTTGCTTTTATCCAGCAAGTCGGAGTTGATGAGCTCAAACTGGAATTTTGAGAACTTTAGGAAGTGCTTACCTAGGTTGTTGAGCACATCCGGTACCACTCCGTTTAGCTGTTGCAGGTAGCCCACGGCCGCCGCACTCACTAGAAAGTGCAGCTTGTCGGCGCCCGGTGCGTGGTGCAGCAGCTCGCCGAAAGTGCGGTAGCGCTTCTCCTGATTATACAGCTGAGCCTGCATCCGAAACTCCGCGTAGGTGTCCTCAAACACCATCTTTTCCCAGGGCTTAGTGGCGCTGCTATCAATGACTTTGCGATAACATAGCGTGATAAGACGTTTGCTCATAGCGTAGACTAAAGAAGACGCTAAGGCAAAACCCTAGCGTCTTTTTACTGAATTACACAGGTAATTAAGCTGGCACGGCTAGGCTGATGGCGAGCTGAAAGCCATCGGTGGTGTTGCCCGTCACAGTAGCTAGCTCCACGGTGTACCCGTCGCTAAACACGTTATCTTGAGCGTTCGACGTATAGCCTGAGAGACCTTTCTTATAGCCATTCACAGCCGCTACGGCCGTGCCGGTGCCCTCCGGAAAAGCAATTTGCGTCACCTTGAGCGACGTGCCGCTGGCCGTGTACACGTGCACGTGAATGTGCGTGGCCCGCCCAGAATACCAGCCGGGAAAGATGCTAGTGAAGGTTACCAATCCGTTGGCATCCGTGGTTTGCCGGCCGCGCAGGAAGTGCACCGAGGTATAATTCGTCGATTGCATGCCGCTGCCACCGTACTCGGAGTAGTTGCCTTCGGCGTCGCAGTGCCAGATGTCGACTAGGGCGCCAGCTAGGGCCGCGCAGCTGCTGTTACTGCTCGTGATGGTGATTTTGGCCGTCATCTTATAGCCGCTGCGCCCATCCGTAATGTCGCTGCGCACATACGAAGCGGGCGTTTTAGTCGGAAAAGGCCCTTCCGTTTCGGTGGGTGCTACGGTGCAGCTGCCAGAGCTCGTCGTGCCCCCCGTTGTGGTGCCCGTCGAGCCAGTGCTGGAAGAGTCGGTGGGAGTGACTGAGTCATCCTTGCTGCAGGCGGAAATAAGCGCTGGAGTCGAGAGGGCTCCTACTAGGAGGCTTTTCAGGAAGTTCTTTCTTTCCATGGTCTTTTCGAGTATGCTGCTGAGTAGTGAGTCAAAGGTGCTCGAAGTACCTAGAAGTCGCCCGCTCGAATCGACCACTAGCAAATTGGAATCGACGTTTTTGCTTTTAATTGGGAAAAGGAGCAGCGGGCACGAGTAAAGGCCCTAGAGAAGTTGTGTAGGATGAGATAACCTCCCGTAAAGCAGCTTTTCATCTAGGCTGAACCCGGGTTGGAAGAACGTGGCGGGTGACTAGTCGAACGCTGCTTCGTCAAGAGAGAACCCTCTGTGGGAATTCGCAGAAGGACTGCCATCTAGCTTAGGTAGCTTTTTGCGCGGCATACTCGTAAGCCATAGGTGTGTTTTTCCTATTCTAAAGAATATGGCTCAACGTTCCTCAACACCTTCTGCCAAACCTTGCCGCGACATCGTCGTGATAGGGTCTTCTGCGGGAGGCGTAACTGCTTTGTTGGATCTAGCTGCTGCGCTGCCGCCTGATTTTCCGGCTCCTATCTTTGTGGTGCACCATGTGGGCGCCGGCTCCGCGAGCGTTCTGCCCCAACTCATGAACCGCGTATCGGCGCTGACGGTGAAGCACGCCGACGACGGAGAAAAGATGCAGCCCGGCTTTATCTACATAGCGCGCCCCGATCACCACCTCCTAATTGAGAATGATCAGGTACTAATAACCAAAGGCCCCAAGGAGAACCGGTTTCGGCCGTCTATTGATGCGCTATTCCGTTCGGCGGCTTATTCCTACGGTCCGCGCGTGATTGGGATAATCCTGACCGGCTACCTCGACGATGGTACGTCGGGGCTGTGGGCCATCAAACGGCTAGGTGGCCTAACGGTGGTACAAGAGCCGAAAGATGCGGAGTTCCCGGATATGCCCCTGAATGCTTTGCAGTTCGTCGCTGCCGACTATGTAGTGCCAGTCGTTGAGCTAGCATCGCTACTCACGCGCTTAACGCTGGAGCCAGTGTCTGCAAAGAAGCGCGCTGACAAAGCAGAATTAGAGTTGCTGCAACTTGAGCTGGCCATTGCCAAACAAGGCAACGCCTTTGAGCTAGGCATTATCGAGCGGGGCGTGCTGACCTCCTTTACCTGCCCCGATTGCCATGGTGCCCTCACGCAATTAATTGAAGGCGACCTGATTCGTTTTCGTTGTCATACCGGCCATGCGTATACGGTTAGTGCCTTGCTCGGAGAAGTAACGGAGTCGGTCGAAAGCATGCTCTACCAATCCATGCGCGGTTTGGAAGAAACAAAAATGCTGTTGCAACGGCTAGGTGAGCACTTCGGGCGCGTCAAACAGCCAGCCGTAGCTGACCTTTTTCTGCGCAAAGCCGAACAAACCGCCAAGCAGGCGCGCATCGTGCACGATTCTATCCTAGAACACCAATCCCTCAGCGGCGACTTACAATTTGATATCAAGACGGAAATACCATAGTTAAAAACGTCCGTTGATACTGCGTGGTACGCACGGGAGAAAAGTTGTTATGTCATTAATAACAAATAAGCTCCTGCCGCAAGCGTTGGCTTGGCAGCAGGAGCTTATTTGTTATGGAACCTAGCTCAACTTAAATAGCCGCACCAGGTGGCCTGACCAACGCGCCTTCTTCATTGGCGGTAGCATGGCTTTTTGTTGTCAACGGCTGGGTGGTATGCTTACTAGGTGATTAGTGTATGCTTCGTGGTTTGACACCAAAGGAAGCACGGAAAGGGTGGGTGATACTAGCTTATTGGGTGGCAAGAATCTTCTTGGCAATTTCTGTGTGCTGGTCGTCCGCTTTCTTGGCTTCCTCTACCGATGCTTTCATTTCTTGTTCGGTTTGGGAGAAGCCAGCGGCTGCCGCGTAGGAAGCCACAGTGCCGAACGAACCAATCCAATAGTGCAGAGCCAATTGGCCGCTAGCAATGATTCCTAGGTCACGTACGTCATCCGTTTTGGCTTCGCCCCGAATTTCTTTGCTCACTTTATAATGAGCTTCCAGAATGTCGTTATTTTTCGACTCAACGCCGCCTACTTCAGCAATGGCGCGCTCGATGCGCTTCGCCCATTCCTTGGAGGTAGTGTTGCCTTGTTCGAGAGCTGCTTTCAGCTCCGGATGCTTGGCATCGTTCTGAATTTCATCTGTGGCAGCAGCGGCTACTTGGCTACCTGATTGTTGAGCGGCTAGGCCGTTTTTGACGAGTTCTTTTAGGTCTTCGGTATTCATGGAAAAATAAAAATAGAGTGCAGATGACAAGCTTGTCTTGTCTGGCTGTTCGAACGTATATAGCGGCAATTTGTTCTTACCCAAAGTACCGTTGTAGATGAGCGAATAAGTTTATTTTTATTGTTAATTATCAATATTTTACACGTGTTAAGTTTTCTTTATCTGAATCAAAAGCCTAGGTAAGAAGAAGGCTTTTAACCAAAAAAATATGCTTTTTGCTTAGCCTCGTGTGAATTGATATTATACAATTTATTACATCCTTATATCGAGTTGATAATCAACTATATCTTGGTTTGACGCATAATGGATTTATGAAAAAGTAGCTCAACCATATAGCAGGTGCTTAAATCGTACTTGATAACACAACAGTAACAAGATCAGAGAGCCTTAAAAGCCACAAAGTTGTAGAGCTTAGCGGTCCTAGAAAGTAAAGAGACACCCGATTGGCATTACCTGAAAGGACAAGATCTTGTATACCTTTTTGTGTAGAATTAACCAGCTAGTTGTTCCTATCTGCGCCTATGTAATGTAGCCTGCTTACATTGACCTCACTCCGTCTATTCTGGTTTAGCTAGTTCAACCTCCTAGGTTAGGGCACAGGCTGGCAAGAAGCGAGTGGTGTGTAGTATCAGAGCCTGTTGGCAATAAGTCCGCAGTGAGAAACCCGGAGAAAGCCAAACGACTAAGCGTAAAAGAGAAAGAGGCCGTTGGTTCTGCTGTCAGAACCAACGGCCTCTTTCTCTTTCAGAGGTCTTGTGACCTCGTCGTACCAGAGACGGGAATCGAACCCGTACGCCTATTCGGCAAGGGATTTTAAGTCCCTCGTGTCTACCTGTTCCACCACTCCGGCCTGTACCCTGTGCTGATTCTTGCCCCGGTAAGAAGAAGTCTGCGCGTGACAATTAGGGCAAAGTAACTGTAAATTTTCTATTCTATGGTCATTATTGCGACCATTTATGTGGTGTAACTCTAAGGGAATCGGCTGGCCACGCCATTCGCGTAACCCGCAGCCTTCACAACAGTGCTCTTTTACAGACTCTTTCAGCAACCGGTTGCGCAAACCATGCATGAACTTATAAGGAGAATTTTCTACTAGAATAGAAGCTAATGGTTTACACTTACCAAACTTTCGATAGCGTGATCCACTGTTCCAACTTTGGCCTGTGAAGTGGCTGGTATCTAATTGCAGTGCAGCAATACGTGTCTGCACCGTTTTATAGTTACCTCCAGCAGGCACCAACCCTAATCGTACGATTACTTGAGCAATAGACAAGCTTTGCGATACTACTTCGCAGAACTGTACGTCGGGTACTTTCGGCGGCATAGCTGAAGTTGCTCGATGCAGAAAATTACTGCTGACGAAGGTAGACACCGAAAATAATAGGTTGCCTCTACCTTTTTTGAAGTAAAAACAAAAAAGACGTTGCTTTTCGGCAACGTCTTTTTTGTTGGAGCGGGAGACGAGGTTCGAACTCGCGACCTCGACCTTGGCAAGGTCGCGCTCTACCAACTGAGCTACTCTCGCTTATCGTCCGCGTTACTGCGGTGGCGAATGGTGTTGCAAAGGTACACTGGTTTTTCTTTCTGTCAAGAGGTAGCGCTAAAAAAAGACAGAAAAAATTATTCAAAAAACGCTTCTAGCTCATAATCAGGGCCTTTTTTTACTTTCCTCTGTGCTGCCCGTAGCAGAAATGTGCCGTTAGTGTTTCTGCTACGGACAGCATGAGGGCAAGCTTACTTGCCGCCAAGTGCTAGCTTTAGCTCATTGAGCTTAAGCAAAGCATCGATGGGGGTGAGCGTATTCACGTCGAGGTGTTGGAGCAAGTCGCGCACGCGCTCCAGAGCGGGGTCGGCAGGCTCGAACATGCTGAGCTGCAAGCTAGGACGTGGTGCCGTAGCTACCGCCGCGGCAGGTTGTGGCCGCGGGCCACGGGCTGTCTGAGTGTCTGTTGCTTGTCCGTGCAGGGGTACTACTTTGCCTTCGGCTTCGGCAGGCTGGACCTCCAAACCAACTAGCACATCGTCAAATTCCGTGGGGCCATCTTCAAAACTGCTGGTGGCGCGCTCCTGCTCCAAGTGGTGCATGATTTCGTTGGCCCGTAGCACCACAGCCGTCGGCATACCCGCCATGCGCGCCACGTGGATGCCGAAGCTATGCTCGGAGCCGCCTTCTACCAGCTTACGCATGAATAGGATACGTCCGTCGGCTTCTTTCACCGCCACGTTGAAGTTGCGCACACGCGGGCAGTCTTCGGCGAGCTGGTTGAGTTCGTGGTAGTGCGTGGCGAAGAGGGTTTTGGCTTTGGCCTTCGGGTTGTTATGCAAATGCTCTACAATAGCCCAGGCAATGCTGATGCCGTCGTAAGTACTGGTGCCGCGCCCAATTTCGTCCATCAGCACAAGACTGCGATCAGAAAGGTTGTTGAGGATGCTGGCCGTTTCGGTCATCTCCACCATAAAGGTGCTTTCGCCCTTGCTGAGATTGTCGGAAGCACCTACGCGGGTGAAGATTTTGTCGATTACGCCAATCGTAGCCGCTTCGGCGGGAACGAAGGAGCCAATCTGCGCCAGGAGCACAATGAGGGCAGTCTGACGCAGCAGCGCAGATTTGCCGGCCATGTTCGGCCCTGTAATCACGACGATTTGCTGCTCCTCTTGGTCGAGGCGGATGTCGTTGGGAATGTAGGTCTCACCAGGCGGGAGCTGGCGCTCAATGACGGGGTGGCGCCCCTGCTTGATATCAAGCAGGGTGCTGTCGTCTATCACCGGCTTCACGTAGCTGTACTGGCGCGCCGTCGTGGCGAAGCTAGCTAGGCAGTCGGTAACGCCAATGGCGCGGGCGTTCTGCTGGATTTGGGGCACGAAGTCCATAGCCAGCAGTACCAAGTCGTTGTAGATCTGCTGCTCCAAGACAAACAAGCGGTCTTCGGCGTGGAGAATTTTCTCTTCGTACGTCTTCAGCTCCTCGGTGATGTAGCGCTCCGCATTGACCAAGGTTTGCTTCCGAATCCAGGAGCTAGGTACCTTGTTCTTATGCGCGTTCGATACTTCGAGGTAGTAGCCAAATACCTTATTGTACGCTACTTTCAAGGACGAAATACCAGTATTCTGCTGTTCGCGCTGCTGAATTTGCAACAAGTAGTCTTTGCCCGAGAAGGCAATGTTGCGCAGCTCATCGAGCTCTTTGTCAACGCCGTCGTTCAACACATTGCCTTGGTTGGTGAGCAACGGAGCGTCGGGCTTGATCTTGGCCTTGATTTCTTCGCGCAAAGAAGCGCACGGATTTAGCTGATCCGCAGCTTTTTGCAGAGCTCGGATGCCTGAGCTAGCTAGTAGGACGCGCATCGGCTCGATAGCATCAAGGGCGCGGCTCAGTTGCAGCAGTTCCCGCGGGTTCACGCGGCGTACGGCCACCTTGGAGATAAGGCGCTCTAGGTCATTGATTTGGCGCAAGTGCTGCGTGAGCTGACCTAGCAGTTCATCATCTTGCAGGAGCGCATCCACCGTGTCGAGGCGACGTTGGATCTGGGCCGGCTCTTTAAGCGGCAACACCACCCACTTGCGTAGCAGACGGGCACCCATAGGCGTTACCGTTTGGTCGAGAATGTCGATGAGCGGTACGCCGCCCACGTGCTGCGGGACCACCAGCTCCAGGTTACGCACCGTGAAGCGGTCGAGCCACACGTACTTATCTTCTTCCAGGCGCCCAATGCCGGCAATGTGGCCGATGTCGGTGTGCTTGGTTTCGGCGAGGTAGTGCAGGATGCAGCCGGCTGCCGTAATGCCCTCGCGCAGACCATCAATGCCGAAACCCTTGAGTGACGTGGTTTTGAAGTGGCGCGTGAGCGTATCGTGGGCGTAGTCGAAGCCGAAAACCCACTCGTCTAAGGCATAGTGGCAGTAATCAGGACCGAAATGTTGTTCAAACTCATTACGGCTTTTCTTACAGAAGAGAACCTCCGCCGGGGCAAAGTTTTGCAGGAGCTTACCTAGGTACGCCCGGTCGCCCTGCGCCACCAGGAATTCGCCGGTGCTGATGTCGAGGAAGGAAATGCCTGCTTCCTGCTTGCCGAAGTGAATGGCGCACAAGTAATTGTTGCTCTTGCGCTCCAGTACGTTGTCGTTGAACGACACCCCCGGCGTAACCAGTTCAGTGATACCACGCTTCACTAAGCCTTTAGCGAGCTTCGGGTCTTCGAGCTGGTCGCAGATGGCCACGCGCTGCCCAGCCCGCACGAGCTTAGGCAGGTGCGTATCGAGGGAATGGTGGGGAAAGCCAGCCAAAGGCGTTTCGGACGGGGTACCGGCGCCGCGCTTGGTCAGCACAATATCTAGGATGCGGCTCGTGGTAACGGCATCTTCACCGAAGGTTTCGTAAAAGTCGCCCACACGGAATAGGATGAGCGCGCCCGGATGCTGCTGCTTGAGGGCGTAATATTGCTTCATGAGCGGCGTATCGATCACCGGGGCGGGACCGAGCGTGCCGTGCATGGGAATAGGCTTCTTAGGGGTCGTACTGGTTTTCACGAGCAGGAATGACGGAAGTGGAACGGCGAAAACGCTAGAAGGGCACAGTTCACCAGATCCAGTAAGCTAGGTTCTAATTTGTCGATGGCAGCCACACCGGAGCGCCTTCCTACCTTTGCATATGCGCAAACTCACCATGGAAGAACTGAACCGACTGACGGTGACAGACTTCAAAAATACGCAAAAATTCCCCCTCACCCTCGTGCTCGATAACGTGCGGAGCCTACATAATGTGGGCGCCGCTTTCCGCACCGCCGACGCGTTTGCCATCGAGAAAATTTGGCTCTGTGGCATCACTGGTCGGCCGCCCCAACGCGAGATTACCAAAACAGCCCTCGGGAGCACCGAATCGGTGACGTGGGAGTACGCTCTAACCACGGCCGAGGCTATTCAGCAGCTAAAAGCAGCCGGCTATGTGGTGGTGGCAGTCGAGCAAACCGATCAAAGCCAAGCGCTGACCACGTTCTTGCCCGATCCGGCGCGGCGCTATGCCTTGGTGATGGGCAACGAGGTGTTCGGCGTGGAAGATGAAGTATTAGCCTTGTGTGATGCCGCCGTCGAGATTCCACAGTTTGGGACCAAACATTCGCTCAATGTGTCGGTAGCAGCCGGGGTAGTGCTGTGGGATTTCTTGATAAAAATGGGCTTGGCTACGTCCTAGCTTGTGTTAGAAGAACCTAGGTTTGCCTTAAAGAGCATCCCACCAGGGTGCACCACAGTTTGCCCCAACTTTTGCGTTCGATAGAGCTAGCTGGTGAGTGTATGTTGTTACTGTTAACTAGAGGGTATTTGGCAGAAATACAGGCTGACTTACGCCTGTTTGGTAATGCCCTTTGCAGTTGATAATAAATCAATTGTAAAAAACAGTGGCTGCATAATTCTTCCGCAGTAACTGCGTAGCTTTGAAGATAAGCTCCCTTGATAAACCTAGCCCCACCTTTCTACTTTACTTCTTGCCTTATTATATGAATAAAGCCTTTACCAAGCCCGCTTCTCGTGCGCTGGTTCTCGCCGCGTTGCTGGCCGCGCCCGGACTGGCAGGAGCCCAGACGACTCCGCTAAGTAGCGCGCTGAATCAGTTTGGGAGCCAACGCAGCAAGCTAGGTCTTAGCGAAACAGACTTGACTAATCCGGCTGTTACCTCTTCCTATACAGAGCCTAGCTCGGGCGTAACGCACGTGTACTTGCGGCAGCGTTACCAAGGCATTGAAGTATATGGCGCCGAAGCTGATCTGCACCTCAACCAGGCGAATAAACTGGTGAGCATGCACAGCAACTTTGTAGCGGGCGTGGCAGCGCAGGCGCGTGCTTCCACAACACCTACCTTGTCGCCTACGCAAGCGGTAGCTGCTGCTGCCAAAGTCCTGAACCTAGCTTCGCCAAGCGGCCTGACGATAGAAAAGGACGGTCAGCCCGCTACGGGCTTGGTCTTCAACGAAGGTGGTATTTCGCTGGAAAAGATTCCAGTGAAGCTCATGTACCAAGCAAGGCCTAGCGGCGAGCTAGTGCTGGTGTGGGACGTGACCATTGCCCCCAAACAAAGCAATCATTACTGGAACGTGCGTGTGGATGCGGCCACCGGCCAATTGGTCGATAAGACCGACTACACGGTATCGGAGCCAGTAAGCTTTGCCGACCTCGCACAGCGAAGCCTAGCTACCGCCGCTTGGCCCGCCCCCGTTACGGCGGCCAAAACAGCGACGCCGAACAGCTACGGGGTGTGGCCGATCACCGTTGAGAGTCCTATCCACGGAGCCCGCGCCGTGGTAACGAATCCGGCCGATGCTACCTACTCACCCTTTGGCTGGCACGACACCAACGGCGTAGCCGGGGCTGATTATACCATCACCCGCGGCAACAACGTGTACGCGTACGAAGACCGCTCGAAGCGGGACACGCCTGGCTATAGCCCCAACGGAGGCGCAGATTTGATCTTTGATTTTCCCTTCGATCAAAATCTGGCGGCTCAGACGAATCAAGACGCAGCCATCACGAACTTGTTCTACTGGAACAACCTCATGCACGACGTGATGGCCTACAAAGGCTTCGACGAGGCGAGCGGCAACTTCCAGTCGAGAAACTACACGGGAGCTGGCGCTGGCCAAGATTATGTGCAGGCCGAAGCGCAGGATGGTAGTGACGTCAACAACGCCAACTTCTCCACGCCTAACGACGGCTCCCGCCCGCGCATGCAGATGTTTCTGTGGCCTGGCATTGTGCGCGCAACCCTTACCGTGATTTCTCCGGCTTCTGTAGCTGGCACGTACGCGGGCATCAATGCTAGCTTCGGCCGCAAGCTTTCGGCTACCACGCCACTCACCGGCAACTTGGTGCTCGTAAACGACGGCGCCGCTTCCACCCTAGGCTGCACGGCACCATTCACGAATGCGGCGGCGGTCAGCGGCAACATCGCCGTGGTAGACCGGGGCACTTGTGACTTTACACAGAAGGTGCGCAATGCCCAAACGGCGGGCGCGAAAGCCGTCATTGTCATTAATAACATAGCGGGCGACCCGTATGCTATGGGAGGTGCCGACACTATTGGGGTGAAAATCCCGTCCCTGATGATTTCGCTGACTGATGGCAACAGGCTAAAAGCTAGCTTGAACACGGGTGCGTCGGTGGCGGTTTCGGTGCTGGGCAGCATACCGCCTCCCGACCGCGATGGTGACTACGACAATGGGGTTATGGCGCACGAATACGGGCACGGTATTTCCACCCGTCTGACCGGCGGCCCAGCCAACTCTAGCTGTCTTCCCAATGACACTGGCTACGAGACGATGGGAGAGGGCTGGAGCGACTTCTTTGGCCTATGGATGACTACCAAGCCCGGCGACAAAGGCGAGACAGCGCGTGGGGTTGGGACGTATCTTTCTTTCGAATCACCTACCGACCTAGGTATTCGCAGCAAACCGTATTCTACGGATTTTACTGTTAACAATTATACCTATGCGCAGCTCGGTACGACTGGTGGTAAGTTCAGCGAAACTCACGCAGTGGGAGAGGTGTGGGCAGCCATGCTCTGGGACCTAAACTGGGCCTTAGTTAGGAAATACGGCTACAACGCTGATCTGAAAGGAGCAACCGGTGGCAACAACATCGCCTTGAAGCTGGTGCTCGATGGGTGCAAGTTGCAGCCCTGCACTCCTGGCTTCGTAGATGGCCGCAATGCTATTCTAAAGGCCGATACCCTGTACAACAAAGCCGCTAATGCTCCCCTGATTTGGCAGGTGTTTGCCCGCCGAGGCCTAGGTTATAGCGCGGTGCAAGGCTCCAGCAAAAGCGTGAACGACAACACCGCCGCCTTCGACTTGCCCGCCAACGTGCTTGCCACGCAAAAGCAGCTCAGCGAAGATGTGTTGGCTGTGTACCCCAACCCTGCTAATAGCCAGCTCACCGTGCGCACGCTGATTAGCAGCCGCACGCCCGTGCAGGTTTCCTTGCTAACCGTACTGGGTACTGAACTGCAGAAAACCGAAGTGCCAGCCGCCAAAATGCAGCAAGAAGGTCTGCAGCTAAACACTACTTCATTAGCCGCGGGCCTTTATCTGGTGAAAATCAGCACGTCTGATGGTGTGGTCACAAAGAAAATATTAGTGCAGCACTAAAAAAACGAGTCCTCGCAGCGTAGTAAGCGCTGCGTTGGAACTAGACGAAACGCCCCATCCAGCTATACCAAGCTAGGTGGGGCGTTTTGTTTGAATAGCTGGAAGATGATTTAGGTACTACGCAGATTATCTGCTGTTAACGTGCGGATAGGATAGAATATTAGCAGGGCTTCATGGCGGGAGCAGATAGGGACAAATGGCGCAGGATACCGATGGAAAACTAATATTATAATTATACTATATAAATAAAAGACTGAATTATGTTCAGAAATAAGTTTCTCGGTGTCACGATTCATATATAGATTTGGACAGCAGCCTTTCCTTAGCGCTGCCCCTAATCTGTCCCCTCTTACAACCTTCTATGAAAATACCTTTTACTCCAACTATTCGGCCTCTCGCTTTAGCTGCTTGCCTGGCTCTGCCAGGCCTAGCAATGGCCCAAACCGCGCCCGTTCAGAGCGCTCTGCAACAATTCAGCAGCCAGCGCGCCAAGTTCGGCTTGAGCTCGGGCGACGTGGCCGATCCAGCTGTGACGAGCTCGTACACTGATGCCGGCGGCGAGCTAACGCACATTTACCTGCGTCAGCGCTACCAGGGCATCGAAATCTATGGTGCTGAGGCTGATCTGCACGTCGACCGGAGCCAGAAAGTAGTAAGCTTACACAGCAACTTCGTAGCGAACCTAGCTAACGCGGGTCGCTCAGCCACCACACAGCCGGCCCTGACGGCAGTGCAAGGGGTAGCTGCTGCGGCTAAAGTCCTGAACCTAGGTACGCCGAGCAACCTAAACGTTGTCAAAGCCGGTACGCCAGCCGAGGGCCTAACCTTCGACGAAGGTGGCGTTTCGCTGGAAAAAATTCCAGTGAAACTCATGTACCAAGCCCGTCCTAGCGGCGAGCTAGTGCTGGTATGGGACGTAACCATCGTTCCTAAAAAAGGCGACCACTACTGGAACGTGCGTGTAGATGCAGCCACCGGCCAATTGGTCGATAAAATGGACCTGACTATTCACGAGCCCGTTAGCTTTGTTGAGCTCACGCAACGCAGCCTGGCCACTTCCACTTGGCCAGCGCCGCTTACTAACGCCGTGGCAGCTACGCCTAACAGCTATAATGTATATCCCATCACGGTAGATAGCCCCTTGTCGGGCAGCCGTCAGTTGGTGGTAAACCCCGCCGACCCCACGTATTCGCCCTTCGGCTGGCACGATACTAATGGGGTAGCCGGTCCTGAGTACACTATCACCCGCGGCAACAACGTGCACGCGTACGAAGACCGGGTAAACGCCAACGCTCCCGGCTACAGCCCCGATGGTGGCGCTGACTTAGTGTTTGACTTCCCCGTCAACTTTGCTCAGGTACCCCAAGCTAACCAGGACGCAGCCATCACCAACTTGTTCTACTGGAACAACATAATGCACGACGTGATGGCCTACAAAGGCTTCGACGAAGTGAGCGGCAACTTCCAGGTTAAAAACTACACGGGCGCTGGCCTAGGCAACGACGACGTACGTGCCGAAGCCCAAGACGGTGGCGGCACCGACAACGCCAACTTCGGAACGCCTAACGATGGTTCGCGCCCCCGCATGCAGATGTATCTGTGGTCGGCGCCAGCCTCGCTGGTTATCAATGCCCCTTCACCAGTTGCAGGCACTTATAAGGCAATACCCGCCGGCTTCGGTAAAAAGCTAGCGCCAGGTGTTCCGTTTACTGGGCAGTTTGTGCTAGTAAACGATGCTAGCTCGACCAGCCTTGGCTGTACGGCTCCGTTCGTTAACGCGGCGGCCATCGCCGGCAAGATTGCCGTACTTGACCGCGGTACTTGCGACTTCTCCGCTAAAGTGCGCAATGCAAAGCTAGCCGGTGCCAAAGGCGTAGTGGTAGTGAACAACGTAGCTGGCGACCCCATCACGATGGGTGCCGGTGCTGACACGACGAACACGGGCATCCCATCCGTTATGATTTCGCTGGCGGATGGCACAAACCTGAAGGCCAACCTAGCTGCAGGTGGAACCCCCAGCGGCGCTATAACTGGCGGCATCCCACGTGATGGTGACTTCGACAACGGCATCATTTCTCACGAGTACGGCCACGGCATCTCGACCCGCCTAACGGGCGGACCAGCTAACTCTAGCTGCTTGAACAATGCCGAGCAGATGGGCGAGGGCTGGAGCGACTTCTTCGGCTTGTGGATGACCACCAAGCCCGGTGACGTTGGTGCTACGCCCCGTCCTGTTGGCAACTTTGCCACCTCACGCGACGTGAACGGCGTTGGTATCCGTACCAAGCCGTATTCGACGGACTTCGCGGTAAACAACCTGACCTATGCTTTGATTGGTACTACGGCTTACTCCGAAGTGCACGCCACGGGTGAAGTTTGGGCAGCAACGCTGTGGGATCTGAACTGGAAGCTGGTGGAGAAGTACGGCTACAACAAAGACCTGAAAGCCAAAACGGGGGGCAACAACATTGCCCTGAAGCTGGTGCTGGACGGCTGCAAGCTGCAGGTGTGCCGCCCCGGCTTCTTGGATGGCCGCGACGCCATCCTCAAGGCTGACTCGCTCTACAACAACAAAGCCAACACGTACCTGATCTGGCAGGTGTTTGCGCGCCGGGGCATGGGCATCGATGCCGTGCAGGGCTCCAGCAACGTGCTCACCGACAACTCCGCGGGGTACCTGATTCCGGTGCGGGTGCTAGCCACGCAGAGCCAGCAGCAGCGTGACCAGCTGCTGGAGTTGTTCCCCAACCCGGCGAGCAGCAGCCTGACCTTGCGTTTGCCCGTACGCAGCAGCACGCCGGTGGAGGTGAGCCTGCAGACGGTGCTGGGCAAGAGTGTGCGCCGCAGCGTGGTGGCCTCGGCCGAGCTGCAGCAGGGTGTGGAGCTGAACACGAGCGAAGTGGCCGCGGGCCTCTACATCGTGCAGCTGCGCACCAGCGCCGGTACCTTCAGCAAGAAAGTCCTCATTCAGCACTAAGCGCCTAGCTACAGTAGCTGAGCTATCATGAAAAACCCCGATGAGCCACGTGCTCGTCGGGGTTTTTAGTTATTAGACCTAGGTTCAGGTTCTCGCACTCTCTACTGTTCGGCCGCGGTTTGCACTCAGCGTAATCAAATTTTCTCTATTGCTGTGTTAGCAAGCCTGGCTCAGCGGGTAGTTTGAATGCTGATAGAGAGGGAATTGGATTAATAAGATAAAATGAATTTTAGATGAACTTATATTTTTTATTACGCTCGGCTATCTATAGGTTTGAGAACTAGCCACTTCATCGCTTACCATACCATCCTTAACCTTTCAATACCTACTATGAGAACAACCTTTACGCCTACAGTAAGTCGGGCTTTGGTCGTTGCCGCATTGCTAGCCATGCCTAGCCTTGCCTCCGCTCAGACTTCTCCTTCTGCGCTGACCACTGCGCTGAGTCAGTTTGCAAGTCAGCACGCCAAGCTGGGACTAAATGCACCTGACGTAGCCAATCCGGCTGTAACCAGCTCGTACACGGAAGCCGATTCCAAGGTAACGCACGTGTATTTGCGCCAGCGTTACCAGGGTATCGAAATCTACGGGGCCGAAGCGGACTTGCACCTCGATGCCAGCGACAAAGTCGTAAGTCTGCACAGTGCCTTCGTGAACAACGCCGCTGGCGCCGCAAGCGTGGCAGCGACGGCTCCTACGCTCACACCGGCGCAAGCAGTGGCCGCCGCCACTCGGGCCCTCGGCCTGGCGGCACCTAGCCGGCTAGAAGTTGTGCAAGCTGGTGAGCCAGCAGTTGGGTTGAAGTTGAGCGAGGGCGGTATTTCCCGTTCGCCTATCAGTGTGAAGCTGATGTACCAGGCCACCGAATCCAAGCAGTTGGTGTTGGTGTGGGACGTGACCATCGATGATGCGACTTCCGACCACTACTGGAACGTGCGGGTGAATGCCGCTACAGGCGCATTAGTAGATAAGAGCGACTACACCATCTCGGAGCCGGTTAGCTTTTCCGAACTCACCCAACGGGCCCTAGGTACTAAAAACTGGCCCACGCCAGCTGCACCCGCCACAACCAACAGCGTTGCCGCTCCTAACAGCTACAACGTGTATCCTATCACGGTGGAGAGTCCCCTATATGGCAGCCGGCAAGTAGTCGTGAATCCCGCCGACCCTACGTATTCACCTTTCGGCTGGCACGATACCAACGGGGTAGCTGGTCCTGAGTACACTATTACCCGCGGCAACAACGTGCACGCGTACGAAGACCGCAACCGGGCCAACGCCCCCGGCTACAGCCCCGATGGTGGCACCGATTTGATCTTTGATTATCCTTTCGATCAGAGCGCCGCGCCACAAGTGTATCAAAATGCGGCCATCACGAATTTGTTCTACTGGAACAACCTGATGCACGACTACATGGCCTACAAAGGCTTTGATGAGGTGAGCGGCAACTTCCAGGTGAAGAACTACACGAACGCCGGCCTAGGCAACGACGACGTACGCGCTGAGGCCCAGGACGGTGGCGGCACTAACAACGCCAACTTCTCGACGCCGAACGACGGCTCCCGTCCGCGCATGCAGATGTATCTGTGGCCCGGTGGCGTCGGCAGCATCACAGCGCCGGCAACAATTGCTGGTAGCCTCCCGATGCGTGGCACAGCCTACGGCAGAACGCTGACGGCGGCGGGTCCGATTAGCGGGAAGATCGTGTTAGCCAACGATGGCTCCGCTAACTCGCCGCGCGCTTGTAATCCGCTTCTCAATGCTGCTGACATCAACGGTAATATTGCTTTAGTGTACCGGGGTGGCACTTGCTCGACGCCTGCCAAAATTCGCAACGCGCAGAATGCGGGTGCCCGTTTGGTAATGATAGCTGACAGCATCCCGAATACTGCTATTGCTAACTACGGCGGCGCAACCGACACAGTAGGTTTGCGCGTTCCGTCGGTTGCCATATCCAAAGCCGATGGCGACAAAATCAGAGCCGCTCTTACCTCCGGTGTTACCGTTACGGTAGCCGTTAGTGGTATCATTCGCGATGGTGACTTTGACAACGGGGTTATCGCCCACGAATTTGGCCACGGCATTTCCAACCGCTTGACGGGCGGACCAGCTAACTCCAACTGCCTAGGCAACGCCGAGCAGATGGGTGAGGGCTGGAGCGACTTCTTCGGCTTGTGGATGACTACCAAGCCCGGCGACCAGGGCTTCACTCCCCGCGGAATCGGTAACTACGTGACGGGTGCCGCAGTAGATGGCTACGGCATTCGTCCGCAGCGTTACTCGACCGACTTTGCAGTGAACAACCAAACGTACGCGCTGATCGGTACGGGTGCCTACACGGCCGTGCACGCCATCGGCTCGGTTTGGGCAGCAACGCTGTGGGATCTGAACTGGAAGCTGGTGGAGAAGTACGGCTACAACAAAGACCTGAAAGCCAAAACGGGGGGCAACAACATTGCCCTGAAGCTGGTGCTGGACGGCTGCAAGCTGCAGGTGTGCCGCCCCGGCTTCTTGGATGGCCGCGACGCCATCCTCAAGGCTGACTCGCTCTACAACAACAAAGCCAACACGTACCTGATCTGGCAGGTGTTTGCGCGCCGGGGCATGGGCATCGATGCCGTGCAGGGCTCCAGCAACGTGCTCACCGACAACTCCGCGGGGTACCTGATTCCGGTGCGGGTGCTAGCCACGCAGAGCCAGCAGCAGCGTGACCAGCTGCTGGAGTTGTTCCCCAACCCGGCGAGCAGCAGCCTGACCTTGCGTTTGCCCGTACGCAGCAGCACGCCGGTGGAGGTGAGCCTGCAGACGGTGCTGGGCAAGAGTGTGCGCCGCAGCGTGGTGGCCTCGGCCGAGCTGCAGCAGGGTGTGGAGCTGAACACGAGCGAAGTGGCCGCGGGCCTCTACATCGTGCAGCTGCGCACCAGCGCCGGTACCTTCAGCAAGAAAGTCCTCATTCAACACTAAGCGCTTGGCAGATACCAGAGGCTAGGTGCTATACCTAGCTATCGAGCCAACTGAACCTAAAAGAACCCCAAGGAGCCACGGCTCGTTGGGGTTCTTTTTTGCCAAAAAGCGGCTTTTACGTATGTGCAATTATGCCTGACTTAACCACTGCCTTGCTCGCCCTGCGTCCAGCTGTTGATGCTGCACTGTCTGAAACTGCTACCCCCACGGTTGGAGACTTTCTACACCGCACCTTACGACCCGTGCTGAAGCTGCAAAATGAACTGTTGCTGCTCGTAGTAGCCGATTTTGTGCGCGAACACCACATCCCTTTTCAAGCGGCTGGCGCTGCCGAGCGCGAACGAGTAGTGGCGGAACTCGTAGCCCGCAACGTGAAGCTGCGCTACACCATTATTGGCATTATAAGTGGCATGTTCACCCCGGCCGAAACAGCTTTCTACCGTCAGCACCGCGCTGAACTCAACCGCCGCCTGCTGGAGCTAGCTAGCCAGCGCGTGCAGAGTCAAGTGGCGACGGTCGCCGAGCACGTAGTGTCGGCCGGCGCTGCTACATGAAGAATCATTACCGAACGCTAGAACTATCCAATTTTGCTAGTGCCACTGATGTCCGGCGTGCTTATCGTCGGCTGGTACTAGTGACGCACCCCGACCGCACGCCTGATGTGGCTGCTCATGAGCGCTACCTAGCTATCAACGAAGCCTACGAGGTGCTGAGTGACGCTCAGAAGCGCTACGTGTACGATACACGGCTACACGCTTTCCTTAATCCGCTTCCACCTGTTGTAGCAACAACTCCGGGGCTAGCCGTGCCACCTAGGGTAAGCCGTCCACCTATGAGAGTATGGCGGCGTCGGGTGGTTGTCACAACTGACTTCAGCCATTATGCCGAGCGCGCCCGGCGTTGGTGTCGGTATTTGCTCTCGGTGCCGTGCATCTTATTTATCGACTATTTCCTACTAAAGCATACGGTAAAAGCGCCAGTTGTCGCCTTCTATGATCAGTATCACGCAATTACAGGCATTAGATACCTAATCAAAACGACGCAAGGCAGCTTCGTAACTAGCACTACTTATCCTGAGAGTACCGATACCCTGACGGTGCAAACCTCGTGGCTTTTCCACTTCGTGCACACCGCGGTGCTCCCAAACGGTAAAGCGTTGCCCGTAACCCCCGATTATCACTCTTGGATGGCGTTTGCGGGGCTCTTGACGGTGGTGGCACTATTTGGGCAATGGAAATTACTCTCGCCTAATACCAGCATCAATGCGGCCATTTGCGCAACTATGCTGGCTATCATTGTTGTCGCACTTATGATTAATGCATAAGCAGTTGTTCATCATAATAAAAAAGCCCGCTTCGATGATCGAGCGGGCTTTTTTGATAAGGAAAACCTAGGTTAGTCGTACTGCGAATCACGCAAGGCTACGGGCTCGGCTTTCTTCCGCATGCGCATGTTGAGCAGCTCGACCACTAGTGAGAAAGCCATGGCGAAATACACGTAGCCCTTCTCAATTTCCTTGTGGAAGGCTTCCATCACCAGCATAATACCGATCATGATCAGGAACGACAGCGCCAAGATCTTGATGGTTGGGTTGTGGTTCACAAAATCGCTGATGTAGCCGGAGAAGGCGAGCATGATGCCCATCGCGCAAATCACCGCCGCAATCATCACTAGCACGTTGTCAACTAAGCCTACCGCTGTCAGGATCGAGTCGAAGGAAAACACAATGTCAATCAAGACAATCTGGACGATCACCCGCGCAAGGCTCTGATAATTACCAGCGTTGATATCCTCCTCGCCGCCCTGCAGCTTGGTGTGAATCTCGGTAGTGCTTTTCGCCAGCAGAAACAAGCCACCTGCCAGTAGGATAAGGTCGCGACCCGATACTCCAAAGTTCGACTCGTCCAGGAATGGCAAGTTCAGCGTAATCAATGGCTCTTTCAAGCCCACAATCCAGGTAATGCTCAGCAGCAAGCCAATGCGGAAAACGAGCGCCAGCAAAAGTCCGATAGTCCGGCCGCGTTGCTGTTGCTCATGCGGCAAACGGTTGACGACGATGGAGATAAAGATGATGTTGTCGATGCCGAGTACAATTTCCATGAACGTCAGCGTAAGGAGGCTGACCCAGGTATGTACATTCGCAAAGGCAGAAAAGTCGAACATTAAAGGGAGCGTTGATGAGTTGGAAGGCTACGTCAGCAAAGAGCCAATGAGCTAAGGAAGTCGAGGTGAGCTGTATTGGGTGTTGGGCTACAGGGCAGACTGCTACCTCGGCAGCACCCCAACCTAGCTTTTCATATTTACGAACTGCAAGGGCTGGCCAATATCAGCGCCCCGGAGAAGGGAAATTACCTGCTGGAGTTCATCGATCTTCTTGCTCGACACACGCACTTGCTCGTCTTGGGTTTGCGCTTCTGCTTTGATCTTGCTGTCTTTGATGAGCTTGATGATTTTGCGGCTTACCTCTTTATCGATGCCTGCACGCACTTTTATGGTCTTTTTCACCAGCGCACCCGCTGCTTGCTCTTCCGCCGAAAAGTCGAGCGCGGTGCCATCAATGCCTTGCTTTACCACGCGGCCCAGCAGGATATCTTCCAGCGCCTTTAGGCGCATCGAGTTTTCAGAGCTGAGCTGAATCGTGTTGGCTTTTTTGTCTAGCTCGATTCCGCCCTTGGTGTCGCGCAAGTCGTAGCGGGTCAAAAGCTCTTTTTTAGCGGTATTCACCGCGTTTTCCAGTGTTTGGGGGTCTACTTTGCTTACAATGTCGAAGGAGGCCATAGTGCAGCAGCTAATACGTGAGATAGGCTGTACGCCAATTAGGATGGGTTGTTGACGTGCAGATCAAAGGTAGGAGTTTGCCTACATTGTTGGCAGTTTCTTCTGCTTGCTACGTGTACGCTATTATGGACCCCACTACTCCTGTTACTCCAGCCGAGTTTGCCGCTTACTACGATTTGCGCTACCGCGTATTGCGTGCCCCGTGGAATCAGCCCCTAGGCTCGGAGCGCGCCGACGATGATGAAGCGCCCGACACAACCCATGCCATGCTAACGGCTCCCGATAAGACAGTAGTAGGAGTGGCTCGCCTGCATCCGTCAGGACCTAGCCAAGGGCAGGTGCGCTACATGGCCGTCGATCCGGCTTGGCAAGGCCACGGTGTTGGGCGAAAATTGTTAGAGTACCTGGAAACAGTTGCCCGGCAGCGTGGCCTGACCGAGTGCATCCTGCACGCCCGCGATACGGCTGTTCCCTTCTACTCGCGAATGGGCTACGAAGTGGTAGCACCTTCTCATACACTTTTTGGCAGCATTCCGCACTTTCTGATGTGCAAGCCATTATAGCTGCCGCACGCAACCTAAGCTAGGTGCAAAATCAAATTATAAATCAGTCAACCAATTCCAACGCATTCGAACGGCAAGCCTTATGGACCTCGCAAAGCAAGTAGCCATCTACAATAAGATTAACCACTATGGCCGCACTAATGGGATGGAATTGCAGGTGCAAGCGCCCGGCGAAGTAACCTACACCATGACGGTGCGAGAAGAACATTTGTCTTCCCCAAACACCTGCCACGGCGGCGTGATAGCCGGCCTGATGGATGCAGCCCTAGGTGCCGCCGCCCTTACCCTCGCTATGCCCGTGGGCGAGCTAGTATCTACAGTGGAGTTTAAGATAAATTACCTACAGCCGGTGTATCTGCACGACGTATTGGTGGCGCGGGGCTGGGTAGAACAGGCCGGCAAAACGTTGGTAGTGACCAGCGCAGCTATTGCTTGCCATAATCGTGATGAAATAGTGGTGGCGCGCGCTCTAGGTACCTTCAATCGGTACCCGGCTAGCAAGCGAGATTTCGAAGGGTTGGCCAGCTAGCTGCGAATGGATAGCTAGAATAGAAAGCAAAACTAACCCACCTAGAAACGACACCGCCGGATAACCCCGTGTTGCGGCGGGACTATCCGGCGGATAAGAGTAGTATCAAAACGACTTACAGTCGATCGGAAGAGTTTGCTTCGGGCTCCTCTTCGTATTCTTCACTGTCTTGTGGGGGCTGTACTTTACGTACGTTGCGTGCACAATCTTCGTCGCGGTGGTTACGGCCAACGGTAAATTCAACCCAGTCGCCTTCACGCAGGTCGTTAAAGTCACCTTCTGACATATCAGCGTAGCTGAAGAACAAGTTGTTTGGCGGCATCACTACGAAGCCAAAACCATTCTTCAGGTTTTTGATGGTGCTGATACCAACCGTGCCAACCGGACCGGCAGCTGTTGGGCCCGTGGGGCGCACTGGCTTAGGCGCAGGGAAGGCTACCGGCTCTGGCTGGTTAACGAAGAGATTTTCAATGATTTCTTCGCTGCTAGCTAAGCCATTGTCGATTACATCGTGCATGCCGATTGGGTACGTTGCATGCTCGAGTAATTGTTGCGAAGCGCGGGTAACGCGGTTTTCGCCTTTGAAATCGACGTATTTGAAATCCCAGTTCAGCAGCATAACACGCGTACCGATGGTATTCAACTTCTTGATCAGGGGCACATAGTCGCTGTCGCCAGCGATGAGCACGATTACGTCGAAGCTCTTGTGCAGTGCTAGTTCTAGGGCTTCGAGGGCCAACCACACATCAATACCTTTTTCCTGCAAACGGCCGTCGCGCGTTTTCAAAGGCATGTAATGCGTGGTGATGCCTAGGTTCATCAAAATATCGTCAAGCAGACGGTCGTGGAACAACCGGTCTTTATCGCGTGCTTCTGTGGCGCTCAGGCGGCCTCGGAAAAAGTGAGAGTCAGTAATTTGGCTCAGACGTACATCTACGTCTTCTTCTTCAGCTACTTGATGGCGGATATATTCATGTAGACCTTCCAAGCTAATGCGAGCTTTACGTTCGTGTTGGAAGTAGTAGTAATCGCTGATTTTCAGGAAATAATTGCCGTCATAGAAGACGCCTATCCGAATCAGTGGGCTATTCATCTGGTTCATACGAGAAATTTTTGTGTGCGCAAAAGGGTGTGGTAACAGAGCGGATAATTGGTGCAACTGACTTATTGCAAGTCAATAAGACGAGCAAAGATACAAGGTACGAGGATTAGGTTGGCATAACTTTAAGCCCAACGGGTTTCCTGCGAGTAAAGGCGGAAACAAGAATGTGGAACAACGGGCGTAAAGTTTTTTATCAGCTAAAGCTCTATCCTATGTATATGAAATCTCAAAAAATAGCAAACCAATCGAAACGCCTAACCAACTTACCTAATGCAACAAAGCCTAACATAGTTTTAACTTAGAACATTAAGGAGATGCAATACTAGGAAATAAAACATTGCCGATCAGTATAGACGCCAAGTAAAAGGGCCGTCTTATATCCTAATTATTGCTTGGAAGTAGCTTGATAAGTAGCTAAAGCAAATATACCATTTCGTTCTTCTATCTGAAAAACTCTATTGTCTAAGAACGACGAACTGACCTAGGTTGTAGACGGAAGATGGTAATTGAACGACCAAACTGGTTATTGCGTTTGTCCAATTTTATGTTTGGATAACGCAAGTTTACTAAACGGTGCTTCAGAAGTGCATCTGGCCAACTACTAATGCCAGTATAAGCAGTGCATAACCAATACAAATGCCTACTTCCAACAAGTTCCCTGACGTGGAACCTGTCGCAATAAGTGGAATTTTTAGGGAGATATCAGATAGGGGGAGAAACCAGCGGACTCCTTGTTTGGTGAGCGAATCGGCGACCAAATGGGAGGCATAGCCTGCTCCCGCAAATTGGGCTACACCGTGCCAGCCTAGCGACTGGTTGGCAAGATATCCTACGTACGTCCAGAAAGCCGTTGCCCAGAGGGTATGCGTCCAAGAGCGGTGAGATGTGAAGGGTGCCAGTGCTACAAATGCGCCTAGTAGGCTAAGCCAGAGAAAGCCAAAATACAAACCCACAACGGCTGTGCTGGCGCCCGTAAACAGCAAGGCTAGCTTACGGGCCGAGCCGCCCTGCATACCTAGCCCAATAAGGCCGAAAGCAAGGGCTGCGGTGTAGCTCATGCGCTGTTCGCGACCAGGCGGCAGCGTGAAATACGTGTACGCCGCGATACAAAGCGCGCCCGCCGCAAATGCCCAACGGACATAATTCTGAGCAAAGCCTAGCCGTTTGCTCAAGCGGCTGCCAGGGTGGTCAAGGTCGGGAGCGAGGGAGGAGAAGCCCGCTAAGGCAATACCGAAAGGAGAGAAGGGTACCCCAGGGAGTAGGCCGGCAACGGCGACACCGGTAATAAGCCCAATAGCTAAGTGAGAAGAACCGCGCACGAATAATTATGGGATAAAGAATAAAGTGCAAAGATACCAGCGCAAGATGGTAAGGAGTGAGATACCTAGCCTTTTGTAGTGCAATTTATTTTGTTGTTCGTAGCAGATAAGGTGCTTTTTTGGTGATGCTGTGCAATTTTCTACAGCTTTTTATATTTTGCCTAACTCATTGGGTTATAACATGACAGACTGCCTAGCTGCTCGATATGGTAGTAACTGAAGCTGTTTTCTATTCACTAGTCCGATTAACGCAGGTGCGGCCAGTACTGGCTGTCTGGTATTCGGTAAGGAATAGATAAAAGAACACAAGGTTGAGCTTCCGGATGGGTGGCGGAAACTTTCGAGCCGTTGCGGCGGTATTGCCTACGTACCATGCCCGACCAGAGAAGTCCTCTAGCCGGGCTTCTTCCTTTGCCCCTCGTCTTAGAAACTATTTATTTTGAAAGCCTCCGAATTTATTCAGCTTTATCGCCACGACCCGGACGTGTTGCACGTGGCTACTGCGCTGAAAGAAGCGTCAGCCAATGGACCAGCACGCCTGCATGTTCGTGGTTTGGTAGGCAGCCAGGACGCGGTGCTGGCCGTGACGCTGCACAAGTTGCAGCCTGAGCAGCATCACTTATTTATTCTACACGACCGAGACGAGGCTAGCTATTTTTTGGCCGACTTGCAGCACTTGCTCGGCAACGACCACGAGCCGCTGTTGTTTCCTAGCTCCTACAAGCGGGCTTACAGCTTCGATGAGACGGAAAACGCCAACGTACTCATGCGCGCCGAGGTATTAAACCAGCTCAGCTCCAGAGAGAAAGTTGGGCAATTACTCGTGACGTATCCGGAGGCCCTGACGGAAAAGGTTATCAACCGGCAGAGCCTGGTCCAGCACACATTCTCGGCGAAGGTGGGCGATAAGCTCGACGTGAACTTCTTGGGCGAAATGCTCGCTGAGTACGACTTCGAGCGTACTGACTTCGTGTATGAAGCTGGCCAATACGCCGTGCGCGGCGGTATCGTGGACGTGTTTAGCTACGCGAATGAGCTGCCGTTTCGCATCGAATTGTTTGGCGACGAGGTAGAAAGTATCCGCACGTTCAACCCCGAAAGTCAGCTTTCGGTGGAAAAGCGCGATTATATCAGCATTGTGCCCAATGTGCAGACCAAGCTGCTGCAAGAAAAGCGAGAGTCGTTCTTAGACTTTATTCCGCGCAATACGACTGTTTGGTCCAAGGACATGCGCCAGACGTTCGACGTAATTGACGAATCGTTCGACAAGGCAGAGCAGGGCTTTAAGCAGGTGCTAGAAGAAGGTGGTGGTGTACAGATCGTGAGTAAGCCGGAAGACTTATTCGAAACGGCGAAGCTGGTAAAGAAGCTGCTCGATAACTTCACCGTAGTAGAGTTTGGGAAGCGTTTCTATTATAAAACGCCCATCGAGTTTGCCTTTGCCGCTAAGCCCCAACCTAGCTTCAATAAGGATTTCAGTCGCATCGTCAAAAACCTGAAGCAGAACCAAGAGCAGGGCTACACCAACATCCTCGCGGCCGACTCGGTGCGGCAGGCCGACCGGCTCCGCACCATCTTCGATGAACTCGATAACAACGTGCAGTTTCAGCACCTGCTCATTGCCCTGCGTGAAGGCTACGTAGACGAAACGCTGAAGCTCGTGGTGTACACCGACCACCAGTTGTTTGAGCGCTATTACCGCACCCAGGAGGTGCGAAAGTTTTCGAAGAAGAAAGCGCTTACGCTTAAGGAACTGCGCACACTTCAGCCCGGCGACTACGTGGTGCACCAAGACCACGGCATTGCGCGCTTCGCCGGCATGATGCAGGTCGAAATCAACGACAAGGTGCAGGAAGCCATTCGGTTGGTGTACCGCGACGATGACGTGCTGACGGTGAGCGTGCATGCCTTGCACAAGATTGCTAAGTACAGCGGGGCTGAGGGGACGCCGCCCACCATGAGCAAGCTAGGTTCGCCGGAATGGGAGAACAAGAAAAAGACCGTCAAGAAGAAGGTGAAGGACATTGCGGCCGAGCTGATTCGGCTGTACGCCAAGCGCAAAACGGCGCCGGGTTATGCCTTCTCCAAAGACAGCTTCATGCAGGCCGAGCTAGAGTCGAGCTTCATTTATGAAGACACGCCCGACCAGGCTAAGGCCACAGAAGACGTGAAGCACGACATGGAGGTGCCGCACCCCATGGACCGCCTCGTGTGCGGCGACGTAGGGTTTGGCAAAACGGAAGTGGCCATCCGGGCCGCGTTCAAGGCTGTGGCCGATGGTAAGCAGGTAGCCATGCTAGTACCGACCACTATCTTGGCTATGCAGCACTATCAAACCTTCCGCGAGCGACTCTCCAATCTGCCTGTGACGGTGGAATACGTGAACCGCTTCAAGACTACCAAGCAGATCAAGGAGACTTTAGGCCGGGTAGGAGAGGGCAAGACCGACATTTTGATCGGTACGCACCGCTTAACCAACAAGGATATCAAGTTCAAAGACCTAGGTCTGCTGATCATTGACGAAGAGCAGAAGTTTGGGGTAAAAACCAAAGACAAGCTGAAAGAGCTGAAGGTGAATGTGGACACGCTCACGCTTTCGGCCACGCCGATTCCGCGCACACTGCACTTCTCGCTCATGGGTGCCCGCGACTTGTCGGTGATTGCCACGCCACCCCCAAACCGCCAGCCGGTGCAAACCGAGCTGCATGTGTTCGACGAGACCATCGTGCGCGATGCCGTGGCCCGCGAGCTAAAGCGTGGCGGCCAGGTGTTCTACGTGCACAACCGGGTGAAAGACATTGAGGAGCAAGTGGCCATGATTATGCGCCTCGTGCCCGACGCCCGCGTGACGTATGTGCACGGGCAAATGGAGGGCGACCAGCTCGAAAAGCGAATGATGAAATTTGTGGAGGCCGAGTACGATGTACTGGTGGCCACGAACCTGATCGAAAGCGGCTTGGACATTCCCAATGCCAACACCATGATCATCAACCGCGCCCACCTAACTGGCCTCAGCGATTTGCACCAGATGCGTGGCCGCGTAGGACGTTCGAATAAGAAGGCGTACTGCTACCTGCTCACGCCGCCGGTAGCCAACCTACCCGCCGACGCCCGCAAGCGTCTGAATACGCTAGAAGAATTCTCGGACCTAGGGGCCGGTTTCAACGTGGCCATGCGTGACCTCGATATTCGGGGCGCCGGTAACTTGCTAGGTGGCGAGCAAAGCGGCTTCATCAACGACCTAGGTTTCGAGACGTACCACCAGATTCTGGATGAGGCAGTACAGGAGTTGAAGGAAACGGAGTTCCGCGACCTGTTTCTGGGGGATCAGACGGGCCGCTTGCAGGAAGCTGCTGCCATCAACCGCTCGAAGGAGTGCAACATCGAAACGGACCTGCAAATCCTGATTCCGGAGCAGTACGTTACGAGCGTATCGGAGCGCTTGCAGCTCTACTCGAAGCTCGACCGGGTGAAGGATATGGGCGAGCTGCGCAAGCTAGTGAACGGCATGATTGATCGGTTCGGACCATTGCCACACGAAGTAGAACAGCTCATCGATATTGTGAAGCTGCGGTGGCAGGGTTGTCAGGCTGGCTTTGAGAAGATCACCCTCAAGAAAGACCTGCTGAAAGGCTACATTCCGGCCGAAAACAACGAGGCTTATTTCCAAGGAGCTCAGTTCGGTAACATCCTGAACTACGTGCAAACGCACCCAAACAAGGCCCGCATGAAGGAGCGCAAAGACCAGCTCATCATCAGCATTGAGGAAGTGAAAAACGTGCAGGCCGCCAAGCGCATCCTCAGTGAGCTAGGTAGCGAGGAAAAAGCCGAGCAACCTGTACTCGCAGGTTCGGCAAGCGACAACGAGGACGAGAGCTAGGTTGCCGTTTAGTGCTACAAGATGACTTTATCCCGCTAGTTCCTTTCCCTGTTTGGGGAGAACTGGCGGGATAAATTTTTGGTACTACAAGGGTTGAAACAAGCTAGGTTCTTTTTTATATTTCACAGAAAGAGACTTAGTGACCTGTAACCTTGCTAGCTATGCCCTATTCGATGAACGCTAATAGAAAAGCATGGTGGCACCTAGCTACGGTGAGTACGCTCCTGTTGGTGGCCGATCAGTTGCCGGACTGGCACAAGCTGTGGTTTGTGTCGGAAACCGGGCATTTTCACACTACCTATACCATCACGGCGGTGCTAGTACTAGGCCTATTTCTGCGCTGGCGGCCAGCACTGGGGCTTTTAGTTGCTTGGCAGGTGCTGCACTTATTCCTGATCTACTTTGCGCTTTCGCACGATTTATCGGGAGGAGAATACACGTTCGGGTATTTGCTGCTAGCTTTTTTGCGGTTAGCGGCGCTATGTATCCTCTTCTTTTCCGCTGATATTAACCGGTATGTGAGACGACAGCCGATAGCGCTTGCTAGCTAAAAGAGCCAAGCGGGAGAGTTGAGAACGGAATGTCAGACCGCGTAGCTAGTCGGTTGTTTTGCGTCGCCGGTTTGGGCGCCGGGGAGCTTTGTCTCCGCTCAGCGATTCGTGGTTGAAAATGGAGCTGTGCACGATGCGTGCTTGCTGACCGGTTGTCTCGGCCTTGGCGAAAAACGTATTTGCTATGGCTTGCTGGCCTTCATCAGCGAAGTGCTCACCTAGGTGTTGCAGGAGCATTTTGCTTTCTTCTAGCCCGCGCATCGACTGGTAAAGCATCGCTTCCACCGATTCGGTTACTTCCGAGAGCAAAGCGCTAATAGTATATGCGTGGCCGGTGTGGCAGCGAAAACGGATTAGCTTGCCTTCGATAAGTTGCGTGAGGGCGCCGTGGCATTCAGGGCAGGTAAACGCCGTGAGCTTGCCCTGATTGATGATGCCCATTTCGAAGGCATTATCATTCTTGGCAATACTTAGCTCAATCTCTATTCGGGTCAAATCCTCTTGCGCCATTTTGGGTTCGGCAGGCACGGGTTCCATGGTAAGCTTCACTAGCAACGCAGCCAGTTCGGACAGTGGCACCACATGATCGGCCTTCACGTACTCTAGCGCGTTGTTAGGTATGGCCGGCGACTGCGCGTCCGCTGGGTCCTGCACTACCGTCACCCCGCCTAAACGTTGGATACACCACAATCCCGAAGTGCCATCGTCGAGGTAGCCGGTCAGGACTACCCCAATTACCCTCGGGCCATACTCGTAGGCCGCCGAGCGGAATAGCGCATCAATAGACGGCCGAAACCGATTTTCCTTCGGGCCACGCTTCACCAGTACTTTATCGTCTTCGATCAGCAAGTGGTGATCAGGCTGCGCGACGTAGATGGTGCCCGGCTGTACCTCCTCTCCATCTCGTGGGTGCTTAGCGGGTAGCGCCGACACATGACTCATCAACTGCGGCAAGATGCTGTCAGCGTAGGGAGCCATGTGCTGCACCACAAGAATGGGAGCTGGAAAGTCATGGGGTAAGCCCCGCGCAAGATCCATCAAGGCAGTGACTCCTCCCGACGAAGCGCCAATCACTACAATATCCCGTTTTGGCTGGGAAGCTTCGTTTTTCGTGTGTGTTGCCATACTGATGAATTTACACAGAGGTATAGGTATAGGTATAGGTATAGGTATAGGTATAGGTACGAAAACCATCTCCCACGGTTTAGTATGCTCCTATCTGCTTAGTGCAAACAGCTAGCTTCGAGAACCGTTCTCCTCCTAGTCCTTTAGTGCCTAGCTCTATGTAGGTTGCGTTGAAGAAAGAGACAGTTTGGTTATTTTAAACTTTCGATGGAAGCTCAACCAGATTGCTGTCAGCAGCGCAATGTACAGAAGTAACTGATATATCATTGGTTTAGCGCAGGTCACTCTTCCGGGGAGGCTATGAATTCAGGCAAAGCTTTAGTCGAGCCCAAGTAATTGTCTATATTCTGAGGAAATCGGCAACGGTAAATCCGAGTGCCCGCAACTGACCTCGCTATGTTCAAGGCCTTGCAATCGAATTCGATAACCCTACACCTCATCAACGACGACAACTTAGCCGAGGTGTACGAGCTATTCCAAGGGCATCCGGACTCAAAATCAATGGTGGCGGAGATGTTTCGCAACTACTTGCCGCGCTACGAACAAGGCCAGCGCACCAATTTTGGCTTCTACTCCATGCTTGGTGACGAGCTAGCCGGTATGACGCTGCTCACGGTGGATAGCTGGGAGGAGCGCACCGGTTCTACCGGCGCCGACGTGTTTGAGCACATGCGGGGCCGTGGCGTCACGCCCCGCAGCAAGCCACACTTGTTTTACCTAGCTTTTGAATTGCTCGGCCTGAACCGAGTGGCGACTGGTTGCCGCGTATCCAACGTATCCTCCAAGCGCTCCATCGAGAAGACCCTAGGTTTTCAATTTGAAGGTGTGATGCGCGAGTCGGGCGTAAACGACCAGGGTGAGTTTGAAGACGAGTTGCTTTACGCCATTCTGCGCCGTGACTGGCTAGCGCTGTACGATAAGTCGCTGGTGCGGGTGATTGAGTAAGACTTAGTAGCGCTGCATGCGAGACGTGCAACGATCGCACGCAAAATTCCTCTCCGCGAAACGGCGTTATTGACATGTTGTAGAAACCTAGGTTCGAACCTAGGCTACTCGTTCCCGGCTGTATTTGTCCCGGTATTGTTTCGGCGATAAGCCCGTGATGCGCTTGAAGGTATCCCGAAAGGCCTTCGGGTCGGTGTAGCCGACGTTATACATCACCTCGTTCACGTTTTCCCGCGACGATTCCAGGCTGTTTTTGGCGGCTTCTACCTTCACCCGTTGAATGTATTCGACCACCGAGTTGGCCGTGGCCTTCTTGAAGCGGCGTTCTAGGTTGCGGCGGCTTAGGGCTAGCATATCAGCAAGCTGATCGACGGTAATCTTCTCCTGGTAATTATCCTCGATGTAGGTCTGAGCGCGTTTCACCGGCTCGTCGCCGTGCTCCTTCTGGCCGTTGAAGATGACAAAGGCCGACTGGCTTACGCGCTCAATATCAATTTGGAACACCTTGGCGCATAGCACGGCCATGTCGCGGCCAGCGTATTTCTCGATGAGATAAAGCACCAAGTTGAGGTAGGAGAATGCTCCGCCACTGGAATAAATGCCGTGCTCGTCGGTGATAAGCCGGTTCTCGACTAGCTCCACCTCCGGGAACATGCGACGAAAGTCGTTGGCGGCGGCCCAGTGCGTTGTGCACTGCCGGCCGGTGAGCAGCCCCGTGGAGGCAAGCAGAAATGCACCCAGGCATAAGCTAGCTACCTCCGCCCCTTGTCTGTACTGTTGAATAATCCAGGGCACAAAGTCGCGGTTGGCTTGCAACGCATCCGCCGGGTCGCCGTCCACCGCCGGGATGACAACCAAGTCCGTGCGGTCCACATCTTCGGTCAGTAGTTCCGTGTACACATTGTACATGCCCCCGCATACGGGCGTGGCGTGCGCTAGTCCCACTAGCTGCACCTGAAACAATGGTGGCTTGCCCATGCGCGCCAGCAGGGCATTTACCTCAGAGAATACCAAGCGGGGCCCCTCGATGCTGCCCAGTATGGCGCCGCGCGGAACCAAGATGGTGATGTGCTTCATAACCGGAAACTAACGTGACGTGGATAACAAGCAACCAAAATTTAGTGGTGTAAATGTGCTAAAATATTTCGCAATATCCTGCTAATATTTGTCGCAATTCACCCGCAGATCGTCGCATTTGCCCCCGCTTTTTGGCTAGCCTTTCGTGCACCTTTGTATAGTTCGGCAGACGCCTGAATGCTTGATAATCACACGAAAGCAATTGCTGAGCGGGCCCAAGGGCTGCGGCTGCGTTGCTGCTTCACCTAGGTTCTCCATCCTTCCACTTCTTACCCTGTAAGCTATGAAATCAAAAACTCTCCCCATTCTTTACTGGAGCATCACGGGCTTATGTTCCTTGGCGATGCTGATGGCTGGTGTAGTAGAACTGGTGCGAACGACTGAGGGGCAGGAAATCATGCGCCACCTAGGATACCCGGTGTATGTCCTTACCATCATCGGCGCGGGCAAAACGCTAGGTGCACTAGCTATTATCCAAGGCTGGTTCCGTACCCTGAAAGAATGGACATACGCGGGCTTCACCATCAATTTGCTAGGTGCCGCGGCCTCCCGCGCTTATGCCGGCGACAGCCTCGCGCTGATTGTGTCGCCCTTCCTATTTCTGGCGGTGCTGCTCACGTCATATTTTCTCTGGAAAAAGCGGCTGGCACAATCCAAGCGTCAGAGGCAACCCTCTACGCTGCACGTAGCATCTGGGTCAGCAGAAGAGAAGCTAGCCCAGGTAACGGGCCTTGTAGCCTAACAACCTAGGTCGTTTAAGGCCTACCAAAAAAGGACGTGTTTACTTCTGCTTAAAAGCTATGAGAAAGGTGATTGTGTCTGAATTTCTATCGTTGGACGGTGTTATGGAAGAACCCATGTGGACGTTCAACTACTTTGGGGAGGACCAGGCGAAGTACAAGCTAGACGAGCTCATGGCCTCCGATGCGCTGTTGCTGGGCCGCGTAACATACGAAGGGTTCGCCACTGCTTGGCCCGACCGCAAGGATGAGCAGGGCTTTGCCGACCGCATGAACAGCTTGCCTAAGTATGTGGTATCGACCACGCTGAACGAGGCGGAGTGGAACAACTCCCACGTAATCAGCGCAAACGTGGCCGAGGAAGTAACACGGTTGAAACAACAACCTGGGCAGAACATTCTGGTGGGCGGCAGCGGACAGCTCGTGCAGTCCCTGATGCAGCACGACCTCGTCGACGAATACCGGATCATGTTCTTTCCGGTGGTAATCGGGAAGGGCAAACGTTTATTCAAGCAAGGCAGTACAGCTACTCTAAAGCTGACAGATGCTCAGACTTTCGCCTCCGGCGTCACGGTGCTCACCTATCAGCCTGATCGTAAGCACTAACCTAGCTTCGTGACGAAGCTAGGTGCCCGTCTGAACATAGCGTCTTCTTATCTCGTATGTGTCGCTGAGAGGCCAATAGGCCTTTGAAGTCTCTGACTTTCCTCCATAAGACACAACACGATGAAAACACTACTTGCACTTGCGACTGTATGCGCCCTGAGCATCACGGCCGCTGCCGCTCAAACGACTTCTCCTGCTGCTGGCACCACGCCTACCATGAATGGTACGGCTAGCCCCCAATCGTCGCCTCCAGCTCAGCCAAACTCCTCCCTAGGTACGTTACCAAGCAGCAACACCCAGCCAGCCAGCGACATGCAAACGGGCACCACAAGTGGCTCTACTATGTCGGGTGGTATGACCGGCGGCAACATGCGGAAGGCAGACAAGGCCATGAAAAAAGACCGCATGAAAAAGTCGAAAATGAAGTCATCGACTTCTACCAGCACTACGCAGTAAGCTGCGAAGCCTCTGTTAGAAAAGGCCACCGATAGGTGGCCTTTTTCTTTGGTCCTTGTATCAAGTGCCGAGCACAACCTAAGTGCTAGCATTGGAACTAGGTAGGAGGAGGCTAGCTATTCTGGGGCGCGCATAATGGCATCTTGCCGGGTGCTGTGTACCTTGTTTGCCTAACGTATTGCTGTTGGGTACCATGTCTCTCCTGCGCTCCGCCTTTCTACCGATGATGTTAACGCTTGCGACACTATCAGCTCGCGCCCAAACCGACGAGGCTAAACTACAAGCCAAAGCCCGCGCCATTCACGAACGGGCCTTTGTCCTCGACACGCACCAGGATACGCCCGGCAACCTCCTCAAACCTGGTTTCGACCTCACCAAAGACCACACGCCCGCGGAAGAGGCGCAAGTTGACTTCCCCAAGATGAAACGTGGCGGCCTCGATGGCGCTTTCTGGGCCGTGTACGTGGGGCAGGGCCCGCGCACGCCGGAAGGCACCGCCGCCATCCGGAAAGAGGTACAGGCTCTGTTCGACGTCATTCACGGCGCCATCAAGCAGTACCCCGCCGAACTAGCGTTGGCCACCACGCCTGCTGAGGCGCTGCGCATCCGCAAGTCTGGGCAGCGCGCGATATTCATTGGCATGGAAAACGGTTACCCCGTTGGGCAAGACCTAGGTATGCTTCAGCAGTATTATAATCAAGGCGCCCGCTACATCACGCTCTGCCATTCCTCCAACAACGACATCTGCGATTCCTCCACCGACCCGAAGGGGCCCGAACACCAAGGCCTGAGTGCCTTCGGCCGCCAAGTGGTGCAGGAAATGAACCATCTGGGTATGATGGTCGACGTGTCGCACACCTCCGATTCGACGGTGTATGACGTGTTGCGTCTCTCCACGGTGCCCATTATTGCCTCGCACTCGGGTAGCCGCGTGCTCAGCAACATGGCGCGCAACCTCACCGACGACATGCTCCGCGACCTAGCTCGCCACGGTGGCGTGGTGCAGCTCAACCTGTTCAGCCCGTACGTCAAGACCGAAACAAAATCGCCCGAGCGGCAGGCCGCCGAGCAGGCTTTCTGCGCCAAGTGGCAGATCAAAACCTTCCTCAACGTGTACGCATTGCCGCCCGCTGATCGGAAGGAGGCGTTAGCTGAATACACGCAGATAGAAAAGCAATACCCCGTGCCCCTGGCCAACGTGCAAGACGCCGCCAACCAGATCGACCACCTCGTGCAAGTAGCTGGCATCGACCACGTGGGCATTGGCTCCGACTTTGACGGTGGTACCATCCTCGATGGCCTTGCCGACATCGGCGACTTCCCGAATCTGACCCTAGAACTAGTGCGCCGCGGCTACTCGGCACGCGACATCAATAAAATCTGGGGTGGCAACCTGTTTCGGGTGATGCGCGCCGTAGAGCGAGGCAAGGGGAAAGGGCCGCGCAAGAGCTAGGTACTTAGCAGTAAAGCAAGGGTTATTGAACGAGTCCAATAATTTATCGTTTAATAACTAGTGGCTTTCCATGAGAAGAGCCCTTGTTCCATTCTGAGCATCAAGAAAATGAAATCGATTCGTTTGTTTTTGGCTATAGTGTCTTGCTTTGCGCTTACCAATTGCGTTTACCACCGCGATAGTGCCTACCGCGGCCGTGACAACGACCGCCACGGCCGTCACAGCAGATATGACCGCCACGATCGGCACCGTGGCTACGCGCATGACCGTGACCACGACCATGACCGTGGGCGCTACTAACCTAGCTTACACCACAGAAAAAGGGCCGCTCCTGATCAGGAGTGGCCCTTTTTCTGTGTACGGTACCACTAGCGGTGCCGTCGCTTTTATTCTTTCAAGGCGATGGTGACTACTGTGTTCGTCTGACCAACCGTGAACTTGCAATCGTTAAAATCGGGTGGGCTGAGCTTAGGACGTACGTTGTTGGAAAACGCGAATGGCTCCGTCGGAATGCCGAGGAAGTTCTTGTCTAGCTTGTCGTTGTTGTTGGTATCCTGGGTAATAGCCACGGCCCAATCGCCCTGGGGCAGCTCTACGGGCAGCATGATCTTGTTTTGGCCGCTGGGCTGCACTACTTTCTTGAACACGTAGCCGTCGGGCTTCAAAAACTTCTCCCGCAAGTTGTAGAAGTACAGCTTCACGGCCGACTTGGTGGAAGCTAGGTTCGATACAACAACCGTGATGGAAGAAGTGGCGGCCGGATCTTCTGCGCTTGCTTGCGCGACTGAGGTGCTGATAAGGCTGCTACCTACTAGCAGGAGCGTGAGTTTGGCTTTGGGCATAAAGAGAAAGAAACGCAAGTGCTGGTTACGGGCGAAACACTTACGCCTACGAAAAGATTGCATAGGTCGCTGGCATTCTGGCCTAAACGAAGCCAGGCAAGTAGTACCAACGCCAACTGTGGCGTAAAAGATGAGCCGACCGGATACCTCCCAAACTAGCAGTGTAGTGAAGCAATTCAGATCAAATGGGAGACAAGCTGAACGGCACGCATGAAACTTAAAAATTTTAGTAGTCTAGTAATGAACCGGTTATAGCTGAACAACATCCTATTTTCTAATCTTAGTGATAGAGGTGCACGTAAGTATTTGACAACCAGTATGTAGTGTTCAGCTTACCTTTCTCCTCACCCAACCCAAAAAATACTTTTATGAAAAAGTTAGTTGTGATGGTTGCCGTATTGGCAGCTACGCTGGCCACGGCCAAAGCACAAACTACTTCCGGCTCTACAGGCGGCGGTAGCACTTCGGGTTCAACTGCTGGTGGCGGCACGTCGGGCTCGGGTAGCATGTCAACCTCGGGTTCGGGTGGCAGCACTTCCGGCTCGGGCACTATGTCGACTTCCGGCTCTACAGCCGGCGGCTCTACTTCGGGCAGCGGTCGTATGTCGGGCTCGACGAGCGGCTCCGGACGTTCGATGAACAAAGCCACGGGCACCAAAGGCTCCATGCGCGGCAGCAAGAGCGGCAGCCGTTCTGGCAGTGGTTCATCGAGCACGAGCGGCAGCGGTAGCACGAGCGGCAGTTCGACGGGTGGTAGCACCAGCGGCAGCACTTCTGGTAGCGGCTCCACCACCGGCGGATTGCGCTAGCCACACGCGCCTAGTCCTTTGCGATTTCCAAAACGCCCGGTAGCACCGGGCGTTTTTTTGTGCCTTGTTTAGCGAGAACCACGCGCCCCAAGCAGCCAGAGGCAGCTGCCAAATCTTGCGCGGTACCTACCTTCGCCCCATGCTAGCGTTCCTGCCGCAGTTCTGCGCGCAGGTGAAACTGGCCTCATATTCACGTTTTTCTTATGACTGCTCCTGCTATTACTACCATCATCTTCGACCTAGGTGGCGTGCTCATCGACTGGAATCCGCGCTACCTCTACCGCCGACTCATCACCGACGACCAGGAGCTAGATACATTTCTAAGCACGGTTACTACTTCTGACTGGAATGAAGAGCAAGACGCTGGGCGCTCGTTGGCCGATGGCACGGCGCTGCTGGTGGCCCAGCACCCACAGCACCGCGAGTTGATCGAGCACTTTTATGGGCGTTGGTCGGAGATGCTCGGTGGCGCCATCGAAGGCACCGTAGAGGTTCTGACTGAGCTGAAAGCTAGCCAGCGCTACCACCTGTATGCGCTCACCAACTGGTCAGCCGAGACGTTTCCGATAGCACTGGAGCAGTTCGATTTTCTGCATTGGTTTGAAGGCATCGTGGTATCAGGCACAGAGAAAATGCGCAAGCCGACCCCCGAGTTTTATCACCTGCTACTCACGCGCTACGGGGTAGAAGCCCAGCAAGCCGTGTTCATCGACGATAACCTGCGCAACATTCAGGCGGCGCAAGCCATTGGCATGCACACGGTTCACTTCCAATCAGCCGAACAACTACGCGCCGAACTGGAGACTTTGGGCGTACTATCCACGGTCAGCTAGAGCCTGCCTGCGGTGGTAAGTTGGACGCAAAAAATAAAAATAGGACAGAATTGATTGATGTACGTACATTAATTAGTACCTTTGTCGCAGTGGTTGCAAGGTCAGAGTCAAAGACAAGACTTGACGAACCGGCAGCTACCAGATAATTAACTACTATATATTCATCATTTCAGTTCTTCACTGACATGGCAACTACCAAATGGGTCATTGACCCCATGCACTCCGAACTTCAGTTCAAAGTAAAACACCTCGTTATTTCGACCGTAACGGGCTCGTTCAAGAGCTTCACGGGTGAAGCAGAAACGGAAGGCGAAGACTTTGATAACGCCAAAGTGCGGTTCTCTGCCGACATCGCTAGCATCGACACGGGCCAAGAAGGCCGCGACGAACACTTGAAAGGCGCCGATTTCTTCGACGCAGCGCAGTATACGCAACTCACGTTCGAGTCGACTTCGATGACGAAAACTGGTGACGACGAGTACAAGCTCGTTGGCAACCTGACCCTGCACGGCGTAACGAAGCCCGTAACCCTGAACGTGGAGTTTGGTGGCGCTACCAGCGACTTCTACGGCAACTTCAAAGCTGGCTTTGATGTGACCGGCAAGATCAGCCGCAAAGAGTACGGCCTGACCTGGAGCGGTGTAACCGACGCTGGTTCTGTGGTAGTAGGCGACGAAGTGAAGCTCGTGGCTAGCGTGCAGTTCGCGAAGCAAGCATAACCTAGGTCCTGAAACCTAGCTTCTGAAAAGCCATCCGTAAGGATGGCTTTTTTTGTGACCAACCAGCCAGCGCTGCGTATTAGTACACTTGCTAACTACTTGCTTATGCCTTCCCAACCGACCCTCGTATTCTTGCACGGCTTCGCCGAAAGCCGCGAAATATGGACTGATTTCACGCGTGATTTCCCCGCGCACTACCAGATCTTAGCGCCTAACTTTCCCGGCTACGGCGCGTCAGATGCTCCGCTAGTCGATGACTACTCGATGGAGGCACTTGGTGAGTTTATCAAGAAAGAGCTAGGGAGGGTAGGCGCTTCGCAGGCGGTACTAGTCGGGCACTCGATGGGTGGGTATGCAGCCCTAGCGTTTGCCGAAAAATACCCGGCGCAAGTAGCAGGCTTGGTACTCTTTCACTCATCGGCCTTGCCCGACGACGACAGCAAGAAAGCCAACCGCGACAAAAACATCAGCTTCGTGGAGCGGCATGGCGTGGAAAAGTTCATGAGCACCTTCATCCGCCCGCTCTTTGCCAACACCAACGAGCAAACCATGATGAACGAGCGCCAGCAATTGGAAGAAATGGGCATCAACACGCCCCAAGCCAGTGTGCTGGCCGGCATGCAAGCCATGCGCGACCGGCCCGACCGCACCGACGTGCTGCGCAAAGCCACATTTCCAGTGCTGTTCATCGTGGGCAAAGAAGACCTAGCCGTGACGCTCGAAACTTCCTTAGCGCAAGTGGCGCTGCCACCGGTGAGTACAGCGTTATTTCTGGATAGCGTAGGGCATCTAGGCTTCGTGGAGCGTCCCACCGAAACACGACGCGCCGTGCTTGACTTTGCGGCTAGTGTATTCGCAAAGTAACTGACCTAGGATATCGTTACCTAGGTCAGTCACCGCTTGTACTCAGTAAGCTAAAATTCAGGGAAGCCTATTAGTTGCGCACCAACGGCACGACCATTTGGGCTTTCTCGTTATGCACGCGCACCCAGTACGTACCGGCCGCTAGTTGCTCAACGTTCAGAACCTGGGGGCGCTGGCTGGCAACTTGTTGCGGCTGCCCTACTGACTGGCCGAGGCCATTGAGCAGTTCTACTCCATAATTTCCAATCGGCAAGCGGGTTAAATCCAGGGTTACACTTCCCTCCGACGGGTTCGGATACAGTCCTATCTCACGTTGTAAGCGTGCTGCTGTATTAGCAAGCGGCCGATCGTAGGTGTACACGATGATTTTGTCGGGCCGATCGAAGTTGTTGGTGGTCAAGTAGATCTTGTTGCCATCGGGCGATATAGCAACGTCGCGCAAGCGGCCATTGAGCTCCTGATCGGCGGTGAAAAAGCGCTTGGGGTTTGGGTCAGCCGACGTGGCGGGCGCTAAGGTTACGCCATCAGGGTTCAGCTTAAATTGGAAAAGCTCCTGATCGGTATTTGACCCATTCTTCAGCGTGACGACTAGCAGGCTGTTGGTCCAGGCAGGAATAGCGTTGCTGCTGTAGTAGGCGCCATCGGAGGGGGCCACGGAGCACCAGTCGACAGACGTGGGTGTGGTGGGTTGGGGCACGGCGCACCACGCGTACATAGCTGGTTTTAGCTGGTCGTTGGCAATGAGCGGGTTGGGGACGTAGGCGTTGATGTACGCAGTTTCACCGGGATAATTGTCGTCGCCATGATACCCGCGGACGTTCTTCCAGCCGTAGTTCATACCCTTCACCAGCACGTTGATTTCATCATCCGTACGGTCGCCATGCTCGGTGTCGTAGAGCACGTTCTGCACCGGATTGTAGATCAGGCCTTGCGGGTTGCGGTGCCCCCGGGTGAAGAAAGAATTACCTGGAATAGGGTTGTCGCTCGGAATAGTGCCGTCGATGTTGAACCGGTGCACCTTGCCATTTTTATAGGCTGGATCTTGCGCCAAATTATTCGGATTGCTTGATTGGGGTACGTAGCAATCAGGATTATTCGTGTCAGACACGCCGTTGTCGCCCACGGTGAAGTAGAGGTAAGGAAGTCCGTTCTGCTTAACGGCCAACAACCGACCACCTAGGTGGTCGTAGCCCGTGGGCATGTTTAGAACGAGGTCTTGGCTAGCCGTTACGCGGCTGTTAGGAGCATTCCAGGTCAGTCGTACGATTTTAAACTTCGTGGCTGGGGCCGCGGCAGTTCCGCTGTTGTACGAGTAGACAAAGTACACGTAGGAAGTCGCGCTGGTCAGGAAATCGGGGTGCAGCGTCAAACCTAGGGTGCCAGCACCAATATTGGGTTGAAAACACAGCGGCGACTGCTCCAGCGGCGACCCAGCGAAGTAGTCGGGGGCAGTATACACCACGGTCTTTTCACCCGTCGTCGGGTTTACCCGCGAAACCCGCCCGCCAGACTCGGTTAACCACAAGTAATTGTCGGGACCGTACGTCATTTCCCAAGGAGTAGTCAGGGAAGTGGGCAGCTCGGAACGGGTAAACGATTGGGCATGACCTAGGCCAGATAGAAGGAGCAGCCCAACGAGCGTAGATAGTTTTTTCATTAGCAATAGGTAGTAAAGGTTTGGTTAATATGGCCTTACGCTAATTATAAAAAATAGTCTAGCTCTACTATCTCTAGCAATGACGCACAGAAAAAGAGTTGCTCGTTGGAGTGAAAGCAACTGAAAAAATGATCTACTACATATTCATTTCTTCGCCGCCGAACACGCAATAGATGTTATTTCTTGAGACGAGTTCTGCGAGCAACTTGAGGAGAGCAACCTAACTTTTCTGTACTAGGATGAAAAGGCGGCCGCTTTAATAAGCCAGTGGCGCAGTCGTAGATGACATACAGGTTAGTCGAATGATAAGCAGAACTGCCCTCGTACCTAGCTGGCACGAGGGCAGTTCTGTTGAGCTGAATGCTCTTTCAATAACGAATCGAATTCATCACTACGCTTTCGATATCAAGCATAGGAACACCTTTTCGCTTTGCCGAAAGCTAGGTAGGTGTAACGCATACTTATTGCACGGCCTCCAGAAGAAGTTAGTCTTTCACTAAGGACAGTTCAGCTGTTGGTTCAAGCTTTGGTTGGCTTTTTACCGAAGCCACTAGCTCTTCCTGAAGGCGTAGTAGAGCACCTAGGTTTTTGAAATACAAACGTTGAAGCCGTTCACTACTTCCGTCCAGTACATCCAGAAAGTCGGAAAGAGAGTTGTTGCTTAACAGTACTACTCGCGGCATTTCGTAAGAGTGCATAACGAAGTCATATAGAGTCTTGTAGGACGCTAAATGCACAAGTGGCAGCAACTCAGTGACCCGAAGCGGTTGCATTGCCGCGTCAAAACTATCGAGACGCTTCCTAAATAGGATGTTGAAAGTGCCCACTTCGCGCTCCGTTAACTGGCCCTTTTTGAATATCTCTTGGATAGATTCACGCATGTCCGCCAGCAGCTGCAGGACTGTTTCCAAAGCCTGTTGAATCACATACTGTATTTGGTAGCGAGCAAGCCAAGCGGCTCGTTGCGGCGCATTGATGGTAGAGAGGTGCCAGTGTAGCGCCACTACTTGGCGGTCGAAGGTTGCTAACCAAGCGGTGTGTTGCTGCTTCTCTTGCGTGAGACGTTCTGTTACCGAGGCCGCTTCCGCCGCTTTGTAGGTTACGCCCGCCACTGTGAAGTGAGATTCCTTCGTGCGCTTTCCCTGGATAAGTGCTAGCCGCTGCAAATCAGCACGGCGGATTTTCGCGGCGTCAGTTCGCGCTTGTAGTTCAGGCCCAAACAAAGCTTGGTGAGCTTCTAACAGGTTATCAGCTGGTAACGTCGTCGTTTCAGCCAGCTCAGCAAATGTGCTAGGGTCGAGTAATGTGAGCAGGCGCGTGTCGTAGGTACCTGCATACTGCGGGTGATAGGTTAATTCATGTCGCTCGGCGGCTAAGAACTCCTCTATTTCCTGAGCTGGCAGCAACGTAGTGCCTAGCCGGGCATCTGCCCCAGAATAGATGATGTGCGTAATCGATTGGCGCAGTTCGTCGGGGTTGTTGAAGAGCAGCCAGGGCGAGCATTCATTTACCGGTCCTGGTACTCCCAGAGCTTGGGCACGCTGCTCGCGCAGATAGTCAGCCGGATGGCTCGCGTACATCTCTACCACTTGCACTTCATCAGGCTTAAAGAGGCGCTTAGGTCCTTCTGGTGAAGGTAAACTGCTCGTCAAGCGCTCTGCTAAGCTTTCCTGAAGGCAAAGGGTTTGATGATAAAACAGGTCATTGGTAGCTAACTTATGTTCCAAGGCGGTGCTAAGTTGCCCCATCGCTTGTTGCAAAGCCGTGCTCACTGGCCCTAGCTGATACAGCGCTTGGCAAATGGCATCGGAGCCCGCCATGCGCACAGCCATGCGGTCGGCTTCAAATTCCATCTCCCGTGACAGTGAGGCGTTAATTAGATGGATGCCTTGAAAAGCTAGCTCCAGCACCTTCCGAATGGCCCACACCACGGCGGTCATCAGCCACGCTACGAGCGAAACCCGAATATCCAACTGGCGCCATTTGCTCAGGGTTTCATCCCAGGCATCACGCTCATATACCATATCATGAATGATGCGGCTGGCCGTGTACGCGTAACTGCCTAGCCGCATAGTGCGCTGAGCAAAGTGCCCAAACTCGTGAGCCAGCACGGCCTTGAACTCCGTTAGGTTCAGGCCATTCACCAAACCTAGGCCGATCAGCAGGTTCTTCTGAGTGGGTAAAAACAAGCTCCGCAGCGTGTTGTCATACGACACAGAAGCGCTGACCTGGGCGTCGATGTAGATATTCTTCGGCATAGGTGCTCCCGATTCGGTACAGAGCTGCTGAATAAAAGCAAACAGCTCGGGCTGTGCCTCAGGAGCGAGCCGTAGCTGGCCTTCTCGCTCCTTGTGAGTTGCCTTGAAAAAGAACTTCACCAAGAACACGACGACCATGACGGCTGCCACTACGCATCCTAGGTGGAAAAGCGCCGTCCACATAGTGTAAGTGGGCAGGCGCATTGTTAGCGTGAAATACACCAGCCACGAGGCGGCGGCTAGCAAAGCTAGGTAGAGCAAAATGAAGAGCAGGATACTAGTCATCATCGCCGCAATCATCCACCTGTAGCGTAGGTTAGGACGGTCAAAACCAGCAGGCAGCACTGTAGGGGAAGGAGGGTATAGCGTTGAAGTCATAAATGAACACGGTAAATTTTTAGTCGATAATATGAGGGAAAATAGATATTTATTTGGTCTTACGTTCAGGTGTTTACTTTTTCTTGTGAAGTAACCACTAAAAACATAAGCCCCAATGATGGACAACATCATTGGGGCTTGTGGTAAAGTAAAGAGACAGTGAGCTTTTACTTAAGCAAGAGCTGCTTCTTTCAGCAGACCTAGCTTGGTCATGTGCTCGGCAATCTGCACGGCGTTGGTGGCGGCACCTTTGTATAGGTGAACTATCTTGTTACATGATGTGAAAGGAAAGAGGCACTACATAGAACACCTTCACAGGTTTGCCTTCCTGCTTGGCTGGTGCTACGGCCGGGTGCTGACTTCTGACAGCCGCCAGAACAGCATCATCTAGTTCGCGCCCAACTGAACTAACTATCTCGGGTTTCTCCAGTGCGCCGGCTTCATTGACTTCGAAGTAAACATACACGTCGCCTTGCATCTTGTTGCGCAGCGCCATAGGAGGGTACTTTGCCGCGCGTTGCAGTTTCGTTAGAATATCTGTCGGATCTGTTAGCGTCTTGAATACAGGCATCTGATCGGCGTACGGATAAACCTTCTCGGCGCTAGCAGAAGGAGTGAGGCGAAATGTGACCGGTAGAATGATAGCGGAGCTTGCAACGGGTGCTCCATTCTTACTAACAGGCGTCCAAGCAGGCATAGCGCTGATCCACTGCGTAGCGGCTTGTTCTAAGGTGCTACCTACTTGTTTGTTGATAGTTCGGGGCTTCGATTTGCCTTGTTGGGTGCCTTCAAAGGCTGTGAGTGGCCTAGCTTCTATTACTTTACCTGTCGCATCAAGCTTAAACTTAATAAAGACACGGCCTTCGGCTTGGGCTGCGCGCGCAGCTTCCGGATACGGTGCAGAAGCTAGGTAGGCGAGTAGGGCATCTGGGCCACCTGGATACTTAGCACTGCCAGCGTTGGTGTTAGCATAAGGAGCCAATAACTTGCTCTGGCTCTGCATGGCAAAGTTGATGGGCATCGTGAGAGCAACCGACACTGGCTGGCCCTGCTTTTTGCCCGGCTGCCAAGCAGCCGGCATGGTAGAAATCACCCGCAAAGCTTCTTGATCCAAAGCAGGATGTACCCCTTTCAAAACCTGAGCTTGCTCTACTTGCCCTTGTGCGTTTACCACAAAGGACACGAACACCCGGCCTACTGCACCGGTCTGAAGCGCTTCAGCCGGGTACCGCGTATTGTGTCGGATGTAAGCTATTACTGAGTCCGTTCCGCCGCCTCGAAAAGAGGGCATCTGCTCCACATAGGTATAAACGGGCGAAGTAGTTGTGGTAGCGGCTGGATTGGAAGTAGATTGAGCAAATAAGCTAGGCGTAATGGTGAGGAGCGCACCGACGATGGCGAGGCAATAAGCGTTCTGCATGGGTGATAGTAGGGAAGTGAATAAGGACTTGTTGAATAGTTTGGGTTCAAGGTAAATACTTCCAAACAATACATACCTAGCTTTTTATGGGGATAATAATGGCACCTAAAGAAGGGGAAGTATAAAGCAAAAAAGAGCCTCCTGGTGCTATACCAGAAGGCTCTTTCTAAACAATCAGCAGGAGCTTAAACCGCAGCTTCAGCCGTATTCTCTTTCAGCAGACCTAGCTTGATCATGTGCTCGGCAATCTGCACGGCATTGGTGGCGGCACCTTTGCGCAAGTTGTCGGCCACTACCCACATGTTCAGGGTGTTTGGCTGCGACTCGTCGCGGCGCAGGCGGCCTACTAGCACGGCGTCTTTGCCGTGGGCGTCTTTCGGCATGGGGTATACGTTGTTGGCCGGGTCGTCAACTACTTCGATGCCTTCCGTTTGTTCGAGCAAGCTGCGTACTTCGGCTAGGTCAAAATCTTTGGCGAACTCCACGTTCACAGCTTCCGAGTGGCCGCCCATTACGGGGATGCGCACGGTGGTAGCCGTTACCCGGATCGATTCGTCACTCATGATTTTCTTGGTCTCGTTCACCATCTTCATCTCCTCCTTGGTGTAGCCGTTCTCACCGAACACGTCGATGTGGGGCAGCACGTTCAGGTCAATGGGATGGGCGTAGGCGCGCGGGCCGTCGAAGTTACCGGCGCGCTCAGCCATGAGTTGGTCCACGGCTTTTTTGCCGGTGCCCGTTACGCTCTGGTAGGTGCTCACCACCACGCGCTTGATCTGGTAAGCCTCGTGCAGTTTATGCAGGGCCAGCACCATCTGAATGGTCGAGCAGTTGGGGTTCGCGATGATTTTATCTTCGGGAGTCAGCTCTTTGGCGTTGATTTCGGGCACCACAAGCTTTTTGGTGGGGTCCATGCGCCAAGCGGACGAATTGTCGATTACCACGGTGCCCACTTCTGCGAAGCGAGGGGCTTGCTCTTTCGAGACCGAGCCACCGGCCGAGAAAATGGCTACGTCCGGACGGGCCGCAATAGCGTCGTCCATGCTTACAACCTTGTATTTCTTGCCGAGGAACTCGATTTCCTGTCCTACCGATTTCTCGGAGGCCACGGGTAATAACTCGCTGACCGGGAAATTCCGTTCGGCCAGCACTTTCAGCATTTCGCCGCCGACCAAGCCGGTGGCACCTACTACGGCTACTTTCATGAGTGAAATAAGGGTTTGAAAGCCACGCGTGGAACGTGGTTCTAGGACAAAGATAAGAGAACGAACATATTGATACTGAATGATTATTTCACCGCGGCAGGAATGCGCCATAGCGCATTCGGTAGCCGGGCGCATTTGTTGGGCTAGGTCTGAGTCGTTCTGACGACAACACGCAACGACGAACGCACCCTGGCGCGCTCCTACGATGGCGCGGTTTTAGAATGTGGCAGACCCCGTTACTGCTTATTCTATGAGAAAATTATTTCTAAGTCTATTCTCATTATTATCCTTCCCCGCCGCCGCGCAACTCACCGATTCCTTTGCTGATGGTAACCTTACCCAGAATCCTACTTGGACCGGTGATGCAACTAGCTTTCAGGTAAATACCCAGCTTCAACTCCAAAGCAACGGCCCCGCCACCACAGGCACTACGCTCCAACTCACCACGCCCTGCCAAGCCGCCACGGGTACCACGTGGGAATTTTACGCTAATCTGAAGCTAGCTACCTCCAGCGGCAACTACGCCGATGTATGGCTCATGGCCGACCAAGCTGACCTAAAAACTACCGGCACCAAAGGCTACTTCGTACGCCTCGGCGGCACACTCGACGAGGTGGCGCTGTTTCGCAAAGATGCCACCGGCAGCCCCGTGTACGTGGTGAACGGGCTCGATGGCACCCTAGCTTCCTCGACCAACAACGTGGTGCGGGTGCGCGTAACTCGCTCGCCGCAAAACGTGTGGAAGCTGGAGCGCGACCTCACGGGCGCGGGCACGAGCTACGTGAGCGAAGGCACTGCCACCGACGCTACCCATCAGCGTAGCAACTACTTCGGCGTACTGCTGACGTACTCAGCGGCCAATAACCGCAGCTTTTACTTCGACGATTTTCGGGTGACGGATGCCACACCGCCGGTTTTAGTCAGTGCTACGCCCGTCACGGCGCGGCAGCTCGACGTGGTGTACAATGAACTTGTAGATGCAGCGCCGAGCGCCGTGAGTTACCGCCTCACGGGTGCAGGTGCGCCACCCGTGCTCACCGCCCAGCGTGACGCCTCCGATCCAGCCACTGTGCACCTAGCTCTGGGTGCCGATTTGCCTTTGGGCAACAACATCTTGGAAGCACGCAACGTGGCTGACCTATATGGTAACACGGCCGCAGGGCCGCTTGCCGTGAGCTGCGTGAACAAAGGCTTTCCGGTGGCGCCCGGCGTCAATCAGGTGCTCATCACTGAAATTATGGCTGACGAGACGCCGGTGGTAGGGCTGCCAGCCTCCGAGTATTTAGAAATCCATAATCCGACGTCCGGTACGTTGTTGGACTTAGGTGGTGTGCGGCTGCAAAAAGCAGGCAGCACCACGGCGGCCGTGTTTCCAGCTGGCGCTACGTTGCTGCCTGGCGAGTATGCTGTGGTATGCGGCAGCACGCGTGCTACGCAATTTGCCAGCTTCGGGAAAGTGTTTGGGCTCACCAATTTTCCGAGCCTCAGCAACAGTGGTGACCAGCTCCTGCTGCGCAGCCGCGCTGGCCAAACGCTGTTTGAAGTAAACTACTCGGACACGTGGTACAAAGACAACCGCAAGAAAGATGGTGGTTGGGCTTTGGAAATGGTGGACCTAGCCAACCCGTGTGCTGGCATCGACAACTGGACGGCGAGCACCGATGCCAGCGGCGGTACACCTAGTCGTGTTAATTCTACGAAAGCCACGAAACCCGACCTTACGCCGCCTGCGCTGCTGCGGGCTTTGGCACTGACTCCCACAACGGTGCGGCTGTTCTTCGCGGAAAAGCTAGATAGCACAACGGTGGCTAATCCGGCACTGTACACTTTAGCGCCGGCCGCTGCTATAACCCGCGCTGCGCCCGTTGGTCCGGATTTCCGGATGGTTGATCTGACGTTAGCCGCGCCTTTGGCTGTGAATAAACCTACCACTGTGACGGCGCAGCGCATCACCGACTGCGTGGGCAATGCTGCCGGTCCGGCAACTTCCGCGGCTTTTGCACTGCCAGGCACGCCTGCGCCAGGCGATATTGTTATTAACGAAGTACTGTTCAATCCGCGAACTGGCGGAGTGGATTTCGTGGAGCTGCTTAACCGCTCCGCCCAATATCTTGACGTGCACGGTTGGCGGCTAAGCAGCGAAACCGTTACGGGCACAGATGTAATGGATATTAGCTCCGAGCCGTACGTGTTGGCGCCGGGGCAGCTTGTGGTGCTCACCACGCGTCCCGATGTGGTGCAGAGCCAGTATCCTACGCATGACGCGGCGGCATTTCTGGCTATGAATAACTTTCCGTCGCTGCCCGATGACGCCGGAACGGTGATTGTGCTGGATGCCACCAGCCAGACGCTGGACCGCTATACGTACAACAAAAGCCAGCACCTAGCTTTGCTAGATGACCTGAACGGCGTGTCATTGGAGCGCGTTCGGCCCGAAGGGCCTAGCCTCGCCAGTAACTTCCACTCGGCCGCCAGCGTCGTTGGCTACGCCACGCCCGGCCGTCCCAATTCGCAGTATCAGCAAGACCCCGGCGGTGACAAGTTCTTCCGCATAGACCCCGAAGTCTTCACGCCCGACGGCGACGGACAGCACGACCTGACAACCATCAACTACACGCTCAACCAGGGCGGCTACGTAGCCAGTGTTACGGTGTACGATGCACAGAGTCGCCCTACGCGCCACCTGGTACGCAACGAAACACTAGCGGTGAGCGGCTTTTTACCGTGGGATGGACTAAGCGACCAGGGCCGCAAAGCACCCATCGGCTATTATGTATTTTACATTGAGTTGTTGCAGCCAAGCACTAGCCTGAAGTACGAATACAAGCGCACCGTGGTGCTGGGGGCTAGGTTGTAGAAATACGCCTTGGCGCATGCTGGTCCTATCGTTTGCAAGTAGTTGAGCGTCATTATGGGCCGAACATGCCGTAGCGCGTTCCTGCAGATTAAACCATTAGCCGTCAGTAGCGTCCAACGGCAGAGCTGGTTTAAAGTATGCTGCCTATGACCACCCAAAAGCGAATTCAGCACTTGTATTGGCGCGCCGGTTTCGGCCCGCGGCCCGAAGACGTGGACGCCGACATGTCGCCGCGCAAGGCATTGCGCAAGCTGTTGCGCGAGTCGGAAAAGTTCGAGCCGCTGGACAGTCCATTGATGCGCTACACGGAAATCAAGCCGCCCTTTGTGGCGGGCTCAGCCCCTGCTCCGGTGATGGATTCGCGGGTGACCGGCATGACAACCACGCCTGATCAAATGGCTACTTCTGCCAACACATCGGCGACCGTAGCTGGCCTAGCCCCTAGGGCATTGTTGGCGGGCTCAACTCCTGGGCGGCCGATGCTGCTGCGCCGTAGTCAGCTCACGCCTCAGCAGCGGAAGATGGAAAACGAGGGCATCCGTGACGCTTTTTACCAGATGAACCTTGGTTGGATGGAGCGCATGGCCAACTCGCTGGCGCAGCTGCGAGAGAAAATGACCTTCTTCTGGCATGGTCATTTTGCGTGCCGCGTGCGGCAGCCGGTTACGGCATTGCAGCTCAACAATACCATTCGGCAGCTCGCCCTCGGCAATTTTGGCGACTTGTTGCTGGCCGTGTCGAAAGAGCCCGCCATGTTGCAGTTTCTCAACAACCAGCAAAACCGCAAGCAGCACCCCAACGAAAACTTCGCCCGCGAGGTGATGGAGCTGTTTACCATCGGGCGCGGCAACTACACCGAGCACGATGTGAAAGAAGCGGCTCGTGCTTTCACGGGGTGGTCGTCGGATGAGCAGCACCAATTCATTTTTCGGGAAAAGCAGCACGATACGGGCTCAAAAACCTTCATAGGTCGCACCGGCAACTTTAGCGGGGAAGACATTCTGACGATTCTGCTGGAGCAGCCCAAAACGGCGGAGTTTATTACCACCAAGCTCTACCGCTTTTTTGTGAATGACACCCCTAGCCCGGCCCATATTCAGCCGCTGGCGCAAGCGTTCTACAAAAGTCATTACGACATCAGCGCCTTGCTAGAGCAAATGTTCTCGGCTGATTGGTTCTATGAGGCGGCCAATGTAGGCAACCGTATCAAGTCGCCCATTGAGCTGCTGGCGGGCATCAAGCGCACTCTAGGGGTGCAGATGGAAGACCCCAAACCGCTCATTGGCTACGAAAAAGCATTAGGTCAAACGCTCTTCGAGCCGCCGAACGTAGCTGGCTGGCCGGGTGGCCGCAACTGGATCGATAGCTCGTCGCTGCTGCTGCGCTTGCAACTGCCGCAGGTGCTGTTCAAAAATGCGCAGTTCAATGTGGCGCTCAAAGAGGATGAAAACGACATTTTACCGTCGGTTGCCAAGGCTGACCGTACGTTTCGACAACAGGTAAAAACGCACTTGGAGCTGAAGCCGATAGCTGCTTTCCTAGCCAAGATTCCGGAAGATCAGCAAGCCGCGAAGCTAAGCGAGTTTCTGCTGCAAGCGCCCATCCGGCCCGAAAACCTAGTACTGGTGCAGCAAACCGCCGCCAAAGCTCCGGTGGAAGCACGCCTAAAAACGATGATTACGAGCCTACTGGCGCTGCCCGAGTACCAGTTGATGTAGAATGTAGCGCGAAGCTCCTGCTTCGCGTGTCGTTGAACGATGATCATTGGGTAACCTAGGTGCAAGTCGTTCAACGATGCACGGAGCGGGAGCTTCGCGCTACGTCAGCACATTACCTCACCAAAAACCAACCTCATGACCAATCGTCGCGACTTCCTGAAAACGTCGGTGCTGGCTAGCTCGCTGCTATTCGTGCCGAAATTCCTGCACGCGTTGGACCGGCAGGGCGTGGCCCGGCTCGGCAACTCCAATGGGCGGCGACTCGTGGTCATTCAGCTGGGCGGCGGCAACGACGGGCTGAATACCATCGTGCCCTACCGCAACGATTTGTACTACAAAGCTAGGCCTACACTAGCACTGCGCGAGCAGAGCGGCCTGCTGACCCTAAACGACGACCTAGCCCTGAACCCGGCCATGACCAAGCTGAAGGCGCTCTACGACGAGGGGCGAATGGGCGTGCTCAATAGCGTGGGTTATCCCAATCCCGACCGCTCGCACTTCCGCTCCATGGATATTTGGCAGAGCGGCTCGGCGGCCGATCAGGTGGTGACAACGGGTTGGCTAGGTCGTTACCTCGACTCCAACTGTGCCGAGTGCCAGGTGCCCTACACTGGCGTGGAAGTAGACGACACGCTGAGCTTAGCCATGAAAGGCGGTCAGCGGAAAGGCTTGGCCCTAAAAAACCCCGAGAAGTTTCACCAGATCACCCAAAACCACTTCATCGCGCAGGTGAGCGGCGAGCAAGCGCCCAGCAATGCGTCCTCCGAGCTAGATTACTTGTACAAGACGCTGGCTGAAACTTCCTCGTCGGCGGAGTATCTGTACCAGACCTCGAAGGTGTATAAGTCTAGCGTGACGTACCCCAACACGGAATTTGGTCGCAACCTGAAAACGACCGCCGAGCTTATTAATTCGGGTATCGAGACGCGGGTGTTCTATGTGTCACTCTCGGGCTTCGATACGCACGTGCGGCAACACGAGCAGCAGGGCAAGCTACTTGGCGACTTAGCGGAGGGACTAGGTGCCTTCACGGAAGACTTGCAGAAAAGCGGACAGTTCGATAGCACGCTCGTGATGACGTTCTCGGAATTTGGGCGGCGCGTGCAACAAAACGCCAGCAACGGCACCGACCACGGCACGGCCAACAACATGATGCTGCTCGGCGGAGCCTTACGCAAGCCCGGTATTCTTAACGCGGCGCCGGACCTAGCCAACCTCGATCAGGGTGACTTACGTTACCAACTTGACTTTCGGAGCGTGTACGCAACCGTGCTGCGAGACTGGCTTGGAGCTAATGACACAGCCATTCTAGGAAGTGAATTTGAAAGGCTGTCAGGAATTGTATAAAAAATTTTATTCTGTTAATCAATTAGTTATGTAAAATAAGGGCTTACAGAATATGGGTATTTTATTAGCTCAACAATATCAATAAATTCCTGCGTGCGTAAGAGGAGACAAACAACCTTACCAAACCAACCAAAACTCTTCTTACGATGAAAATATTATCACCATCAGCCCACGGCGTAATGGATTACGCGACGGTTGCCATCTTTGCGCTAGCTCCCACCATTTTCGGCTTCACGGGTACGTACGCCACGGTTTGTTATGTACTAGCAGCTGGCTATTTGGTTGTCACGTTGCTGACCGCTTTCCCCATGGGTGCCATCAAGATGATTCCGTTCCCTATACATGGCGGCTTCGAGCTAGTTAGTGGTCCTATTATCCTGGCTTCGCCTTGGATCTTTGGCTTTGCTGATGCCAACCCAGTGGCCCGTAACTTCTTCGTTGCCATGGGTGTTGTCTTCCTGTTAGTATGGATGATTACCGATTGGCATGCTCAAACGCAAACTCATGCTCGCGGTTCGCTTATGACCGATCATAACCACTAGAGCTTAGTTATTTATAGTTTCTAGCTAAACGAAAAGGCCGATGTGGTACATACCACATCGGCCTTTTCGTTTAGCTAGAAGTTGCTGTAATGTAAGAGTGACTGCTAAGAAGCAATTCTAGTTCTTAATGCGGCAAACCAGCTACCGCCGGAAGCTGAAGCCAATAAAGTACTCGTGGTCAGTTTGGCGGTCGAGGGCAATGTGGGTGCCGAAATCAAGCTGCAGGTTGTCGCCGATGTCGAACTGCGGGCCTAGGTTGATGGAAGTGCGCCACGCCGACCCACGCATATCCCAATAGCCTACCAGCTCCACAAAGCCTTCGAGCCATTTAGCAAACTCTCGGTCGATGGTGAAGGTCGGGGTGAGTTGCGTGTAGTGTGAAGATGTTTCGCGGTCGTAGCTCCATACGCCAGCTACCTGGCCGCCTACATTCCAGTTGTGCGGTAGCTTATAAACCATTGGAACAGAGAGCCCAAGCTCCGTACCGCCTTCGCCCACATTGTGGCCGGTGGGCATGCGTACCAGCCCGAGCACTGCCAGCGCGAATGGTTTGTTGTCGTCGCCAACGATGTTGCGCTTCACGCGCAGCGTAAGATCCCCGAAACCCGCCTGACGGAGCGGCGAATCGTTGCCCGGGTCTTCCCATTGCTTATCAACGATGTACGACTCGACTTGCAGCTGTACATCCGTTTTGTCGGTGAGACCTAGCTTCAGGAGCATATGGTTTACATAAAACTCCCGTTCGCGGCTGCCCCGTTGGCGGCCATTAATTAGCCTAAAGCCGTCGTCTTCCAGTTGAAAGTGCCCGGCATCAACCGTGTAAGGGCTGTCGGTGATGCCGGGGCGGTCGGGCACCAAGGGACGCATGTATTTGCGCGGCGTCGGGTTGAAGAGCTTGTACTGGTGCTTGTCGACCGGAATAGTGTCGTTGAGAACTTGGGCGTGCGCGGCGCCCGTCGCGGCCAGCAGTATCTGAGCCGCTACTAGTAAGCGAGTGTACGATTTTGCCATTGCATGAGGGGAAAAGGAGAGAGTAGCCTCATACGAGGTCTGGCGTACTAAGATGCTGTTGGGCTAACCCCCAAAAGGCACAACGACTTTCACGCTGAGGTTGCGCCCCATGTTGTAGATGCCTAATCGACCGGTCGGCGAGGCTGCGTAGTACTCGAAATACTTGAGACGATTCAGGTTTGATTGATAGGCTTTGTCGAACACATTGTCCAACTGGACAAAGAGTTGCAGCCACGGTTTGGCCTGGTTGGTCACGAAGCTTGTGCCTGCACCTAGGCTCCAGAGGGCATAGCCTGGCGTAGCCGTTTCAGTATTGTCGACGGCGTAAAATCGATTTTGAGTTGCTACCGCTTCCACTCCCACATGCACGTAGGTTTGAGCTAGCCAACGAGCAGGTTTGGCTAACGTGGCTCGAAGCTCAGAGCGGGTGCGCAACGGCGGCATAAAAGGCAAGTAGCGGGCGGCGCGACCGTGCTGCTCCCGTAGCGGCTGGTTTTGGTTGAGCCCATTTACAAAGGCGAGGCTATTATCGAAAAGGAGCCACTTGATAGCGCGCGGATGCAGCTTCAGGCTAGCCTCCAGGCCATAGAGCCGGGCAGCGGCTTGCTGGTACTGATACGTCGTGTTGCCTGGCACGATTACTACCGGTTGGCCGCTGGCATCGTAGAGCTTAGCTTGGTAGATATAGTTCTGGATGTTGTTATGGAACACCTCCACGCTGGCGTCCAGGTCGGGCAGGTAGGCCAGCAGACCTAGGTCTTGCTGCAAGGAAAACTCAGGCTGAAAGCTGCGGTTGCCGAGGTACACGATGTGCGCGCCGGGGTCGAGGCCGTTGGAGCCTACTTCAGTGATATTAGGCGCCCGGTAGCCCCGCGCCACGTTGGCCTTCACCAGCAGCCGCTCCGATAGGCTATAGGTTGCCCCTAAGCTCCCCGATACACCCCGAAACCATTTATTCAGCGCCAGAAACTGAGGCTCAGCGCCCGCTGCTTTCTGCGCCGAAACGCGTTGGTCGAAGCCCGTAGCGGGGTTAGGAACGACGTAAAAATCATCCCAGGTGAGGCGGCGCGCATCGTAGCGGGCCCCACCCGAAAGGTCGAGCTTCCCGAAAGACTTTTTCAGGAACACGTAAGAACCTAGGTCGAACAAGCCGTAATCAGGAATGGGAAAGTCGGTGGCGTCGCGGTTGCGGTTTAGCTGAGCCATACCGTTTACCCCGACGGTCGTTTCCACGCCCTGCCAAGTGGGTAAGTTGTCGCGCAGGTCATAGTTGTAGGTCGTAAGCGCCACGGCCAGGCCTGCCTGCTTGGGCGCCGTGGGATGGTTGAATTCGTAGCGGAAGTTCTGCTGCGCCCCCAGTAACAAACTAAGCTCATGCTGACCTAGCTTCACCTGGCTGCGGTTGAACAGCCGGTAGTGCTTAATGAGTTGGTGCAGGGTCCCGATGGAGTAGGAGCGCAACCCGTCGTCTGTTACGAGCGGCCGGTTCTTGATGTCATCTAGGTTCGCTTCGAACACCTGCTTGGTGAAGCGCCGGCTGAGCGAGTCGCGGCTGCCATCGGGGATTTCCTGCTGGTTGTGGTAAGCGGTGGCGTACCAATGCGAGTAGCCCCACGCTTTGTCCACGCCCACCATACCCGAGAGGTTCAGCTCCCGGAAAGCCGTGCCGTACACGCGGCCATCGATGCTATTCTGGTAGTTAGCCGCCGTTTTTTGCGAGACACGGAAAGCGTATTGCCACGCCGGCTGCCGATAGGAGAGACCTAGGGACGTGCCAATCAGGCCATTGTTGGAGTGGTACTCGCTGATAATATCACCGCGGAGTTTGCCTACTGGGCCGCTTGGGTGAGCCGGCAGCATATTGATAACCCCGGCCACGGCATCGGAGCCGTACATGAGGCTGGCGGGACCTTTCACTACTTCGATGCGCTCAATGTCGTACTGGTCGACCTCAATGCCGTGCTCATCTCCCCACTGCTGTCCCTCTTGGCGCAAGCCATTGTATAAGGTGAGTACCCGATTATAGCCTAGCCCCCGAATGAAGGGCTTCGAGATGTTTGGCCCGGTCGTCACGGCCGTGAGGCCTGGCACTCCACGCACTGCTGCGTCGATGAGGTTGGTGCTGAGGTTTAGGTTCATCTCGCGCTTGCCAAGCACGGCAATCGGGACGGGGCTGCGGCGGATTTCGGTAGTGCGCGACACGCCCGTTACCACTACTTCTCCTAGCTTCGAGGTAGTAGGCTTGAGCACCACATTTACCTCCACTGCTTGCCCGGCGGCTATTTCCACTGGCAAGCGTTGGGCATCGTAGCCCAGAAAAGAAAAAACAACCTCGTGCTTGCCCGGCGCTACGGAAGCTAGCTGGTAGTGGCCTCCTTTATCCGTGGTAGCGCCTACAGCAGTGCCCACGAGCACCACGCTCACAAACTCCAATGCCTGTCCTTCCGCCGTTACGCGGCCCCAAATGGCGCCGTGCTGCGCTTGTGCTAATTGCCCGAAGATGCTGAGAAGCAAGAAGCTAATCAGAATTCGCCAGTACGTAGAAAAAGCGCTCATGTGCTTGAGATTGGCTTAAAAATTAATTTAGATCGACCTAAATCAAAAGGCAAAAGAAAACCGCTGCCAAGGCTGGCAGCGGTTCAAAGTGACTACGCGAAGAACGTCTGAAACAACAAGTACACGTTTAGCACGATGATGATACCTGACACAACCCAAGCGGTAAGCTGTACCACAGGGCGGTTGGCGAATACGCCCATTTTGGCCCGGTCACCCGTAAATAGCACCAGCGGCACCACCGCAAAGCTGAGTTGAAGCGACAGAATAACTTGACTAAGAACCAGCAACTCACTCGTGCCTTTTTCCCCGTACATCAGGGTCACGATGAAGGCCGGTACTACCGCAATGCCGCGCGTGATGAGGCGACGAACCCAAGGCTTTAAGTGGAGATTTAGGAATCCCTCCATTACGATCTGTCCGGCTAGGGTGCCCGTCAGGGTAGAGTTCTGACCAGAAGCTAGCAGGGCTATAGCAAACACCGCACTGGCTGCACCGGCACCTAGCACCGGAGCTAGGAGCTTATGAGCATCCGAAATGTCGGCTACATCGTGCATGCCGTTGCGGTGGAAGGCTGCGGCCGCCGTGACTAGGATGGCACCGTTCACAAAAAACGCTAAGAACAAGGCCACCGTCGAGTCGATGGTGGCAAACTTGATGGCCATACGCTTGCCGGGTTCCGTTTGCTCGATGGCCCGCGTCTGCACGATGCTGGAGTGCAAGTACAGGTTGTGCGGCATTACGGTAGCACCCAAAATACCAATGGCGATGTAGAGCATGCCTGGGTTCGTAACCACCTGCTTCTGCGGTACCAGTCCTTGCAGAATGCCAAAGTAGTCGGGGTGCGATACGATAATCTCGTAAAGGAAGCACCCGAAAATCAGGAAGATAAGACCGGCTATAATGCTTTCTATCAGGCGGAAGCCCTTGCTTTGGAACAGCAAAACCAGGAACACATCCAGAATCGTCAGTCCTACGCCCCAGGGCAGCGGCAGCCCAAAAAGCAGATTCAGGGCAATGGCTGAACCAATGACCTCGGCCAGGTCGCAGGCGGCAATGGCTATTTCGCAGAGCACCCACAGCATCATCGCCGTGGGCTTGGAGTAATGGTCGCGGCAGGCTTGCGCTAGGTCACGGCCCGTCACAATACCTAGCTTGGCGGCTAGGTGCTGCAAGAGCATGGCGAAAAGATTGGAAATCAGAATGACGGATAATAGCGTATAGCCGTAGCGCGCCCCGCCCGCAATGTCGGTGGCCCAGTTGCCGGGGTCCATGTAGCCAACGGCTACCATCAAACCGGGTCCCCAAAACGCTAAGAACTTACGCCAAAATGGAGCATCGGCGCCCGGAACCTTGATGCTGGCAAATACTTCACCCAAGGAAGGTGCTTGCCGAGCACGTCGCCATCCTGTTTCGGCCGGAGGAGGAGGCACTACAGGTGCATTCTGTACTACTGGCGGCATATCGTTCGGATAAGATGACTTCACAAAGGAAATTTTAGAAAGGCCTAAATTATTTTTTAAGCCCACTTAAATACAACATTTTTCTTCTAAATGTTTCGAAAAGCCGGGAAGTAAGTTTTTTACCGGATTTTTGTCCCCCCATTCTGGGTTCCTAGCACATGAACATCGCCAAAACCAAAAGTCAGTTCGGTCTTATATCGCTCTTAGTGAGCATAGGGTTGGTGGGCATAAAATTTTATGCCTATTACCTGACAGCATCACAAGCCGTTCTGACTGATGCGCTTGAGTCAATCATCAACGTATTTACGAGCGGCTTTGCGCTGTATAGCCTCTACCTAGCCGGGCAGCCCAAGGACGAAAACCATCCGTACGGCCACGGCAAAATCGAGTACCTGTCCGTTGGCTTCGAAGGGGCCCTGATCCTGATTGCGGGCGTGTACATCTTCTACAGCGCTACTTTGGCGCTGCTCCACCCGCACGCCGTAGCTCGGCCCGACTGGGGCATGGCGCTGCTCGGCTTCACAGCCCTGGTAAACCTAGGTACCGGTTTTATGCTGATTCGCTCCGGCAAACGGCTTAGTTCGGTGGCGCTGGTTGGCGACGGGCAGCATCTGTACCTTGATGCGCTGAGCACGCTGATATCGTGCGTGGCGCTGGTACTGGTCGCTGTTACCGGCAATGTGCTCTTCGATGCTGGCGCTGCTCTGGGCCTAGGTATTTTCATTGTCGTGAATGGCTACCGCATGGTGCGGCGCTCCGTATCGGCGCTCATGGACGAGGCAGATGCTACGGTGGTGCGCGATGTTATTGCGGAGTTGCAGCGCTACCGCCAGCCCGCCTGGATTGACGTGCACAACCTGCGCGTGCTCCGCTACGGCGCCGACCTGCACATCGACTGCCACATCCAAATGCCCTATTACTTCAGCCTAGAAGAAACGCACACCGAACTCAATAAGATCGAGCACCTCATTCGTCAGCGCTTCGATGTGGAAGTGGAAATGTTTGTGCATGCTGACCCGTGCACATTTGCAGCTTGCTCTCTCTGCCATATGCCCAATTGCCCCGTACGCCAGCATCCCTTCGCGCAGGAAGTGACTTGGACGCTCGGCAACGCCGTTAAAAACGAGCGCCACCATCTGACGCCGGAGCTGGAGGAGAAGCAGTAAAAGCTAGGTAGCGCTCTAAATAAAGAACGCCATGCTGCGACTCGCGCAGCATGGCGTTCTTTATTTAGCAGGAAGCTCTAATTCACTACTAAGCGCTGGGTGAACTGCTCGGGGCCACTGATGGCACGCACTACGTACACGCCGGCTTGTAGTCCGGCTAAGCTCACTTGCAGGTCATTTTGGCCGGGAGTAAACGCAGCGGTGCGTACGGTCCGGCCTAGGGCGTCGTGCACCGTAGCGGTGGCAGTGCCGCTGGGGGAGCTAGGTAGGTGGAGCGTCACGGCGTGTTGGGCAGGGTTAGGCCACAGGTGAAAGGCTGCATTGCGTGGGCTCTTGTTGGCTAGCACATAAGCGCGGTTTTCCAGCACCAAGATGCGGTCGTCGGTGGCGGCGGGGGTGCCACGACCGTCGCGGTTGCTGGTGCCCACGTAAATCTTGCCCTGCGGCGACACACAAATGGCTCGCAACCGACCGAAGCCTGACAAGTAGCTAGCTGCGGTGCCCACCGCATCGCCGTTAGCCTTCAGGGGCAGTTGGGTCATGCGCCCACCTTTCAGAGCTACAGCTAGCAGCGTGTTGCTCCACTCCGGAATAGCCGGATGATTATAATAGGCTAGACCAGCCACGCCCACTGTTGGCGCCCAACTGTACAGCGGTGCGCGCACGTTGTTGGCCGTGCAGAAAGCCTGCTCATCGGGGAGGTTGCAATTGCCCTCCACCGTTGGCCAGCCATAGTTGCGATTAGGCTCAATGAGGTTTAGCTCGTCTTCGGCATCCTGGCCGTGTTCACTGCTGTAAATTTTGCCGTTAGCGGCGCGTATAAGGCCCTGCGGGTTGCGGTGACCATAGCTATACATGCGGTTGACGGCCACGGGGTTGTCGGTCGGAATGGTGCCATCTAGGTTAAGGCGGAGCACCTTCCCGATAAGGGCCGTGGTGTTCTGCGCTTCGGGGCGTTGTTGGGCATCGCCGGTGGTCATGAGCAGGGTGCGGTCGGGGAGGATAAGCAGGCGCGAACCCGCGTGCGTGCTGGTTGCAGGTATGTCGCCGAGCAAGACCAGCGGATTGCTCAACGAGCCGGTACCCGTGGCGGAGTAGGTGTAGCGAACGAGCTTTTCCTTATAGCTGCCATCGTTGTAGTTATAAACGATGTAGACGTAGGGCGAAGTGGCAAAATCAGGGTGCAGCACCATACCGAGCAGGCCACCTTCGCTGCTAGTCACTACATCGGACACGGTGATGAGTGGCAGCACTTCTCCGGTCGTCGGGTTGACGCGGCTAATACGCCCTCCACGCTCCGTCATCCAGATAAAGTCATCAGGCCCCCAAATCAGCTCCCAAGGCACCATCAAGTTGGAGGCTAGGGGCGTTACGGAAACGGTGGTGCTGCCCACCGGAAAGGTCGTAGTCTGGGCCAAAACGCTACTCGACAGTAGCATAATTCCGAGAATATATGTAACAAATTTTTTCATGGTAACTAGTTAAGGATGAATGGATAATGTCTATACGAAAAGCCGCCGAAGAAAGCTTTAATCAAATAAACTTGCTCACTTCCGCAGCTAGGTTAGCTTTGTTAAAGCCACTTTCCCCTCTTTTTAATGAAAAGAATTTTACCACTACTCACGGTTGGCTTAGTCTCCTTTGGCGCAGGCGCGCTGATACCGCGCCCCGCCGCCTTGCCCGAAATCACGATGCCGATGGCGCGAGCGGCCCAAGAGCTATTCGGCCTGAGCTTTACTGAGGCCCAACTCGACTCGACCCGGCGCAACCTTACCTCGTACCGCGAGAGTTACCAGACGCTCCGCGGCATCAGCTTGCCCAACAGCGTTGCCCCTAGCCTCGTATTCGACCCTCGGCCATTACGTTTGCGGCAAGCCATGCTGGTCACCACCAAATCGGACGTGGGTAAGCTGCCGGCCGCTGGTAAAATAAAGCTGCCCTCCAACCGCGACGCCCTAGCTTTTTACACCGTCCGCCAGCTCGGCGAGCTGTTGCGCACCAAGCAGATTACCTCCGAGGAGCTAACGACGTTCTTCTTGGCACGCCTCAAGAAATATGATCCGCAGCTACACTGCGTCATCACCCTCACCGAAGACCTAGCCTTGCAGCAAGCCCGCCAAGCCGATCAGGAAATTAAGGCAGGGAAATATCGGGGGGCGCTGCACGGCGTGCCGTTCGGGGTAAAAGACTTATTCAGGGCCAAAGGTTACAAAACTACTTGGGGCTCGGTGCCCTATAAAGAGCAAACCCTCGACGAAGATGCCGCCGTAGTTGAGCGATTGCGGGCGGCGGGCGCGGTGCTCGTGGCTAAGCTAACCCTCGGGGAGCTAGCCCAAGGCGACGTGTGGTTTGGCGGCAAAACCCGCACGCCCTGGGATGTCACGAAGGGGTCGAGCGGCTCGTCAGCCGGGTCGGCTTCGGCGGTGGCGGCGGGGTTGTTGCCGTTTGCCATTGGCACCGAAACCCTAGGTTCTATCGTCAGCCCGAGCACGGCGTGCGGTGTTACGGGCTTGCGCCCAACCTACGGGCGCGTAAGTCGGGCCAATGCCATGGCCTTGAGTTGGAGCATGGACAAAGCCGGCCCGCTAGCCCGCTCAGCAGAAGATTGTGCGCTGGTGCTCGCCGCCCTCACTGCGGCTGGCCCCGACCCACGCGACCCAGCTACGATGCTAGCCTCCAACACGTTTCGCTACGCCTTCGATGCCGACGTGAAGAAGCTGAAGGTGGGCTACGTGAAGGCTAGCTTCGACCAAGACTACCCAACCAAGGCCAACGATCAAGCTGTGCTGGAAGTGTTGCACAAGCTAGGAGTGGAGCTTGTGCCCATTACGCTGCCAACTATTCCGCCCGCTAGCCTCCGTTTCGTGCTGACTGCTGAAGGAGCCGCTGCTTTCGACGACTTAACCCGTTCGGGCCGTGACCAGCAAATGGTGCTGCAGAACCGCTTTGCCTGGCCTAACACGTTCCGCTCGTCGCGCTTCATTCCGGCAGTGGAGTACATTCAGGCCCAACGCGTGCGGAGCTTACTAATTGAGCAAATGGATACTCAGTTGAAGGGGCTGGATGCGTACGTGTCGCCATCCTTCGTGGGCACTAACTTGGTGCTTACCAACCTCACCGGTCACCCAGCCGTGGCTTTGCCGAACGGCTTCACGGCGCAGGGCTTGCCCACGACTATCACCTTCATGGGCCAGCTGTATGAGGAGGGAAAGTTGCTGGCCTTGGCCAAAGCCTACCAGGATGCCACCGATTTCGATCAGAAACATCCTGCGCTCAATTTCTAAGTTTGTAGCAGAGGCTTGTGGAACATGCGTTTATTTACACAAGCCTCTCCCTGCCCTTGCTTACCTAACCTAGTTGCTGCGTGGTGCAATGGTTTCTTTTTACCCTGTGCAGCAGCCTGATGATCTCCTAAACAGTCTCAATTGCTAGCCCCATACGACGCGTATGAGCTAGAAACGCAACTTGATTTCGCGTTTTCAGCAACACCGGACCGTTTTTTGGAGAGTAGAATGTCTAATCATTATAGGACTCCGGCGGCTAGCTAAGAGCTTCTGGTGGCAGTCGCTACATTCTATCATTATCAGGTATCCATTTTTAACGGTAATCCGACTTGAATACTACTCTCGCTACTCGTTGGAATCGGCTGACCGCACCGCTCACCACTGATGTGGCGCTGCGCAATGCTACCTTTCATCAGCTCTCGGAAGCCTATTGCGCGTCGGATCGGCATTACCACACCCTAAATCATATCCGCAACCTGCTTGATTCGCTAGAGCGCTCGGGGTTGGCATTGCATGATCCAGAAGTGGTGAAGCTAGCTATCTGGTTTCACGATGCGGTATATAGCTCCTTGCGCGACGACAACGAGGCACGCAGTGCGGCTTTAGCGAAAGAGTTTCTCTCCAAAACCACGCTGTCGGCTGAGCGCTGCAACCGGGTGGCTTACTTAATTGAGCGTACCAAAGACCACACCCAGCCCCAGCCCGCCGCCGACGTCGACTTGCTCTATTTCCTCGACGCCGACCTACAAATCTTAGGTGCCCCGGAAGCTGATTATTGGCAGTACGCTCGCCAAGTGCGCCAGGAATACCGTTTGGTACCCGACTTCATGTACCGGCGCGGCCGGCGCAAGGTGCTGGAAAAGATGCTCAGTACCGCGCAGCTATACCAGACGGAAACCTTTCGCAGCCGGCTGGAAGCTGCTGCGCGCCGCAACTTGCAAGCTGAGCTGCACGCCTGGGACAAGGACGGATTATAAAAGCACGGGTAGTTGCAACACCTAAGTAGGGGCAGAGTCTTTGGGGAAAGCTAGGCTAGTTAACTTGTAGCCGATCATTCTTTCTACCAATCTGATGCGTCTTTCTACTCTTCTTCGGGTGTTGCCCTGGCTGCTACCGGCGGCCACGGCTTTTGCCCAAAACAAACCTGCCACCACACTCGCGCCGCTTACCGTCGAGAAGATTATGCGCGACCCGGCGCAGTGGCTCGGTACTTCGCCATCGAATATTGCGTGGAGCGAGGACAGCAAGCGGATCTATTTCGATTGGAACCCCGAAAAAAATCGGCGCGATTCCCTCTATGTGGTAGCAGCCGGTGGTGGCACCCCGCGCAAAGTAAGCTTCCGCGAGCAACGCGACTTGCCCACCACGAATGCTCGTTACGACCAGCGCTACACGCGGAAAGTGTACGAGCGCGACGGCGACATCTACCTGCTCGACCTGAAAACCGGGAAAACACGCCGCGTGACGAACACGGCCGAGCGTGAATCGGCGCCGGCGTTTGCGCTACGGGAGCAGCTGATCAGCTACCTACGCGCCGGCAACCTCTTTACCTGGGACCCGACCACCGGCGAAACTGTGCAACGCACCGATTTCCGCAAGGGCAGCAAACCCGGCGACCCGCTGATGAACAAGGAAGAGAAATTCCTGAAAGCGCAGCAGCTTGCGTTGTTCCAAATTATCCGGCAGCGCGACCAGGATCGGCAGGCTCGTGATCAAGCACAAAAGGCGCTTGCCAAGCTGCGGCCCAAGGCTATTTACACGGGTACGCAGAACGTGAGCAATATCGTGCTCAGTCCGGATGGCCGCTACGTAACCTACCGCTTAGCGCAGGAACCAACCGGCGTGAAAACGACCATCGTTCCAAATTTCGTGACGGCTTCGGGCTACACGGAAGATATCCCGACCCGCACCAAAGTAGGCGTGCCGCAGATGACCTATACCCTAGGTTTCTACGACGTAGCCCGCGACACAACCTTTTTGGTGAGCTTGCGCGACCTACCAGGCTACAACGACCAGCCCGGCTATTTGAAAGAATACGCGGCCAAATCCAAAGCCAAACCTACTACAGACTCTACTAAAACGGTTGGCTCGAAGAAAGCCGCCACGCCAGCCGACCGGTCGTTGGCTCCGTTTGGGCCAATTTGGTCCGAGAATGGTGAGCGTGCGTTTTTGGTGGTGCGCTCCGCCGACAACAAAGACCGCTGGATTGCTGCCCTCGACCCCACCACCCGCAAGCTGACTCCTCTCGACCGGCAGCACGACGACGCTTGGATCAACGGTCCCGGCATTGGCTACGATGAAGGCAATGTAGGCTGGCTGCCCGACAACCGACGCATCTGGTTTCAAAGCGAAGAAACAGGCTACAGTCACCTCTACACCGTAGACGCGACCAGCAAGCAAAAGCAAGCCCTCACCAGCGGTAACTTCGAGATTCAGGAAGCTAGCCTCAGCCGCGACCGGAAGACGTGGTTTATCACGGCCAACAAAACGGCGCCCGGCGAAAAGCAGTTTTACCGTATGCCTGTCAACGGCGGAGCGCTTACGCAGCTAACCGCGCTACCCGGCGCCAGCGAGGTCACTATCTCCCCTGATGAGAAGACGCTGGCCGTGCGATACAGTTACACCAACAAGCCATGGGAGCTGTACGTGATGGACAACAAGCCGGGCGCTAAGCCGCGCCAACTCACGCACAGCACTACCCCGGAGTTTGAAAGTTACGCATGGCGCGACCCCGAGATTATTAAGATTAAGGCGAGCGACGGTGCTGACGTGTACGCCCGTCTGTACCGTCCGGCTAGCCCCACGGCGCAAGGGCCAGCCGTCATTTTTGTGCACGGGGCCGGTTACTTGCAGAATGCGCACAGGTGGTGGAGCCAATACTCTCGGGAGTATATGTTCAACAACTTGCTAGTCGACAAAGGTTATACGGTATTGGATATCGACTATCGTGGCTCCAGCGGCTATGGCCGCGACGTGCGCACGGGCATCTACCGCTATATGGGTGGCAAAGACCTTTCGGACCACGTAGACGGCGCCAAACTCCTTGTTCAGAAATACGGTGTTAGTCCGCAACGTATCGGTATCTATGGCGGCAGCTACGGCGGTTTTATCACCCTGATGGCCATGTTTACTCAGCCCGACGTTTTCCGGGCCGGCGCTGGTCTGCGCTCCGTCACTGACTGGGCGCACTACAACCACGGCTACACCGACAACATTCTCAATGAGCCCTACAACGACAGCTTGGCGTACACTCGTTCATCGCCCATCTACTACGCCGAAGGTCTCAAAGGGGCCCTGCTTATGTGTCACGGCATGGTCGATACCAATGTGCACTTCGAAGATATTGTACGGCTTTCGCAACGGCTAATTGAGCTGCACAAAGAAAACTGGGAGCTAGCTGTGTACCCAGTAGAGAACCATGGTTTTGAGGAGCCCGCCTCCTGGACCGACGAGTACAAGCGCATTCTCAAGTTGTTTGAGACAAACTTAAAACCTGCTGCCACCACTGGTGGGAGTACTGGCTCAGGACAATAAGCCAAAAAGCCCCGCTACTGTCTACGTAGCGGGGCTTTTATTAGAAAAACTAGGTCCGCCACTATAAGCGCTTTGTAAGCAACAAGCCGCTATACGAGTAGCCATTTACATTCAAGCCTTGCACGGGCGACACAGCAAGGCCCGTGCGTTCCGCGGTTTTGTGTAGTTGCGGCACCACAATACCCATGGTCGCGCCTACCGCGTAGCCTACGATATTATCGGAGAGAAAATGCTTGCCCGCCTCAATGCGGGTATAAGCCATGACGGCTGGCACGACAGCCGCCGCCGTCCATACCAGCGGCTCTGCCGCCGAACCAGGATTGAAGTCGTGGTATACCTTGGCGGCAAAGAAAGTAGCCGTCGCGGTGTTGGCCGTGTGGCCAGCATAGAACGAGTTAGTGGCAATGTGGCTATTTCGGTCGCCACCACCTTCCGACCCGTAAAGAAAGGGTCGATAGCGTGTTACGTTGCCCACCGTCATCGTGAATACGGCGTTTTGAGCTAACAGCGTCTGCAGATACAAACCTAGCACCTGCCCGTAACGGCTACGCACATCTGCGTCTAGTGCGAGCAAGCCAGGGGCAATGAGCAATGTGGGGTACACAATGAAGTCACCAACTGTCTGGGCCGTCTTACTATAGTTGCCCGCCACAAATCGGTCAAACTTAGGCACGTCGTTTTTATTTAGAGCTGCTAGCTGAGTTTGATTCAGTCCGTCCTTTTGAGATACTAAGTACAGGCCAAGCCCACTCACTGCTCCTAGTCCTACCGTAATGGGGGCATCAACGGCAAAGCGGGTGCGATATGGAGAGGAGGCCTGTTGGGCAGTAGCAGGGGAGGCAAACAGGAAGAAGCCAGGCAGTAATAGGGCGAACAAGTATTTCATACAGGAGAGATATAGCGGAATGTAAATACAAACGAATAACTCAACTGTAAGGTTGGCAAGCTGACAAGCTTATAATGCTACTTCCCTTACATATCCGTGGTTGGCTTGCCCATAAATGCAAGATTGTGGAAGCCAGCAACCAGCGCAATTGCTTGCTAACAAAAGCTGCTGGTTTAGCATTGTTGTTTGTATTGCTTCCGTTTAGCTAGGTGCTAGGAATTAGACTATTGCAGCGTAAAGTGTCATGGCTCTCGGCTTTTTTCGTCGTGAAAGAATTTGCTTCGGTGGCTACTGCGTGTAGGTATTGGTCGTTTGAGCAAGATGCACAAGGCATAATCTGTCAATTACCAAACGAAACCTGTAGCTTTGCACACCACCCCGCATTGAATTACAACAAGTAGCTAAGCATCTTTTTACCGACAACGAACCGAATGCCTTACTTATTTACTTCTGAGTCCGTTTCGGAAGGACATCCAGACAAAATAGCCGATCAGATCTCCGATGCCATTCTCGATGAGTTTCTGCGGCAGGATCCGCAAGCGAAAGTAGCTTGCGAAACGTTGGTTACGACGGGGTTGGCCGTAGTAGCTGGTGAAGTTAAATCCACGGCTTACGTTGATGTACAGGGTATCACTCGTGCCGTTATCCGACGTATAGGATATACCAAAGCCGAGTATAAGTTTGAAGCTGAGTCATGCGGCATTTTATCGGCCTTGCACGAGCAGTCGCCCGACATCAATCAGGGTGTTGAGCGCAAGAGCCCGGAAGAACAAGGAGCCGGTGACCAAGGAATGATGTTCGGGTACGCTACGCGCGAAACTGAAAACTACATGCCTCTAGCGCTCGATCTATCGCACCGCCTGTTACGCGAACTATCAGCTATTCGCAAAGAAGGTCAGGTGATGACCTACCTACGTCCGGATGCCAAGGCGCAGGTGACAATCCGATATTCTGACGACAACGTTCCTGAGGCTATCGATACTATCGTGGTCAGCACTCAGCACGACGAGTTCGATGACTCGGAGCAGGTAATGCTGGAGAGGATTTCGGACGATATCAAGTCGGTACTTATTCCACGCGTGAAGGCACATTTGAGCACTAGTGTGCAGCAACTCTTTACCGACGAGATTACCTATCATATCAATCCAACGGGCAAGTTCGTGATTGGTGGCCCGCACGGCGACTCAGGGCTGACAGGTCGTAAGATCATTGTGGATACCTATGGCGGCAAAGGCGCGCACGGTGGTGGTGCTTTCTCGGGCAAAGACTCGTCGAAAGTAGACCGCTCGGCTGCCTATGCTACCCGGCATATCGCCAAGAACTTGGTAGCGGCTGGCGTGGCCGATCAGGTACTAGTGCAAGTTGCTTACGCCATTGGTGTAGCTCAGCCAGTAGGCTTGTACGTAACCACCTATGGTACGACCAAAGCAAAAGGCTCAGATGGTAACGTGCTCACCGACGGACAGATCTCTGAAAAGGTGCATGCCCTATTTGATATGCGCCCTTATGCTATTGTACAGCGCCTAGGTCTGCGGAATCCGATCTTCAGTGAAACGGCTGCTTACGGTCACATGGGCCATGAGCCAGGTAAGAAGGAAGTGACTCTCGCCAATGGCGAGGTGAAGACGTTCGAGACATTCACTTGGGAAAAGCTCGATTACGTTGATAAGATCAAAGAAGTGTTTGGTTTGTAAACCAAAAAGCACTGTAAACGAAAGCGCCCTTCCTGCATCAGGGAGGGCGCTTTCGTTTACAGATTTAGGAGCAGCCTAGCTTTTGCTAAGTTTCTGCTCTATGCAATTAATGGGTTATCTGCTTTTCTTTGTACTTCACGATTTGCCGCCGCAAGCAATCATACGCAGCATCTGTTGCTGATTCGAAGGTTGGAGCGTCTTCTTGGCAAAATAGGGTAGAGCCCGGCACGAAGAGCTTTACCTCTACAGTTTTATTACTGATACCATCCTTGTTGTTAAGCTTCAATATAACCTCACCTTCCGTAACACGGTCGTAGAAGGTTTCGAGCTTATCAAGGCGCTTCTGGATGAAGTCGAGCAGTTTTTGGTCGGCGTCGAAGTGCACCGAGTGCATCTGTACTTTCATCGGATGTTGGGTTTTAGTAGATAAAAAAGGGAAACAAATAAACGTCAGGCCTTCGGATGGGCCTTCTCGAATACGGCTTTAAGCTTGTCGATGGACAAGTGGGTGTATACCTGTGTGGCCGCTAGGTTAGCATGCCCAAGCAATTCCTTGATGGCATTTAAGTCGGCTCCTTTGCCGAGCAAATGCGTGGCAAAAGAATGCCGCAATACGTGCGGATGCTGCTGTGCGGAGGCAGTGGTAATCTGACCTAGGTATTGCTTCACGGTACGATACACAAGCTTTTCGTAGAGAGGTTCTAGCTTATCCGTAACGAGCAAGGCACCGCGGGCGTTGTCGCTACTGCCAAATTCTGTTTGCTTTTGGGCTATGTAGCGCTCCAAGACAAGCATCAAAGTTGGGTTCAGAGGCACCACGCGTTGCTTATTGCCTTTGCCTGTTACGCGCACTGCGCGCGAAGCTAGGCTCACGTCGTCGTGCTGAATACCAATGAGTTCAGACAGGCGAATCCCAGTGCCGTAGAGTAGCTCCAGCACGAGCTGGTCACGCCGACCTACGAAGGTGTCGGGGAAATCGAATGAGTTAAGCAGATTATTAAGAGAATCCTCTGGCACAAAGTTAGGCAGCTTCTTGGCCATCTTCGGCGCTGTAATGCGCAGCATCGGATTGCGTGTGATTACATTGATGCGCAGTAAGTATTTATAGTAAGAGCGCAAGCAGGCAATCTTACGGTTTACCGTACGCGGGTCATGTTGTTGTTGCATCAACTCCACAATCCAGGAGCGAATGATCATGTGATCAGCCTGGGCTGGGTCAGATAGCTCATAGCTCTTCAGCAGAAACGCCGCAAACTGCCGTAGATCGGTTTGGTAAGAAAGCACGGTATGCGGACTAAAGCGCCGCTCGAACCGGAGATAATCAAAAAACAATTCCATACGCTAAACGCCTAGGCTAGGCATTCAAGGTATGGAATTAAATCGAACTATACGGACGCGAAAAAACCGGCTGATCTGCTTACGAAAGCAAATCAGCCGGTTATCGACAAGATTTCAGCGAACCGCGACCTATTGGTTGTCGGTAGCGTACATGGTTTGCTTGTACACAGCCTTCTCTTTCTGCTTGCGCTTAGTTACAGAAGGCTTCTGGAAGAACGTACGACGACGTAGTTCTTTCAGCACACCCGTGCGCTCGAACTTTTTCTTGAAACGCTTCAGAGCCCGGTCAACCGACTCGTTATCCTTAATCTGGACGATGATCATATGTACAATGGAGTTGAAAATTCGCTGTAAAGGGTCGCAAAGGTAATCACAGTTTTTTGTGATTTCAAAACGAGCCGCTTAGGAATCCTTCTACGAAGCTGTCATTATGTTAGTTTAGGCCAGCAGAAGGTTAAAAATCAATGTTTCAGGAGGCTACGAGCGATTACCAATTTTTGGATTTCCGAAGTGCCTTCCCCAATAGTGCAAAGCTTAGCATCTCGGTAGTACTTCTCCGCCGGGTAGTCTTTCGTGTAGCCGTAGCCACCGAAAATTTGTACGGCCTCGTTAGCAGTACGCACAGCTACTTCTGAGGCATACAGCTTAGCCATGGCTGACTCTTGTGTTACGTTCTGGCCGTTGTCTTTCATCGTAGCCGCACGATAGGTGAGAAGCGAAGCCGCCTCAATCTCAGTAGCCATATCGGCGAGCTTGAAGGCAATGCCTTGGAAGTTAGAGATAGGTTGGTTGAACTGATGTCGCTCTTTTGAATAGTGCGTAGCAGCTTCTAAAGCGCCTTGAGCAATGCCCAAAGAAAGAGCCGCAATAGAGATGCGTCCTCCGTCCAGCACTTTCATCGACTGTACAAAGCCTTCACCAACTTCTCCTAAGATATTTGCTTTTGGTACGCGGCAGTCAGTGAAAACCAGTTCTGTCGTTTCAGAAGCGCGCATACCTAGCTTGTCGGCTTTCAGCCCATGTGAGAAGCCTTCAGTAGGCTTCTCAAGCACAAAGGCGGTCATCCCATGCGAGTCACCGACTTGGCCGGTTCGTGCAATCACAACGGCGATGTTGCTACTTTTGCCGTGCGTGATGAAGTTTTTGGCTCCATTCAGTATATAATAATCACCGTCTTCCTCGGCTACGGTACGCATGTTGCCAGCGTCGGAGCCGGTATTGGGCTCGGTGAGTCCCCACGCGCCAATCCATTCGCCGGAAGCTAGCTTAGGAAGCCATTTGTATTTTTGTTCCTCGGAGCCAAATTGCAGAATATGGCCGGTGCATAGGGAATTATGCGCGGCCATGGAAAGCCCGATACTGCCGTCAATTTTAGCTAGCTCGGCAATAGCCGTCACGTATTCAACGTAGCCAAAACCTGAACCGCCGTATGCCTGTGGCACCAGCACGCCCATTAGGCCTAGCTCACCGAGTTGTTTGAAGATGTGAAGGGGAAATTCTTGGTCATTGTCCCAACGCATCATGTCGGGTCTAATGTGGTGCGCGCCAAAATCGCGCACCATCTGGGCAATCATGGTTTGGTTCTCAGTGGCAACTGATTCCATAAAACAAAGAAAGTTTGGGTGGACCGCACGGCAGAAGGTGGGTGGGCGCCGTGTTGGGGTGGTGAAGATACTATTTTGCCAGCCCGAAAGCCAGTGAGCTAAGCATCAGGATGTGAGGCACGTATTTTGAAAGGGCGTGCCGATTTGGTTACTTTGAAGGTTTTTCAGGAAAAATCGCAGGTGAAAACTCGCTTTTTCCGACGCCCTTTGTTATAAACTTGGCTTACTTAGCCTGCATGCAACAACCTACCCTCTGTCGCCTTTTCCGCCTCTGGCTACTATGCGTGCCCTTCGCGTTTCTCGCCTCTTCTTGCGTAAAGTCTGTCTATTACCGTCAGAATGTTCTCCTGCGCACCACTGGCGGAACAGGTATTGATACAACAAAACTGCGGGATGTAGTGAACCGAGCAGAACGTAACTACATCATCCAGCCAAATGATTACCTACAAGTACAGGTCTTCACTAACAATGGTGAAAGAATTCTGGATCCAAACGGAGAGCTTCATTTCGGCTCACCATCGGGACAAAATATTAGTTCCAATAGAACAGGGGGTGGGACTGGTGGCGTGGCCTCAACGGGTCCAGCGTTCTTAGTGCAAGTTGATGGTTACATACGATTGCCTATGGTGGACCGAGTGAAAGTGACTGGCTTGACATTGCTGGAAGCTGATAGTCTGTTAGAAGTTAGATATAATGAATTTTACAAAGGCTCGTTTGTTGACACCCGTGTTACAAATAACCGTGTCGTTGTGCTAGGTACCCCAGGCGGTAGAGTGATTCCCTTGGAAAATGACAATGTAAACCTACTAGAAGTTTTAGCGTTAGCTGGCGGCATTGATGGTGGAGCAGGTAGCTCGGCTCGAAGTGGTGGTAAAGCTAACAACATACGTCTAATCAGAGGTGATTTGAAGAATCCACAAGTACAAATAATTGATCTAACAACAATTGAAGGAATGCAGCGGGCAAACCTACAAGTGGAACCTAACGATATTATATATATTGAACCTATCCGCCGCCCATTCTTCGAGGCACTGAACGATATCAACCCAATTTTGAGTTTGGTAACTACATTGGCTGGGGTGACAACCACTATAATTTACCTGACCCTAGCTCGGTAGAGAAAAGGAATTAATAAAGTTAGATAAGGTGTTTCTAATTTAAAGAAGGGAGGCTTCACTTAGCTTCAAACTAAGTAGATAAATTCTTTCCCATTGGAACGATATTCAATCTAAATCATCGATTTCAATAAAATAAATGGCAGTAAACGAGAACACCGAGCTGGAAGAGCTTATTCGCAATGCGGGTGGCAGCGAAGCAGAGGTAGAGGACGATGATGGTGCTGGGTTGGACCTAGTTACACTGTTATTAGTAGCTCGCCGCAGCTTGCCTTGGGTCGTATTGCTTATCATGCTGGGCTTGACAGGCTCTTGGTTGTATTTGCGTTATACAAAGCCGATTTATCAGTCGTCATCCATCTTAAAAATTGACGAAAAAACCGAAGCCAGCGCGCTAGGTCTAGGTAGCGTACTAGGGGGAGATCTTCGACAAGGGGGTAATAAGCTATCGGGCGAAATAGAGCTTATTAAGTCTAATATAATTTATGAGCACCTAAAGGACTCATTAGCGCTCGACGTCAATTATTACGTAGAGGGTACTGTTCTGGAAAATGAACTGTATGGATTGTCCCCGTTCAAGGTAATGTATAAGATCAAGGACGGTAGCTTATACAACAAAAGATTTGACCTCACTTTCAGTAGTACACAACAATTTCGGATTTCCTACCAATACCAAGGACAGGAGATAAGCGCTGACTACCGTTTAGGGCAACCCATTGTGACGCCCGCTATGGAACTGTTACTGACTTCCACCTCGTGGATGAGCGAAGGCGTAGTTGGAAAGAAGTATTTCTTTATTGTAAACGACGGGGGATCTATTAGTAACTATTTGAATAAGGGGCTGAATGTGCAGGTTATCAATCCTGATGCAAATACTATCCAAATATCTTTTACTGACTTCAATCCTAGTAAAGCTCAAGCCATTGTTAACAAGATTGACACAGTATACTTGCAGGAGAAGCTAGCTCAGAAACAGGAAGCAACACAGCGGCAGTTAAAATTTCTGGAAACGCAAATCATTGAGAATAAAGATAGTTTGCAAGATGCTGAGAAAGACTTAGAAGAGTTCACAAGCCGTACTAGGACCTACGATGTACGTGGTAATCTGACAAACATCTCCGATAAACTAATTGCACAGGAAAAAGCGCGATTGGAGCTACAACAACAAATTGAGCTGTTAGATGAAATTGCTGCGTTGGTAGATCAGAATCAACTTACCCTTAATGAGGAAACAAGTATTTCTGAGAGTATTCCCGGTTTAAAGCGGCTCGGGGATGAGCAGGTTGCCCAGCAAATAGCGCGGCTTAATGACTTGCAATGGAACCTACGCCGAGTTTCGCGCTCCTATCAGCCGACCACGTTTACGGTGCAGCAATTGCAGGCAGATGTTAATCTAGTAAAAAATAGCACGCAACGACTACTACAGCAGAATAGACGCTTGTTGGTGCAGCAGCTCAATGAGACGGGTATAGAGCAAGATAAATTAAGAGCTGAATTACAACAGATTCCAGGATTAGCTACGCAGCAAACCCGCTTACAGCGGCCTTTTGAACTATATCAAAAGACGTATACTATGCTGGTGGAGAAGAAGATGGATTTCGGGATGGCCATAGCAGGCACCACTGTTGATTTCCAGATACTTTCTCCCGCTAGTGGTCCAGGCGCGCCTATCGCTCCGGTGCGCATGGTAGTGTATGCCATTGGACTAGCCGCTGGTATTGTATTAGGATTAGCAGTAATAGCAGTGCGCTACTTCATGCACAATACCGTAACGAGCGTACGTGAGTTGGAGAGGGCTACCACCGCATCAGTACTAGGTGTTATTCCAACTTATGATAAAGAGAAGATGAGTGTGTCGAGGCTCGTAGTTGATAAAAACCCTAAATCGGCTATTTCAGAGTCTATTCGCTCCATCCGAACGAATTTAGACTTTATCAGCTCAGCGAAGAAAAAGCGGCTTATCTCTGTTACATCCACTGTTTCGGGAGAGGGTAAAACATTTGTTACAGTAAATTTAGGAGGTATCGTTGCGTTATCGGGTCAACGAGTGGTTATTTTAGACTTAGATATGCGCAAGCCAAAAGTAAACTTAGCTTTTGGTACTGAGAACGTAAAGGGAGTTAGTACAATTCTGATCGATAAACACTCAGTGCAAGAGTGTATTCAGCATACCAGTATCCCTTCCCTGGATTTCATCTCTGCTGGCCCAACCCCACCAAATCCATCGGAGTTGATTCTGAACGCACGCTTTGATGAAATGCTAGCTGAGCTGTATCAGCAGTATGATGTAATCTTGATTGATACTCCGCCAGTTGGCCTAGTGACCGATGGTATCCTGATCATGCGTAAGGCAGACATTCCGATCTATATCGTGCGGGCTAATTACTCTAAGAAGACGTTTTTGAAGAATATCAACAAGATTATTCGCGCTAATAATTTCACCCGCCTTTCTACTATCCTCAACGATGCACAAGCAAGTGGCCTGTATGGTTACGGTTATGGCTACGGGTACGGGTATGGTCAAGGGTATTACGATGAAGCCGTACCTGATAAAAGCTTAGTTCAGCGTCTTCGCAAGCAGTTCTCTTAAATTCCCGTCCGCTCTCTTCCTCCCACCCGCTTCTTCTTATTATTATGGGGTCGTTCCTGCAAAGGATCTTTGGCCGACCAACTGTGCCTATTGAAGTGTTGGCGGACTTGGCTGCTCTCGAAGTAGATATGCATTCGCATTTGCTGCCTGGCCTCGATGATGGAGCTGAAACTATAGAGCAATCGGTAGAACTAGTGCGGACAATGCAGGAGCTAGGTTACCGCAAGTTGGTGATGACTCCTCACGTGATGGGGGACTTCTACAAAAATACTCCAGCTGATATTCAAGCCGCCTTACTACGCTTGCAACAAGCAGTTTCTGCAGCTGGCATCACGGATATTGCTCTAGCATGCGCCGCAGAGTACTACTTAGATGAATGGTTTGCGCAAAAGCTAGAGACGGGAGAGGAACTGCTTACTTTCGGTGGCGACAGTCGGTACGTACTAGTGGAGACGTCGTACATCAATGAGCCTTTCAACTTTCTCGAAATTATTTTTCAGCTAAAGTCGGCGGGCTACCAGCCGGTGTTGGCCCACCCCGAGCGGTACACGTACCTGTACGACAATTTTGCGGCCCTGGAAAAGATGCGGGCCAACAATATCTTACTGCAAGTCAACTTAAACTCACTGGCGGGCTACTATTCGCGAGGTGCAAAACGTGTTGCGGAGAAATTGATTGATGCAGGATTAGTAGATTTGCTAGGCACAGATGCGCACCACCTGAAGCATACCACAACGTTGCGCGAGAAAGTGTTGTCTACTGAGTATTTACGCAAAGCCTTGGCTTTGCCCCTGCTTAATAGTTCTCTGTAGCTCTTGGCGCTTGCTGGTTAATGCGTAACATGCGTCCCGAATGCCTAGGCAACGCCGCCTAAAATGACCACCTTATTTGCAGCCAAGTGCTAGTACTATGATTTTTGTTACGGGAGGCAGTGGGCTGGTTGGTAGCTTCTTATTGCCTGCGTTGCTAGCTCAAGGGCATAGAGTACGAGCACTGTATCGGCAGCGGATTCCGGCAATGCCGGGTGGCGAGAAGATTGAGTGGGTGCAAGGCGACTTGCGCGATACCGTTGTGCTGCGACAGGCGCTAGTAGGCGTTACGCACGTTTTTCATTGTGCCGGTTTGGTTTCGTACGCTCCGCAGGATGAGCAGGCTCTACAGCAAACGAATGTAGAAGGCACAATGGCTGTGGTAGATGCTTGCCTCGAGCAGGCAGGTGTGCGCTTGTGTCATGTATCGTCGGTAGCCGCTTTGGGAGGAAATGCGAAGGAGCAGGAAGAGGACGCCCCTAAGGTAGTCGTGCTGAATGAAAGTGCTAAGTGGGACTTAGGCGCGGAGCACCCGGCTTACGCTACCTCGAAGTACCTAGCTGAGTTGGAGGTGTGGCGAGGCGTCTCCGAAGGACTCTCAGCCGTGATTGTCAACCCGTCTGTTATACTCGGGCCAGCCGATTGGGCCCGCAGCAGCACCCGGCTTTTTCGCTACGCTTACCAAGAACACGCTTTTTACACGCCGACTACCCTGAACTTGGTTGACGTGCGTGATGTGGTAGATGCTATGGTGCATTTAGCGCTGCGCACAACTGTCAGCGGGGAGCGTTATATACTGAATGCTGGTGCATTGCCGTTACAAGAGTTCTTGCAGCAGGCGGCTGCTTGCTTTCAGAAAAAGGCGCCAAGTGTAGCTGTTCCGAATTGGGCGGCTGAGGTTATTTGGCGCTTCGAACACACCCGAGCTGCACTTACGGGAGCTAGGCCGCTTATTACTAAAGATACTGCACGCGCTGGCCGGCGTGCAACAACATATGACACCACCAAAGTGCAAGCGGCTACCGGCCTGGCCTTTCGTCCGTTGGCGGAAACCATTCAATGGTGTTGTACCGGACTTCGACCGAACTAGTGGTGCTCCGGTTTGGTTGTTGTATCTTAGGCCGGTCGGTCTATTTACGTAGGCTGATTGCTTAACACCACCCGCGGGCCTGCCGTTTTGGCGGTTTCGCGTTGATTGTAGTCGAATGAGAATGAACGACAATTTTGAGGACCGGGACGAGGTGCTGAACAGCGTGCGTCGTTTTGAACGCATGATGGCCAGCAACGAAACCATATTTTTTGACTTGGCCGATTTCGAGAGTATTATCGACCATTATACCACCAACACGCAGTATGATAAAGCCTTGCAAGCATGTGAGGCTGCTATTGCTCAATATCCGTTCAGCACCGAATTACTAATTGATCGTTCGCAGGTACTAGCCATGAAAGGCGAGTATACGGCGGCAGCCCAGCAGATTGAAGACGTCGCTCAGCTTGACCCTACGAACCCTGATGTGGCCGTTACGCGTGGTATTATCGCTACCCAGCGAGGCGAGTTCGCTGCAGCGGTGGCGTTCTTCTTGGATGCGGCTGCTCACTCGCCTGACCGCGACGATATTTACTTCAACCTAGGATTGGCTTACCAAAGCTGGCAGAAGTATAAGAGTGCTGCTAAGTACTATAAGATGAGCTTGCGTCTGAACGCCGACAATGAAGTGGCTGTTCAGGAGCTACTCTATTGCCTGGAAATTTCAGGGCGCTTAGAAGGTAATATCGACTTCTTCAAACGCTTCACGGACGACGACCCATATTCGGCGCAGGCGTGGTACAACCTAGGTCAGGCGTATTACCGACTAGAGAACTACGACGAGGCTGTCAGTGCGTTCGAGTATGCTATTCTGATTGACTCCAAGTTCTACGATGCGCACGCCTTTCTGGCTAGCACGTATGTTAGTCAAGAGAAATATCAGGAAGCCATCAAGGAGTTCCACCTGAGCTACAACGAGAAGCACCCAACGGCCGAAGCTTTTTGCAACATTGGCGAGTGTTACGAAAAGCTAGCTGAGTGGGCGCTAGCTCGCCGCTTCTACCAGAAGGCTATCGATATTGACCCTAATCTGGACGAAGCATGGTTTGGCATTGGGGTAATCCTGAATGCGCAAGAGCGTTGGTTTGAGGCCATTCACTTTTTCCGTAAGGCTGTTACGCTTTACGAAGAAAGTGCCGAGTACTGGCTAGCTCTTGCAGCGGCCGAGTATCAGGTAGGCAATATCGTGAGCTCACTAGAGTGCTATGAGCGCGCCGCGCAGGTAGCCCCCGACAGCAAAGATGTATGGCTGAACTGGAGTATTATCTTGTATGAGCAAGGCAACTACGACGGAGCCATCGATTTGATGCGCAACGCGGTAGAAGTGCAGCCGGAGGAAGCCGAGTTGTATTATCGCCTGTGCGCCTATTTGCTGGCAGCAGGTCGCTACCGGGAGGCTTATCATTACCTGGAAAACGCGCTGACTCTGGACTTTGATAAGCACCGGCTTCTGTTTGACTACTTCCCGGAGCTAGAGTCGCAACGCGCTTTGATGCGCCTGATTGAACAGTATCGTAAGTAGGAGCCTAGGTAAGCAGTTGAGGCCCCGTGAGCTTGGCTTTCTTTCTGCTAAGAAGCAGGAAGAAACCAGGTTTGCGGGGCTTCAAGTCGTTTTAATGAATGGATATAAAATTCGGGCGTACTTTTGAGCCATGCTTAGGCTGCCATTAGAATCAAAAACCTAAGCCCTCAAGTATGAATTATCACCTGAACGACCTCCCCGAACGCACCAGCAAGCCCCGCGAACAAGGCTTTACCATGGTGATGGACAAAGGGTTAAGTATTCGTGAAACCGAAGACTTCCTGGAAGTAGGCGCCGAGTACGCCGACATCGTCAAGCTAGGCTGGGCTACTTCCTACGTTACGCCCAACCTGAAGCGCAAGCTAGAGGTGTACAAAGCCGCTGGGGTGCCAGTGTATTTTGGTGGTACGTTGTTCGAGGCGTTCATTATCCGCAACCAGTTTGACGATTACCGGCGGCTACTTTCCGAATTTGGAATGGAGTACGCGGAAGTGTCAGACGGGTCCTTGGATCTAAATCACGACCGCAAGCTAGAGTACATCCGCACGTTGTCGCAGGAGGTGCAGGTGCTGTCGGAGGTAGGCTCGAAAGATGCTGAGAAGATCATTCCACCTTATAAGTGGATTTCGCAGATGCAAACCGAACTTGAGGCTGGTGCCATCAAAGTAATCGGGGAGGCTCGCGAAGCCGGCAACGTAGGTCTGTTTCGTAGCACCGGTGAAGTGCGCTCAGGCTTGGTAGAAGAAATTCTGACGAAAGTGCCGGTCGAGAAGATCCTGTGGGAAGCGCCGCAGAAGGCACAGCAAGTATGGTTTATTAAGCTGCTCGGCGCCAACGTAAACCTAGGTAACATCGCTCCTAATGAAGTAGTGAGCCTAGAAACGATCCGCTTAGGCTTGCGTGGCGATACGTTCACGCACTTCCTCGACATGGATAACGTGGACGAAATGTTCAAGCCCGCCAAACCAACGGGCAAGCCGGGCACTTCGATGCCGCGTGGTTAGGCCACATCAAATCAATGCGTAAGACAAGAAGCTAGCTTAACTCAAGCAGACCGAAGCGCGTACACTAATAAGTCAGCCCACCCACGGGCTGACTTATTTTTTGATATGAAACGGAATTTCTGCTACCTAGCTTTTCTGCTATTAGCGGCTTGCGGAGGACCTTCCAAAGAGGAAAAAGCCGCCGCGGCCGATAACCCTGCCAAAACTATTGAAACGCCCGACGACCAAGCGGTGCACTTGCCTCAGCCCTACGCCACTAAGTCGGTGACAAACCGCGTGCATTTGCAAGATTGGCCTAATGGCAAAACGCCTACCGTACCCGCCGGCTTCAAAGTAACGGAGTACGCCCGCGACCTGGAGAGTCCGCGTTGGATGTACGTGCTGCCCAATGGCGACGTGCTCGTAGCTGAGGCCAATACGGTGCCTACTACGGCTGTGAAGAAAACCACTGTGACGCTGAAGCTAGATCCATCGAAAGCCTCGCGCCCAACCAGTGCCGACCGCATTACGCTGTTTCGCGACACGAACAAAGACGGTAAGCCCGATGTGCGCGAAACCTTCCTAGCTCACCTCGACCAGCCGCTCGGCATGCTGGTTATCGGCAACAAGTTCTATGTGGCGAATACAGATGGCGTGATGGTGTTTCCCTATCAGCTAGGCGCAACCAAGATTACGGGGCAGGGCAAGCAGATCCTAGACTTGCCGCGCGGTGGCTATAACAACCACTGGACCCGGAACCTACTGGCCAGCGCCGACAACTCCAAGATTTACGTGACGGTAGGCTCTGGGAGCAACGTGATGGAACACGGTCCTGCGAACGAAGTACGCCGCGCTAACATTTTGCAGATCAACCCAGATGGTAGCGGCGAGAAGATTTACGCTAGCGGCCTACGCAACCCCGTGGGTATTGACTGGCAGCCCGGCACCCAAACCCTGTGGGCAGCCGTGAACGAACGCGACGAGCTAGGTGACGAACTCGTGCCAGACTACATGACCAGTGTGAAAGAAGGCGGCTTCTATGGCTGGCCGTATTCGTATTATGGTCAGAACGAAGACCCGCGCCGCAAAGGGGAGCGTCCTGACCTAGTGAAGAAAGCTATTGTGCCCGATGTGCCGCTCGGGCCGCACACAGCTTCACTGGGGCTAGCTTTCTACACCAAAGAGGCTTTCCCGTCCAAGTACCACAAGGGCGCTTTCGTGGGTCAGCACGGCTCTTGGAACCGTTCGACTTTTTCGGGTTATAAAGTGATGTTTGTGCCCTTTGAAGGCGGCAAACCTGGTAAGCCGGAAGATTTTATGACGGGTTTCCTAGTAGGCGGCGACTCCAAAGACGCGTATGGTCGCCCGGTGGGCGTGACAGTGTTGCCAGACGGATCGATGCTCGTGGCAGATGACGCCGGCAACCGTGTTTGGCGCGTGAGTGCGACCTAGGTTGTGGCCTAAATGGCCGTTTAAATCTTCGTGAAATTATCTCAACAGGCTGCCCATATCGGGCAGCTTGTTTTCTTTGTAGCGTAATCAACGACTCGCGACTCCCTACTCTTCTTACTTAATGGCCCAATGGAGATAATCAAACACTTTTTTGACCTCGTACTGCACCTCGACAAAACGCTCATCGACGTGGTGCAGCAATACGGCGGTCTTACCTATCTGATTCTGTTCCTGATTATTTTCGCCGAAACGGGAGTTGTCATATTTCCCTTTCTGCCCGGCGATTCTTTGCTGTTCGTCGCCGGCACGTTGGCTGCCCGGTCCGTATCACCCGGCTCCGACCAAACCCTGCTGCATCTGACGTATTTGATTCCGCTCCTGTTTTTCGCTGCTTTCCTCGGCGATAACCTCAACTACTTTATCGGCGACTACCTAGGGCCAAAAGTATTTCAAAAGGACTATAAGCTGTTCAAACGTAAATACTTAGAAGATACCCAAGCCTTCTACGCCAAGCACGGCGGCAAAACGATCATCATGGCGCGCTTCATCCCCATTGTGCGCACGTTCGCGCCGTTTGTGGCGGGCGTAGGCAGCATGAAATACGCCTATTTTATCAGCTACAGCGTGGGCGGCGCGTTGTTTTGGGTGATTTCGCTGACGATGGCCGGCTATCTATTCGGCAATATTCCGGTGGTGGAGAAGAACTTTACCATCGTTATCTACCTCATCATTCTGGTTTCGGTGGCACCACCGCTGTTCCAATTTTTGAAGCAAAAGCTAAGCGGTCGGCCATCGGAAGCCTAGGGCGCAACCGCAGTACCATTGTGTAATATTTTCTGCTCAAACCGCTCCGACAATTGGTCGGGGCGGTTTTTTTTGTTGCTTTAAGAATTGAATCTGTTGAGCTAATCCTTCTTATGAGAGAATTCGGCCTTATTGGCAAATCCCTTAGTCATTCGTTTTCGCAGACCTATTTTACCCAGAAATTTCATAATCTAGAGCTGACGGATTGTTCGTACGAACTGTTTGAGTTGGCTGATATTACAGAGTTGCCCGCGTTGCTAGCAAGCCACCCAAACCTAGCAGGACTGAACGTGACGATTCCGTACAAAGAGCAAGTATGGCCGTACCTGAACGATGTCGCACCGTCGGCTGCTCGCGTTGGTGCAGTCAATGTGATTGAGGTTACCACCGATGGACAGTACATTGGGCACAACACAGATTACACGGGTTTCCGCGAGTCGCTTGAGCGGTTTTACCCAGATCGGGGCGAAGATGTAGCGGCGTTGGTCCTCGGGACTGGCGGAGCCTCCAAAGCCGTGGAAGTAGCCCTGCGCGACCTAGGTATCCGTTACTGGGTAGTATCGCGTAACCCATTAGCCAAGGGCCTGACGTACGACGATCTTACGCCCGCGCTGGTCGCGGCGCATTCTCTGATCATCAATGCCACGCCCTTAGGTACTTACCCACGCATCGAAGAGTTTCCTGCGTTGCCCTACGAGGTTCTCACGCCTCAGCACTACCTCTTCGACCTCGTGTATAATCCGCGTGAAACCCGCTTTTTGCAAAAGGGAGCGGAGATGGGGGCTCAAATTATCAATGGATTTGAAATGCTTTGCCTACAAGCTGAAGCGGCATGGCGTATTTGGAATAAGTAGGTCGCAACGCCAGCTATAGTATAGCAGCGAGCTAGGTCTTGGCTGAAAATGCTGCGTGACCTAGCTCGTTCATCTTCACTCAGCTACCCTAAAACAACAACAGCCACTCGGATGCGAGTGGCTGTTGAAGGTTGCAAGTAGGGTGCAGAAAACCAGTTATTCTTTAGCAACTAGCTTACGAGCAATTTCAGCCGTGTGTCGACCTTGGAAACGGGCACCTTCTAGCTCGTTCGGGCTAGGCTGACGCTCGCCTTGGCCACCAGCTACGGTGCTTGCTCCATAAGGAGTGCCGCCCGTTACTTCTTCGTGGCCCATTTGTCCCTGCCAAGCATAAGGCAAGCCGACCACCACAAACCCGTGGTGGAATAGCTCTGTGTGGAACGAGCGAATCGTAGTTTCTTGGCCACCGTGCTGGGTAGCGGTGCTTACAAACACGCTACCTACTTTGCCTACAAGCGCACCAGTCGCCCACAAGCCGCCGGTGCTATCCATAAAGGCTTGCATCTGACCGCACAGGTTGCCGTAGCGCGTTGGGGTACCGAAGATGATGGCGTCGTATTCTGTTAGCTCGTTGGGCGTAACAACCGGAATGTGAGCGAAAGCCTGCTGGGCACCTGTAGCACCAGTCTTGTCGAGTACTTCTTGGGGCAACGTTTCGGGAACGCGCTTGATGACTACTTCATTGTCAGCTACTTCGCGGGCGCCTTCTGCCACCGCCTCGGCCATTTTGTAGATGTGACCATACGTAGAGTAAAACAGCACTAGAGTTTTCATGCGGGTGAGCTAGGGAGTGAAAATGAGAAATACTGTGAGTTCTCCACCGTGTACGCGAATACTGTTGAGGCGATGGTGTTGCAAATGTATGTACGTACATTGAATTTACAAGCTGAACCGTATAAATATATTCGTGGCCTGCATTAGCCCTGCCGCCGGATGCCGGCAAAAAAATCTGGCGAGGCATTGCAACCTTTCCTAACGGTTGCGGGCTCTTCCTACCAAAGCCCAGTGACCTAGCCTTTTATTCGTGCCCTCGATTTATAGAGTCGATAAGCCTATGCAACAAGCTTATTCAAGTGGCAAACGGCCCAACCATCAGCCGAACGCCAACCAAACCTACGGAGCCGGTGTGCTAAGCCGGTCGCACCAATGAGCGCATCCCTTTCTATGAGCGCCATTGGCGGTCTGCGCCGATTGCTGACTGGCGACGGTGAGCCCCCCCGTACGGCGGCCGAGCCAGCTGCTTCGCCTGCCTCGGTGCGCCAACTCACGCCGTCGTTCCCGCTGAGCGAGGTGGAACTGATTGAGGGCTGTATTGCAGGCAGCCGCACGATGCAAAAGCAGCTGTATGAGCGATTTGCCGGCCGCATGATGGCCGTGTGTCTGCGCTACGCCCAAACTACTTTTGAAGCGGAAGATGTGCTACAGGAAGGCTTCGTTACGGTTTTCTCCAAGCTGAGCAGCTTTCGGCGGGAGTGCCCGCTGGAGTTCTGGATTCGGCGCATCATGGTAAACGCCGCCTTGCGGCAGCACCGCCGCAACACGACGCTCGTGGCGCTGAGCGAAGGCGAGTACCCAGTGGATTTGCAGGACGAGGAATTTACGCTGTCAAACTATGCGTTTGAAGAACTCCTGACGATCGTGCAGGAGTTAGCTCCCCGTTACCGGATGGTGTTCAACCTGTTTGCCATCGAAGGCTACGGGCACAAGGAAATTGGCGAGCTGCTCGGCATTTCCGAGGGCACCAGCAAGTCGCAGTACGCTCGGGCCCGGGCGATTTTAAAGACAAAATTAGAGCGCCTCGACGCGCATCGTACCAATGGAACCTTCCGCTAACAAATCATCTGCTGACCAGCCTACCGGCGACTTGGAGCACCTGTTCCGACAAAAGTTCGCGGAGGCAGAGGTAACGCCCCGGCGCAACGTGTGGGAGCAGATTGACCACGAGCTGCTGGTACGGCAAAACGAATCGTACCGCCGCCGCTTAGTGCAGCAACGCTGGATAGCTGCCGCTTGCATCATGTTGGTGCTAGCAGCTAGCACCTGGGCCGTTCATCTGAACTTATTTCAGCACGCCGAAGTGGCTGCTGTAGAAAAACAGAACGACGCGATTGAGTCGAAAACGCGGCTAGCAACATCGGCCTCCAGATCTACCCGGCTAGCTACTGCCGCACCCGCAGCAAAATCAGCGAACGGGGAGGCTCCGCTTCTGGCCGCCGTTGTGCGCAACCCGCAAGTAACAATCATATCCGAAGGTGGGTCAGCAGTAAGCCAAGGGTCTAGCTTTGGCGCTGCTAATGAAGTAGCTAGCCTAGGCTCAACTTATAGCTCTGGTGTAGGGCGCTCTTACGCAGCCAGCCAACAGTCGCTGCCCACGGGTGGCATGTTTACTGCCCGCCAAGCAATAGCAGGTGGTTACGCATCTGGGTTCGCTGCTAACGAAGCCTCCTTTAGCGGCGGCTTACTACCCGGCACCATGGCGACGCGCATGGCGAGCCTGCTGGCGGCTATGACCGGCAACCTGCCCGATACGCTTCGCAAAGCAGCCTTACCCGCTGGTCCCGAAATGCTAGCGGCGCAAGAGGTTCTGCCCGAGCGTCCACGCACGAGCAGCAAACGCTGGCGCTGGAGTGCTGCAGTAGCCGCGTCGTCGTACAACCCCAACATCAACTTCAGCCGCAATAGTCACAGTGCCCTAGCGTACGCCTATTCTAGCCCTTCACCTACCCAAAATGTAGGCACTGCAGATCAAGGGACGATGTATGAACAAGCCGCCAACGAGTATCGACAGCACTTGCAGGCAGGTTCGGGTTTCCGGGGTAAGCTAGGGGCAGCACGTCCGCTGAGCAAACGGTGGGAACTGGTAACCGGACTGGAAGTGGCGCTGTTAACAGCTGCTTCGCAGTTTGCGACTACCACGGCTGCGTATTCACCCAATGCCGATGCCTTCACGGGCGCCAATGCCACCTATCGGCAGCAGCTTAGTTCGAACACAGTTAGTTTTTCGCAACCTAGCATCAGTGCTACGCACTATCGTTATACCTCGGCCGGGGTACCAGTGGCCGTCCGGTACAGCTCGCCCAAGAATGGTCTGTCGTTTTATGCTACCCTAGGTGCCGCTGTGAACGTGCTGCTAGGCAGCCGCACGGAAGTAGCTGGTGCCTCGGAAGCGACGCAGAAATACTCGTTAAACTCCTCCGATTCGCCCTATCGCAAAGTGCTAGCCTCTGTGCGAGGCGGCGCCGGTGCCCGCTATCGGGCCGCCGATGGGCAGTGGAGCCTGCTGATTGGCCCAGAAGCTGACCTAGGTCTAACGACGCTCAACGCTGACCCGGCGCAAAGCTTCTTCAAACGGTCGCGCCCTTACTCCGTCGGTTTGGCAACGAGCGTTGAATTCGGGGGTACGAAGTCTACGGTCGTCAATCCTTAACAAATCGGAACGCTATGCGACACAGCTATTTGTTTGCGCTGTTACTGCTTGTACTGCCTCTGGTAAGTTGCGAGAAGGATAACGACGTATCGCCCGAAGAGGAAACTGAGTTTGTGCCCGGCGAGGTGCTAGTCGGGATTAAAGAAACAACTATGGTGCCGCAGACCTTTGCGTTGGTGAACAGCCGGTCGTTGGAGATTTTGGCTATTTCCATCCCGATGTACAACTCGAATCTACCGTCTGACAGCTCGGCCTATGTCGAGCGGGCGCTAAATGCCAAGCCGTATATCAATGATAAAGGTTGGAAAGCCAGTGTTATCCGCAATACAAACACAGGTAAGCTAACCGTAAATATGCGCCTGATGAACATGAATTTGGCTAACCAGCGAGACTGGCTGGCCACCGTGCAACAGCTGCAGCTGCAAGAGCAGCCAACTGCTACATCCTACCATCTGAAAGTACCGGTGGGGCAGGAGAAAAAGTGGGTAGCGGAGCTTCAGCAGCAAAGCGAAGTACGCTGGGCAGAGTTGAACAACATCGTTCATATCCAACTGCACTAAAGCTAGGTCCACTAAGTGCTTTTTGAAAGCAGCTACCCTCACCCTTGATCCATAGATATGAAAAAGATAGTCATTGGTCTGGCGTTAAGCAGCGGGTTGCTAGGTTGCCAAAAGGACAAATCCGCCTCGGGAAACCTTTCGGCCAGCGACTTTGCAGTGACGAACCAGAAAACCGCTTCCGTACCCTTAGCTGGGGCAGATAATGTGGCAGTGACCCTGAAAAAAGTATCCGACTCGCGGTGCCCTAACGGGGCGCAGTGTATCTGGGCAGGCTACGTACAAACGACTATCGAAGTAAAAACAGCTGCCGATGCTGTCCAGACGGTTGACTTGTGCCTGGCGCAGTGTGGCGTAGGCACACCCTGGCACTACCGCGACTCGACTACCGTGCTGATTAACAAGCAGCCCTATTGGCTCTGCTTGACTGCTGTTAACCCTTATCCATCTGTGAAGAATTTCTCAACCGAAGCGCAAACTGCTGCCTTGCGCTTGGTACCGCAATAACTAGTGAACTATCGTTATCCTATCATAAAACAGAAAGAGCCCGTTTCGAGAGACGGGCTCTTTCGCTTTTTCTGACTCCTTGGCTCGGTTTCGCAGTTAGTGCATAAGGTCGAGTAGCCAAACGGCGCTACAGACATTTTGGCCAATCCAGCGAGCTTTTCTGTAGGGTAACATGTGGCCTATTAGCTTCGAAAACTTCTTGACCTAGCTTTTTTGTTTGTGCGGAAACCACTGGTAGCTGAACGGGGTTATCATAGGCTGGCTTTTTTGCCATCTTTAAAGCCAGCGCGGCTAACTTTATACCTGCATGGAATATCAACTGACCTCGGAATTTAAGCCTACTGGCGACCAGCCTACCGCCATTGCGCAACTAGTGCAAGGCATCAATAGTGGCGAGCCGGCACAAGTGCTACTCGGCGCAACCGGCACGGGTAAAACCTTCACGATGGCCAACGTTATTGCCCAATCGGGGAAGCCGGCGCTCGTGCTGTGTCACAACAAAACGCTGGCTGCCCAGCTTTACGGCGAGTTCAAGGCGTTTTTTCCTAACAATGCCGTCGAGTACTACATCAGTTACTACGACTACTACCAGCCCGAGGCCTACATTGCCAGCACCGACGTTTTTATTGAGAAGGACCTAGCTATTAACGAAGAGATTGAGAAGCTACGCCTGCACTCAACATCGTCGTTGATGAGCGGGCGGCGCGACGTAATTGTAGTGGCTTCTGTGTCGTGTATCTACGGTATCGGCAACCCCGAGGAGTTTGGCAAGAACGTTATCTACCTAGCTCCGGGGCTGAAGTACTCGCGCAATAACCTGCTCTACCAGTTCGTGCAAATTCTGTATTCGCGTACTGAGGTGGAGTTCACGCGCGGCACGTTTCGCGTGAAGGGCGACACGGTAGACATCTTCCCTGCCTACGCCGACTTTGCATATCGCATCTACTTCTTTGGTGACGAAATCGAGAGTGTTCAAAAGATTGACCCCGTCAGCGGCAAGAAGCTAGCCGACGAAAAAGGCGGCGTAACGATCTACCCAGCCAATCTCTTCGTGACGGGCAAAGACACGCTGAACCAGGCCATTCACGAGATTCAGAATGACATGGTGGCCCAGCATGCTTACTTCGAGAAAGAAGGCCGGGATGCTGAAGCCAAGCGCATTATGGAACGCACGGAGTTTGACTTGGAAATGATTCGGGAGCTAGGCTACTGCTCCGGCATCGAGAACTATTCGCGCTACTTCGACCGCCGTACGCCGGGTGCTCGTCCCTTCTGCCTGCTCGACTACTTCCCCGATGATTACCTGATGGTGATTGACGAGAGCCACGCCACCATCCCGCAGATCAGGGCGATGTGGGGCGGTGACCGCAGCCGCAAAACGGCGCTGGTGGAATACGGCTTCCGCTTACCGAGCGCCATGGACAACCGCCCGCTCACGTTCAATGAGTTCGAGAGCATGTTCCGGCAAGCCGTGTATGTGTCGGCTACTCCTTCCGACTACGAGTTGACCCAAGCGGCCGGCGTGGTGGTCGAGCAGATTATCCGTCCGACCGGTCTGCTTGATCCAGAAATCGACATTCGCCCCAGCGTGAACCAGATTGACGACTTGCTCGACGAGGTAGATGAGCGCGTGAAAATGGGTGACCGGGTACTGGTAACCACGCTCACCAAGCGCATGGCCGAGGAACTGAGCAAGTACATGGATCGGCTAGGTATCAAAGTTGAGTACGTGCACAGTGAGGTGAAGTCCTTGGATCGGGTGGAGATTCTACGTCGCCTGCGCCTCGGCGAAATCGACGTGCTGATTGGGGTAAACCTATTGCGTGAAGGTCTTGACTTGCCCGAAGTGAGCTTAGTGGCTATTCTCGACGCCGACAAAGAAGGCTTTCTGCGTGATCAACGCAGCTTGATTCAGACCATGGGCCGCGCTGCGCGTAACGACCACGGCAAAGTAATTATGTACGCCGACCGCATGACTGGTTCCATGCAGCGCGCCATCGACGAAACCAATCGTCGGCGGGCCGTGCAGATGGCGTACAACGAGGAGCATGGTATCACGCCGCGCACCGTTACGAAGTCGCGCGAAGCTATTATGGGGCAAACCTCCGTGGCTGATATGCGCAAGATCGAACCGCAAGCCTACGTCAGCCCCGAAGCCATGGGTGACACAATGACCCTAGCCGCCGAACCCATCATCTCGACGATGAACCGGGCGGAGTTGGAAAAGGTCATTAAGAAGACCGAAAAGCTGATGGAAGGCGCCGCCAAGGACCTCGACTTCTTGCAAGCCGCTAAGTACCGCGACGAGCTAGCTCAGCTCCGGCAAATGCTGAAAAGCAAGCGGGATTAGCAATACGCAAGCTTAAATTAAGGGCTCATTGTATTTTGTGGTCAGTTATCAACCTACCCACAAAACACGATGAGCCTTTTTTATCGACGCTTGTTGCTACTGCTTCTATTAACCGTTTTTACAAAGCCGGAAGCGGTGCAAGCGCAGCAGCCCGTGCATTACCAATACATGCACATCTTTTACTACGGTACCAAAACTGCTGCTGGTACTCCGGCCTTGACCTACGTTCCCGCTTTCAATGGGCAGAAGGACGTGACAATCAAAGATCCAGAGATTTTGTTGAGGTTAAATAAGCCATTCAGCGGTAAATCTCGTGTCAGTACCAGTACTTCCTCCGCTGAGGGAACATGGATCACTGATGAAAATGGAAAGTCTCACAAACAAACCCCAGAGGAAACTAAAAAAGCATCGCAGCTAGAAGCCGATCAGAGAGCTGAATACACACGTGCCGTTTCGGTAAGGACAGAACTTGTGCACGATGCTATAACACAAGCGCTCAATAGTACGGCGGCTGGCTGGGAAGTAGTCCAGATGGTTAGCGTAGAAAACGGAGGCTTAGTGTATCTGCTTCGCAAGCCAAGTTAAAAAAGAATAAGCTAGCTTATAGGTAAGTGAAGCGCTGGTACACAAGTACCAGCGCTTTTGCTTTTTATCGTTTTTCCAACAGAACCCCACTCGTTAAATGCCTCCGAATACAGCTGAGCTGTTTAGTGACCTAAATTGTTGATATTGTGACATAACTGTTTGATCATTCGAGATCTATGTACACCCCGCCTCCTGCGCACCATGAGCAACGACACGGCGAAGACCTAGCCTTATGGCAGGCCTTTCGTGCTGGTCAGCGGGAGGCGTTAGGCGTACTGTTCGATCGATATGCGCAGCAGCTTTTTGCCTACGGCCACCATCTGGTCAGCGACGCCGAACAGGTGAAAGATGCCATCCAGACGGTGTTCGTGAATCTCTGGGTGTGGCGAGAAAACGTGAGCGAGGAAGTAACCGTGAAGTTTTATCTCTATCGCAGTCTGAAGCGCGAGCTGCTGAAGAGAACTAATGAACCTAGGTTGCGGCTAGCCCACCCACCTACCGAGGAGCAGGAGCCTTCGATTGAGCAGCAATGGGTAACGACAGAGGACGAGCAACAAGTCGCCGCCAAGTTGAACTTGTCGCTGGCGCAGCTGTCGGGCCGGGAGAAGGAGATTATCAATCTCAAGTACTTCAATAACTTCAAGATTCGGGAAATTGCCGATCTGCTCCATCTCAGTGAGCAAACTGTATCTAACCTATTGCACCGCGCTTTGCAGAAGCTGCGCAAGTCAGTCGTGCTAGGGTTCTTGCTCTTTCTGGTACTAGGTTCCGCCGAATAAAAGCTAGCCGAACACCACCGAAGGGCGGTACTTTCTGCAGGCTGAGAAAAAAAGTTGCGTAGAGCGTGGTAGAAAGAAACAGAAGCTAGCTCTTGGGTAATAGAAGCGCTTAATCGCCGCAATTCCGCCGCGCTGCGCTCCTTCGCCGATGCCCGACTACGTTCAGTATACTGCCGAAGACTTTGCCCAGGACGATTTTTTCGTGCGGTGGGTATTGCTGCCTGATGCAGAGACAGAAGCATTCTGGCAAAATTGGCTGACCACCTTTGCTTTTCGGCGCGAGGAGGTGGAAGCGGCGCGCCACTTGGTGTTGGCGTTGCATCAGTTGCCGCAGCAGCGCATGGCCGTAGGCGAGAAGATGATGCTCAAGCAGCGCATCTTCGATGAAATTGAGGCGCGTGAACAAGCACGGCCGCCGATGGTGCGCGCGATGCCGCGAGTGGCATGGCAATGGGCCGCGGCGGCGCTGCTAGTGTTTGGGTTGCTCGGGGGAAGCTGGTATTTGTGGCAGGCTCGCCAAGGCGCGCCTGCTATGGCTTACCTACAGGTGGTGAAAACGCAAACTGCCGACTCGTTGCGTGAAGTGGCCAACGCCACCGACGATACGCATCTAGTCGCTTTATCCGATGGTAGCTCGGTGTTGCTGCGGCCGCATAGTCGGCTGGCTTTTCCGACGCGCTTCACTGGGCCTAACCGCAACGTGTACCTCGAAGGCGCCGCTTTCTTTGAAGTGGCTAAAAATCCGAGTCGGCCCTTCTTCGTGAACACTGCCCACTTGGTGACGAAAGTGCTTGGTACCAGCTTTGAAGTGCAAGCTAGGCCCGCGGCGGCCCGTGTAGTCGTGACCGTGAAAACGGGCCGCGTATCGGTGTACCCGCAAAGCAGCGCCGAAGCCGCTGCTCAGCGCCAGACGCGCAAGCTAGAAGGCTTTGTGCTGGTGCCTAACCAGCAAGCCACCTACCGCTTGGCCGACCGGAAGCTTCTACGGACTTTGTTGCCGCAGCCTAGGTTGCAAGCCGTACAGCCAACTTTTGAATACACCGAAACGTCTCTCAGCGAAGTATTTGCCCAACTAGAAAAGGCCTATGGCGTGCACATCGTGTACGACGAAGCCGTGCTCGGCAACTGCCCGCTGACGGCGTCTTTCACCGATGAGCCGCTATTCGAAAAGCTAGGTCTGATCTGCAAAGCCGTGCAAGCCAACTACGAAGTAATGGACGCGCAAATTGTAGTGACGGGTCCTGGTTGTAAGTAAGTTTTTAGCCGTTGCTGGGGCGTTGACCGCAAACGTTTGCTGTCGTTCGTCGGAGGCCGCGGAACCTAGCTTCTCTTAATGCGTGTGCGGCATTCCGCAGCGCTAGTGCCTTGTGTTCTCTTCGCCTAATTCCCCATACACCATGCTACAACTTTTATTCGACCGAATACGGCGCACGCAGTGGCTGTGTCTCCCGGTGCTGCTGCTGTTACTCAGCGTGCACCAGGTAGGAGCCGCACCTAGCTCTGCGCAAGATGCCCTGACGCGGCGCATCAGCTTGCAGATCAGCAACCAAGAGCTAAAAGCGGTGCTTCGCCTGATAAGTCAGCAGGCTGATGTGAAGTTTGTGTACAGCTCCAAGCTCATCAATACGCAGCAGAAAGTGACGCTCCAGGCCCGCGAACAACGGCTGGATGAAGTGCTTAATGAACTGCTCACGCCGCTAAACCTATCTTTTGAGGTGTTGCAGAATCAAGTGGTTATCCGCCGGGCCGAAGCGACAGGTTCGGTGGCACCCTCCACGCTGGAAGCGCACAACTCGTCGGTGCCGATGGCCGTGACGGTAGCAGGCCGCGTAACTCAGGCCAACGGCGAAGGGTTGCCCGGCGTGACGGTATTGGTGAAGGGCACCAGCAATGGCACTACCACCGACGCCAGCGGTAGCTTCAGCCTAAGCCTGCCTGACGCCAACGCCACCCTGACGATTTCTGCCATTGGCTTCATCACCCAGGAAGTGCCGCTGCAAGGCCGCACGCAAATAAGCATCGTGTTGCAAACGGATGTGAAGGCGCTTGATGATGTGGTGGTTATCGGTTACCAGACCCAGCGCAAAGCGGATCTGACCGGTGCTGTTTCCCAGATTAACCAGCGCGACATTGCTAACCTGCCGGTTACTAATACAAGCCAAATTTTGCAGGGCAAAGCCGCTGGTGTAGCCATCACTCAGCAAACCGGGGCGCCGGGAGAAAATATTTCCGTGCGCATCCGTGGCATCGGTACCCTCAACGACAACGATCCGCTTTACATCATCGACGGGGTGCCCACGAAAACCGGTATCAACCAGATTTCGCCTAATGATATTGAAAGCGTCAACATTCTGAAGGATGCTTCCTCGGCGGCCATTTACGGGGCGCGGGCCTCCAGCGGCGTCGTGATTATTACCACCAAGCGTGGCAAGTCGGGCAAACCTAGGTTGAACGTCAGCGCGTACGGCGGCGTGCAAACGGCTTCCAACCTGATCAAGATGGCCAACACCAGCCAGTATGTGGCGGCCTACAACATTGCGGCCCAAAACGACGGCCGGGACCCAATTCCGGCGAATGTGGCCGGGTCGCTGCCCAATGTGAACTGGCTAAAGGAAGTGCTGAAGCCTGCACAGCAGTACAACGTGCAAATGGACGTGAGCGGCGGCAGTGACAACTCCCAGTACATCGTATCGGGCAGCTACCTCAAGCAAGACGGTCTAATTCAAAACTCGTCTTTTGACCGCTATAACCTGCGGACGGCCGTGAATACCACCTTGTCGAAGTACTTCAAGGTGGGCACTAATGCCAACCTCTCTTACAACAAAACGCGGCAGGTAGGCACCTCTGGCGACGGCTTCGGCGATGGTAACCCGGGCGCTAGCGTGGTGCGTTTCGCGCTGTTTCGCACGCCCGGTACCACGGTTTACAACGACCAAGGCCAGTTCGTGGACTTGCCCCGCACGCCGGATGGCAACCTAGCTACCGGTTTCCTAGGCGACGGCATCAACCCCGTAGCGCTGGCCGACGCTACTGACCGCAACTTCAACCGTTACTCGCTGCTGGGCAATGTATTTGCCGAATTCACGCCCATCGAGCGCCTGCGCATCCGCTCCGACTATGGCGTTACCTTCCTCATCACCGATTACAAGCAGTTCTTCAAGACGTACGGTATCGACCGCGCCTTCAACTCGCCGGCGCAGCTAGCCCAATCCAATAACAAGGAGTTCAACTACAACTGGACCAACACAGCCGTCTACGACTTGCCGCTGGGCAAGAGCACCTTTAGCTTTCTGCTTGGTACGGAAGCCATTAAGAACAACGTGCAAGCCATATCTGCCTCGCGTCGCGGTTATGTTGACCAGTCGTCTACCTTCCAGTACCTCGACAGTGGCACGGGCGTGCAGCAGAACGGTGGGGGAGAAGCCCACTCGGCGCTGTTCTCTGGTTTTGCCCGCGTGAGCTACGACTATAGCAGCCGCTACCTAGCTAGCTTCAACTTCCGCCGCGACGGCTCCTCTCAATTCTTGCCGGGCAGGCGGGCCGAGAGCTTCTACTCTGGCTCGGTAGGCTGGAACCTAGCCCAGGAAGAGTTCATGCAGGGAATATCGGCTTTGTCGCTGCTGAAGCTGCGCGCTAGCGTGGGCCAGCTTGGCAACTCGAACATCGGCAATTACCCTTACGCGTCGCTGATAGGCGGCAATTTCTACTATCCGTTCGGCGGCGTGTCTACGCAGGGCTTGAGCATTGTGAGTAAGGGCAACCCGAACATTCGGTGGGAAACCAGCACGCAGTCAAACTTTGGCTTGGACCTAGGTCTGTTGCAAGGGACCTTGCAGCTGTCAGTAGATTATTTCATCAAGAACACGTCGAACGTGCTGCTGAATTTGCCCCAGCCTAGCAGCGCTGGCAACGGTGGCAACCCCGCTGTGAACGCCGGTAAAATCCGCAACCAAGGCTTGGAAGTGGAGCTGAACTACCGTAATACCATCGGCAAAGACTGGAGCTACAACATCACCGGGAACCTAGCTACGCTGCAAAATGAAGTGGTGTCGCTGGGGGACGCTACGCCCATCGTCGGCGGCCGCATCGACAACAACTACTTCGCCACCCTAACTTCCGTGGGGCATCCCATTGGGTCGTTTTACCTGCTGCAGAAAGAAGGCATTTTCCAGAACGCCCAGGAAGTATTCACCCATGCCTACCAAGGCCCCGGCATTCAGCCTGGCGACGTGAAATACAAGGACCTCAGCGGCCCCGATGGGGTACCCGACGGCGTGATTGATGGGTACGACCGCACCTTCGTCGGCAGCTCCATTCCGAAGCTGACCTACGGTCTGACGGGCAACGTGCGCTTCCAGAACTTCGACCTGAGTTTGTTCTTCCAGGGCGTATACGGCAACAAGCTCTACAACCAGGTGAACACCGACATCGAAGGCTTTTACCGAGCCTTCAACATGACGGAGCGTGCGGCGACTAACTACTGGACCGGCGAAGGCAGCACCAACGAATACCCACGTTTGTCGTGGACCGGCGCTTCCAACAACAAGCAGCCCTCCGACCGCTTCCTAGAAGACGGCTCCTACTTGCGGCTCAAGAACTTGCAGCTAGGCTACACCTTCGGCGAGAAGGTACTGGCACCAGTGAAAGTGTCGTCGGTACGGCTGTTCGTCAGCGTGCAAAACCTGCTCACCTTCACCAAGTACACTGGCCTCGACCCGGAGCAAGGCACCAACAGCAACTCGCTCGGCGACGGCGTGCGCGCCGTGGGCATCGACTTCGGCACGTACCCCTCGGCCCGCACCTTCACGGCCGGTATCAACGCGAGCTTCTAACCACCTAGCCATCAATCAGTATGAAAATCAAACCATTTGCTCTTGGCTTGTTGGGCACGCTGGCCTTGACGACCGGGTGCGAGAAATTCCTGGATCAACCCGTGCTCGGGCAATACGAGGCGGGGCAGTTCTTCACCTCCGATACCAACACCATCCTGGCCGTAAATGCGGCCTACGTGCCGCTCTCGTTTCGCGACGGCGGCTCCAACACCATCTGGGTGCTAGGCGATGTGGCTTCCGACGACGCCGTGAAAGGTAGCAACCCCGGCGACCAAGCCGACTTCGAGAACGTCGATAACTTCAGCATTGCGCCCATCAACGCCGCCGTAGAAGCCCAGTGGAAGCGTGACTACGATGGCGTATTCAAGTGCAACGCAGTTATCGATGGCTTGCCGGAATCGAACACCAGCGTTAGCGCCACGGTGCGCCAGCAGGCAGTAGGGCAGGCCAAGTTTCTGCGAGCTTACTACTACCTGGAGCTGACCTCGCTCTACGGCGATATTCCGTTGCGTGTGAAGGTGGAAACGCCCGTGGAGCTGCAAAGCCCGGCTCTGCCGCAAGCCCAGATCTACGCCCAAATCGAGGCCGACTGCCAGGCTGCGGCCGATGCCCTGCCCACAAGCTGGTCTGGTTCCGACCTAGGCCGGGCTACCAAAGGAGCAGCCCTAGCTTTGCTAGCAAAAACCTACCTCTACGAGAAGAAATGGGCACTGGCCGCCCAAACGGCGCAAGCGGTGGGCGCCTTGGGTTATAAGCTGACCTCGGTGTTCGCCGATAATTTCCGCGCCGCGACCAAAAACAACACTGAAACTATCTTCTCGGTGCAGCACACCAGCGCCTTAAGTCCCAGCCAGGGCAACAACCTCAACCAGTGGTTTGCTCCGCGTCCGCAGAACGGGTACGGCTTTTTTCTTCCTACCCAGAGTTTAGTGGACAACTTCGAGCGGACCTCCGCCGGCATCGTTGATCCGCGCCTGGACTACACCGTCGGGCGGACGGGCCAGCCGTTGTTCGGTGTGCCTTTTGACCCCACCTGGACCTCGACGGGCTACGTAGCCAAGAAGCACTTGCAGCCGCTTACCGAGATTCCGACCACCATCAAAGGTGACGGCAGCTTAAACTACCAAGCCATTCGGTACGCCGATGTGCTGCTGATGCAGGCCGAAGCTTTCAACGAAAGCGGTAACAGCATGGCGGCCTTGCAAGCTCTCAACCAGGTGCGCAAAAGAGCCCGCGAAAGCTACCTCTACGATACTTCGCTGCCGGGCGCCGGCACAGTACCCGCAGGCCTGCTGCCCGACATTACCGTGACGGACCAAAGCCAGTTGCGCGACCTGATTCGGCGGGAGCGGCGCTCGGAGCTAGCCCTAGAGTTTCACCGGTTCTTCGACCTGATTCGCTACGGTGAGGCTTATGCCCGCCAAGCGCTAAGCGACCGGCCCAATTTCAACTACGCTCGCAATCAGTTTTATCCCATTCCGCAGAGCGAGCGGGACACCAATAAAAAGCTAGGTAAATAGTCTGGCTCTGGCCGGGCTTTTCATTCCCACCCCTTTGTGATTTTGAACATGAAAAGGCATCTATTTTACCTGCTTATACTCCCGTGGCTGCTCGTCGGGTTTGCCACGGCACTATCTTCTTGCTCCGACTCAGACGATGACGACCCGCAAATCAGCGGCGACAAAACGAAGCTGACGGCGCTGATCGACTCCGTAACCGTGGGCTACAATGCCGCCGTGGAAGGCACCAAGCCCGGCAACTATACCGTCGGCTCGAAAGCAGCCCTGAGGTCGGCGCTGGACCTAGCTATCAACACCCGGGACGACGCCAAATACACGCAGCTGGAGGTGAATAACGCCACGGCCAACCTGCGCCGGGCCGTGGCTGCTTTCCGGAGCGGGCTCATTCAGGAAGTTTCGGTAGCTAACCTGGTGGCACAATGGAAGTTCGAAGGTAATGCCAACGACGCTACTGCCAACGGGAATAACGGTTTGTTGAAATCGGGGCCAACAGGGCCGGGCACGGCACCGGGCGACGGTGGTGTAGTGCCGCAGCTCGTAGCTGACCGGTTCGGCCGGGCCAACCAAGCGTACGAGCTTAACAACGGTGCTTATATCGAAGTGCCGTACAAGGCGGCCCTGAATCCGCAAGCCCTAACTATTAGCTTGTGGTGCAAGCGCTTTGACGCGAACGACAACAACTATATCGTGTCGCTGAACCGCTGGAATGGCTTCAAGCTGCAGCTGCAAGGCGCCGGCAAGCCGTTCTTCACGGCGTCTACTACGGCCACGATTTTCGACCGCGACTCCGAGGCGGGCATTGTGCCGGTCAACACGTGGGCGCACGTAGTGACGTCATACGTCGACGGCACGCTGAAATTCTACATCAACGGCGTGTTGGTAAAAACCTGGACCAACACGCAAGGCGCCCTCAAGACGGTTCCGGAGCCAGTTAACCTGGCTATTGGTCAGCAACTTCCGAAGGAGGTATATAACCGTGCGCCCACTGCTGGCCAAACGGCGGATTACTTCACATACTACAACGCCGCCTTCTTTAAAGGGCAGCTCGATGATATCCGCTTCTACAACCGCGCCCTGACGGATGCGGAAGTAACGTCCATTTACACCATTGAAAGATCCTTATAACGCCCGCCCGACCTCACCCTACATGACAGATTCCAACAAAAGCTCCTACCTGACTGGCAGCTTACTGACCCTAGCCCTCGCCGGACTGCTGAGCTGCAACAGCTCCGATCGAGCGCAAACAACAACCCAACCCACCGCCGAAAGCTGGACGATGCTCAACTTCACCAAAGTCGACAGCGCCAACCCAATTATGGGACCTAGCATGGTCGGCCGGTTCGTTGACCCTATCGCTAAGCAGCCCGTGCTCTGGGAAGAAAAGGACGTATTCAACCCGGCGGTAGTAGTGAAGGACGGGAAGATCTACATGCTGTATCGGGCAGAAAACAAGGTGGGTGCTCTCGAAAAAGCGTCGCGTATCGGCCTAGCTACTAGTACCGATGGCATTCACTTCACCCGCATGAAAGAGCCGGTGCTATATCCCGATAACGACGCTCAGAAGAAATATGAGTGGCCCGGCGGCACGGAAGACCCTAGGGTGGTGGAGAGCGACGACCACACCTATTACATGACCTATACGGCCTACGACGGCGCCCTAGCCCGCTTGCAGGTGGCTTCATCGAAAGACCTGCTACACTGGACTAAGTACGGCAGTGTTTTTAACGACGTAGCGGACGGCAAGTACGTCGATAAATGGAGCAAGTCAGGCTCCATTGTATCGCGCTACGAGCCCGATGGCCGTATTGTAGCAACCAAAATCAAGGGCAAGTACTGGATGTATTGGGGCGACGCGCAAATCTGGCTAGCTACCTCCGACGACCTTATCCATTGGACGCCCTTGGAAATGGCCGCCGGCGAAAAGCCCCCCGTACCCTTGCGCGCTCAGGCTCTCACCTTACCCAACCTAAAGATTGTGCTGCCCACCCGCGAAGGCAAATTCGACAGCGACCTAGTCGAATCGGGGCCACCGGCCATGCTCACTGACAAAGGCATCTTGCTGATATACAACAGCCGGAACGTGCCTGCCATCGGCGACAAGTCGCTGCCGGAAGGTACTTACACCGCGGCGCAGGCCCTATTCGATAAGAACGATCCGGCTACGCTGCTCAACCGCACAGATACTTATTTCATGCGCCCCGAAAAGCCGTATGAAACGACTGGGCAAGTAAACCAAGTAGTGTTTCTGGAAGGCCTGGCCCGCTACAACTCCAAATGGTTTCTCTACTATGGCACCGCTGATTCTAAAATTGCTGTAGCGACGCGACCAGTGGAGTAACGAGCAGCACTCTTAGCTATTCTTCAAAAGCGCAACCTAGCTAGGTTGCGCTTTTGCTTTTTAGATAGAATGCTACTTCTGAAGCAGATAAAGGTTGTGCTGTCTATAAGTAAACGGTCGAATCTGCTCTTAATCCCAACATTCAAACTTTCGGGCGTTGAAAACGGCAAGAACGTCGGATGAATGTGGCAAATGGTCGATTTGTTTTCGGGCCGCGGCTTGCTCGCACAATCTTGTATGGTGCAAAGAGTAGTTTTTAACCGATACTACTTACTTCATGATAAAACATGAAATTTTTATATCAGGATAAAGAATGCCATTTTTATGGTCTTTTTCAGAAGTAAAAGTTGCCGATCGACGGCTAGAGGCTTCTTTTCTACTTACGCGTGCTCTGGAGCTGAATGAAAATAATTACGTTACTATTTGCCTTCTTTTTAGCTCAAAGACTCCAGGCACAATCTTCTTCCCCGGCTGATACAGTGGAATATGCACGGGCGAAGGCTACTACCAAGGACTTTGCTGCCGCTGACCGCTTATTGATAAGCTACAACGCACGGCACCTGGATGTGAATGGATTGCGGCTGCACGCACAGGTTTTGTACTGGAACAAGGCGTACGAGCGCGCCAATGAGGTGCATCGTCGCGCCATTACCTCCTTTCCGGATCTAGCTGTGCTCAAGCTCGACTACGGGCGCTTTCTCTACGAGCTCGGAAAACATAGGCAGGCGCAAGCCGTGCTGGAAGGGTACCTAGCCCATGATAGTCTCCAGGCCGAAGCCAACCTGCTGGTGGCACGCATTTGCTACCAGGAAGGACACTTGGCCGCGGCCGAAAACCGGGCTGCGTTCATGCTCAAGCACTATCCTGGCAACGCCGACGCCACGGCCCTGTTGACCGAACTGCACCAAGCGCAGGCGCCTTATCTGCGGCTAAGCAGCCGCTATGCCGCCGCCGACCAGCCGCTGAAAGCGCTGAACGACGAGCTGGAAAGTACGTGGTATCGCTCGTGGCTGCTTGCGCCTTCGCTGCGGGTGCAATTCACGCATTTCAACTTGCCAGAGCTAGCACGCAATTCTATTTGGCTGCAAGCAGGGAACACGATCCGGCTGAACCAAAGTGGATTGACTCTGAATCTGCAAGGGGGGGTGTTTCGAGCGCAGCTAGGCAGCGGTGCTTGGCGCCCAACGGGCAGTGTGCTGCTTACCCAGAAGGTGGCAAGCTACCTCTACCTAGACTTTAATGCAGAGCACCGACCTTACCAGCGTACCCTAGCCAGCGTGCGCAGCACGACTACTGTAATGCAAAACGTGGAGGGCGCAGCAATCCGGCTAAATAAATCGGATCGGTGGCTCGGCAAAGCGGTTTACGAGTGCCAAACGTTTGCCGACGACAACACGGTTCAAACGGCCTACGCGTGGCTACTGGCTCCGCTGCTCACTACTAAGCTCGCTACGCTGCAAGGCGGCTACGCCCTGAGTTACGCTACCACGAAGCGAAGCACATACGTGCCAGTCAAGACGCTCGATGAAATAGTGGCTGCCAACAGCCCCGTGGCAGGCTACTACGCGCCGTATTTCTCGCCCAAGAATCAAGTTGTCAACTCACTGCTAGGCTCCTTTAAGATAAAGCCGCCCTGGAAGGTGACGTTTTCGGGGCAGGCCAGCGTGGGCGTGCTGGCGAAGGCCGACAACCCTTATTTGTTCCTGAATAAATCGGCTAGCAATGAGCTGTACGTAGAGCGAGGCTTCTTGCGCACATCCTATCACCCGCTTGATCTGCAAGTGGTTTGTCAGGTGAAAATATCGCCGGCGCTTTCCTTGGCTGCTGACTACAGTTACCGCAAACTTTTCTTTTTTACTGCGCAGCAGGCTGGCCTGCAACTCAGCTATCATGTGGCCTCAGAACAAAAATAAGGCGGAAGGGCTGTGGCAGTTCCGGGCTGCCGCTGCGCCCGTTACGGCGCAAAAGCTAGGCTTGGCCGTGCTGGTGGTGGCGGGCTGCGCGAGCATTCTTCGGCTTGGCGACTGGTGGTTTCGGGCGGAGCACGTGGCGGCGCTGCCGTTGTTTCTGGTGCTGACGTTTATCTTCTGGTGGGGCATCGTCCGGATGGTGGTGCTGTGGATATCGTACCTGCGCATCCGCAAGCCCGAACCTAGGCCTGCACCCCAGCAGCGACGGGTAGCCATCTTCACGACCAGCTCGCCGGGCGAACCGCTGAGCATGTTTGAAAAGACGCTGGCAGCTTGCGCCCGCATCGACTATCCGCACACTACCTATTTGCTCGATGACACTCGCGACCCTAGGTTTCGGGAAGCAGCTGAGCGTAACGGCGCTGTGTGGCTGGAATTGGTGGGGCTGCCTGGCGCGAAAGCTGGTAAAATCAATGCCGCTTTGCAGCGCACCGATGAGGAATTTATCCTAGTACTCGACCCCGACCACATCCCATTCCCGAACTTCCTGGATGAGGTGCTGGGCTACTTCGATGATGAGCAAGTAGGCTTTGTGCAGGTGGCGCAGGCTTATTACAACCAGTACCGCTCCTTCACGGCCCGCGGTGCTGCCGAGCAGACGTACGGCTTCTACGGCCCGACCCAAATGGGCATGAACGGCCTGAACTGCGCCGTAGCCATTGGGGCCAACTGCACCTTCCGCCGCACGGCGCTGAAGAGCATCGGGGGGCACGGCATTGGCCTGGCTGAGGACCTCATCACGGCCATTCGCATGCACGCCGCGGGTTGGAAGTCAGTGTACAACCCGGTAGTCGTGAGCCGCGGCCTGGTGCCCGAGGACCTAGGTTCGTTCTGCAAACAGCAACTGAAATGGGCGCGGGGCGTGCACGAAGTGCTCTTTGCCGAAGTGCCCAACTTGTGGCCGACGCTTAGCTTCTGGCAGCGCTTGTCGTATCTGACGGTGGGCACCTACTACGTGTCGGGCGCCACGATGCTGCTGTTCTTGCTCATTCCGTACCTATTCTTCTGGGGCGGTTTGCAGCCAGCAAACATGAACTTCGTGGAGTTTTTGGTGCACTGGCTGCCAGTGGGAGTTTTCGGCGTGCTGATTTACCTCTACGTGCAGCGGTGGCTGTGTCACCCAGCCGAGGAGCGCGGACTACATTGGCGCGGCATGTTCCTGAAGTTCGCCTGCTGGCCGGTGTTTTTCCTGGGGTTTGTGCTGTCGCTCTGGGATGGCAAGATTCCCTATATCCCCACCGCCAAGCTAGCTGATGGGCGCTTCACCTGGTTTGCCTGGCCGCTGTTAGCGCACCAGTTGTTGTTTGTCGGTACGCTGCTGTACGTGGTGGTAGAACGAGCTTATTACACACCCGAAGCGCGCCTCGCCCTGAGCAGCGGCGATATCTGGGGTATGATGGCGTTTGCGGGCGTGGCCTTTCTCATGACGGTGGGCGGTTTGTTTGCCGCTTATCAATCGAGCAAGCTGACGCCGGAGGAGCCCTGGGCCATCGTGCCGCTGCCTACTACAAGCCGCCAACTGGCATCTTAAGCAGCTTGTTGTTACCTGCTTTTCTGTTCTGACCGAATCAATCCCATCCGTTAGTATTTCAATCATGAAAGTTCTGGTCTACCGAACTTCCGCCGTGCTGTTGGTTATTATCGCCGGCGTGCTGCTTTCGTCGTTGCTGCTGTTTGCCGGCGAGCGAAGCAAAGGGCCATTAGAAGACTTGGCTACCACCGTGACGAGCGACGTAGCTAGGTTTGAAAAACAGCTAGTAGGCGGCGACCTGCGCAAGAGCCGCTCGGCCGCCCTAGGGTGGTTTGCCCGCTACCGCACCAACAAAGCGCTGCTCAACGCCCCCGATACGATCCTTACGGGTGCCTACGACAACAACACCGCCGAGTCATACGAGAGCATTGTGGCGTTGGAAGAATCGCTGCAAGTGAAGCTGCCCATCATTCAGCTGTACACAGCCTGGGGCAGCAAGAAAGATCAGGTATTTCCTATGCTGCGGGCACAAGCCATTCAAGACCTAGGCTCCCTCCCGATGATTACCTGGGAGCCTTGGCTGGATGACTTCGATCGAACTGTATTTCCAACTGCGCAGGCTGCGGAACGCGTAAATGAAGGCGGCCTGAAAGCCATTGCAGCGGGCCGCTACGATGCTTACGTGGACAAATGGGCCACGGCGGCCAAGCAATTTGGCGCGCCCTTTTACCTACGCTTCGGCCACGAGATGAACGATCCGTACCGCTACCCGTGGGGGCCGCAGAACAACGATCCGGCCGATTACATTGCTGCGTGGCGTCACGTAGTGAGCCGGTTCCGGCAGCTAGGTGCCACCAATGCTATTTGGCTTTGGTCGCCGCACCCAGCCTACACTAACTACCGGGAGTTCTACCCAGGTAATGAGTACGTAGACTGGATCGGGGTAACGACCCTGAACTACGGCACAGTGGCGCCGGCATGGAGTAAGTGGTACTCGTTTGATGAAATTTTCGGCAATAGCTACGCGGAGTTCTCGCAGTACGGCAAGCCAATTATCGTCACCGAGTTTGGCTCGTTGCGTGTGGGCGGCGACCGGGCGGCATGGTTCCAGCAAGCTCTCACCGATTTGCCGGTGAAGTACCCAGCCGTGAAAGCAGTGGTGTTTTACAACAACTCAAGCGACATGACCACCACTTACAAGTCGTTGGATTGGTCGTTTAATGCGGATAAAAAGGTGCTAACCGCTGCTACGCAGGCTATGAAAAGTTGGCGGGTGCACCGTTCGCCCATCAGTCGGCTGCTTAGTGGAAAGCCGCTGGTCGTGGCGCCTTCGGCTGCTCGCCCGGATCAACATCCTTTGGGTAAGTAGTATAGCCTTTGGGCGGCGACGTTGGCGGACCTACGGGGCTCTTCCGCAGGACAACAGTAATTTGACCATTGCGCTCCAGGCGCACCACGTCGGTTTCGGCCAGCGAGTCGATGTTGGCAGCATCCCGTAGTCCTTCGTGTAGGTCTTTTTCGGAGAGGTCAGTCTTGCGTAGTTGGTCATGAAAAAGCTGGCCGCCTTGTGCCAACACCCTAGGTTCGCCCTTGATGAGCCGACCAACAAAATCGCTGTGGTAGGCTGCAAGAGCTAGCACGCGGTGCAACACGACCAACACCGTGCTAGCTAGGAGAGTACCGAAAAACGGCGAGGCTGCCACGATGGCCCGGCTGAGTACGGCCCCCAGAATGATCTTTATGACAACGTCAAAGGGGGTGTTGCTTCCGAAGGCGCGCGTGCCCACCAGGCGCAACAGCCCCAGCGATACAAAGAAGATGATAAAGGCGCGCAAGCACATGGCCAGTACCGAAATAGTATGCGGGCCGGCGTGTAGCTCTAGCAAATTACTAAACCAAGCAACGCTCATAGGTTGTCAGGCGAAAGAGGGTGGGGTGTTATGCAGCGGCGAGCTTTTGCCCTTGCTCAACGAGCTTTGCTGCTTGTTTTGCGCCTGAGCGCCGAACGGGTTTGAATTCCCCGCCCTTCGCTTCGTTGTAGGAATGAAAGAAGTGCTCAATTTCGTGGAGCAGTTGCGGCGACAAGTCCTTGATGTCTTGAAGGTGCTGGTGCTGCCGCGACATGGCCGATACCGCCAGTAGCCGGTCGTTCTTCTCAACGCGGCCATCGTTCTCGATTTGCTCGGCCTCGATGGCTCCAATCAAGCGCACTTCCAACAAGCAGCCCGGAAAAGCAGGCGCATCCATCAGCACGAGCACATCGATGGGGTCGCCGTCTTCGCCGCGGGTGGAGGGAATAAAGCCGAAATCGTACGGAAAGCTGGAGCCTTCGGGCAGCACGCCTTTGAGTTGGATAAGCTCTAGGTCGGGTTCGTAGGCAAACTTGTTGCGGCTGCCTTTTGGGGTCTCAATAATAACGTTGAAGTTCTTGCTTTCTGCGTTTTGCGCAGGCAAGGTGTGCAAAGCGACTGCCATAGGAAAGGAGGTAACAATTCGGTAACATTACCTTGTACCGGTAGGCTGTGGTGCGGGTTGCAAGTGCCGAGCTAGGTACACAAACGCTAGGTAGCCGCGTGAGCGCAGGCATACCAAAGGAAAGAACAAAGCACACTTGCGTACCCCCGGCAGATCAGCGAAGAAGGCACAACCAAACTATAGGACGTCGTATAAGTCCTTATCTTTTTTTAATGTTGGGCATAATGCTAGAGCCTGCCACATTTTTTCTAGATCAAGCGGAAGCTAGTTCGCAGATACACTTCATTTATGACCTTGCGGCTCAGCGGGTCGTGTTCATCAACCGCGCTTATGAGCAGGTGTTACGCGGCACCTGCGCCCACGTCAACGATGAATTGCCAGCCCTGTTCGCCCGCCTGCACCCCGATGAACTGCCGCTGATGCAGCGCTACTGGCAGCTTTGGACGCAAGGTCGGCTACATGATGAGATAGATTTCCGCTTGCGCACACCCGGCGGTGCCGACCAGTGGCTGTGCTTGGCGCCGCACTGGTACCAAGATGCGGAGGGGCACGCGTGGCTAGGGGGCACGCTGCGCGACATTAGCGTGAGCAAAGACAACAAGACAACGAACGAGAAATTCAGCGCCAAGAAGAACACGGTACTGGAGATCCTCGCGCATGACCTATCCGGCGCCTTCAGCGTAATGCAGCGCCTAACGGAACATATTCAGGAGGAGGTAGTGCCAGAGGACAACCCACACGTGGCCCAGATGCTGGGAATGATGCAGAACACCAGCCAGAAAAGCGTTCAGATGATCAAAGACCTGCTGGATCAGGAATTTCTGGAGTCCTCTAACATCAGCCTGAACCTTGAGCGGGTTGATCTGCGCGACAAAGTAAGGCAATGTGTGGAGCCTCTACGCCAGGCACCGGGGAGTGAGGCCCGGCAGCTAGAATTGGTGCTGCCCGAGGAGCCCGTGTACGCGGAAGTAGATGTTAACAAGCTCCAGCAGGTTGTTAGCAACCTAGTTGGCAATGCCCTCAAGTTCACTCCCAATGAGCGCCGTATTCAGGTCAGCGTGGCGCCTTGCCCCGGCTGTGTCCACGTCGCCGTTGCCGATGAAGGGATTGGCATTCCTGCCGCGCTGTTGCCTGAACTATTCGAGCGCTTCACCAAGGCGCGTCGACCGGGCTTGCGTGGTGAGCCTACCACCGGCCTAGGTCTGTCGCTGTGCAAAACGATTGTGGAACTGCACCGTGGTACGCTGACGGTAACTAGCACGGAGGGTAGCGGCTCTACTTTTACTGTTGAGTTGCCCGTGACCAGTTAGACCGTTTTTTAGACCCTCAATTCTGCAACTTTATTTTTTATATCACTCGTAAAAAGGGAAGAAAGAACAAGATATTTCCAAAGCTCATTACCTTCTGTTTTAGTAGAAAGTGGTCGATTTTAGCTCCTCGCCTCCACCTCGTCATACAACACTCGGGCTATAAGGTGAAGGCTGCCGCTCTCAACTACTTGTGCAATGGGCCACTACTTCTAGCAGCATAACCCACCATGAGTGAAAGTGCAGAGTTGGTAAACAGTGAGGAGCGGTTTCGGTCCTTGTTTCAGAATAACTTGGATCTGATTCTATTTCAGGACCATGAAGGTGTCATTTGGGATGTGAACAGCTCTTTTTTGACTTTGTTGAATCGGACGAAAGACGAGGTGGTAGGGCGCACGCTGTCACCCTTCTTACCGCCCGAGCTTGTTCCGGTATTTAACGAAAAACTCCAACAAGCTTTTGCCGGCACGCGCGTGCAGTTCGACGTAGCCGTGCAGTTCAAGGGTGCCGAACCTAGGGTGCTCAATGTCTCTAAAGTGCCGCTGTGGGTAGATGGGAACGTGCGAGGCGTGCACATGGTGGCGCGCGATATCACCGAACTGACGGCCTCCCACCAACTCATTGAGCAGCAGGCCCGGAAGCTTAATACCATTTTTGAAAGCATCACCGATGCACTTTTTCTCATCGACTGGAATTGGTGCTTTACCTACCTCAACCACGAAGTAGAGCGACTGCTGCACGTAGAGCGGGCGAATGTGCTCGGAAAGAATATCTGGGAAGTGTTTTCGGAGGAGGTAAACGGCGCCTTTTACCAGCAATATCACCACGCTATAGCCACCGGCAAAGCGGTGCATTTTGAAGCCTACTACGCAAAGCAGCACTTGTGGCTGGAGGTTAAGGCTTTTCCTTCAGAGGCGGGCCTATCCGTGTACTTCTCCGACATCTCGCGCCGTATGGAAGCCCAGGCCAGCCAAGAACGGCTCACCCAAGACTTGTATCGGCACAACCAAGATTTGCAGCAGTTTACCTACTTAGTGTCCCACAACCTGCGGGCGCCCCTAACCAATGCCCTCGGCTTGGCCCGGCTGCTGCAAGAAGAAGTAGCGGCGCCATCGGAGACCCTAGCTTACTTGGAAGCTAGCTTAGAGCAACTGGATGTGGTGTTTCAAGACATGAATACCATTCTCTCGGTGCGGGACAGGCAAGACATGACAGCCCCCGAGTCGATGCTGCTCGCCGACGTATTGGGCCAAGTGTTGTTTAGTTTGCAGGAGGAGGTGCAGCGGGCGGGGGCCGTAATCAGGCTCGAACTACCCGGCGACTTGCGCGTGCACGGCAACCGCGCCTACTTGTACAGTATCTTCTATAATCTGCTTACCAACTCTCTTAAATACCGTTCGTCAGATCGGCCGCTTCGAATATCCATCACGGGTACCCGCCAACCACCCATAGGAGTGCACCTTTCCTTTGAAGATAATGGCTCAGGATTCGACCGCGAAAAGGCCGGCACAGATGTTTTTAAGTTATATAAGCGGTTCCACGAAACCACATCGGGCCGAGGGGTTGGATTATATTTAATTAAAACGCACCTCGAATCCATGGGCGGCCGGATAGAGGCCCAAAGCCAAGTGGGTGTTGGTACCCAATTTACTCTATTGATACCCTAACAAGCGCATGCATACCGTTCTGATTGACGACGATTTTATTAGCGTGTTTCTAACCGAGAAATTACTGAAGCGGGAGGGCATAGGCGACGCAGTACGCTCATTCCAGTCGCCGCAAGAGGCAGTAGGCTACCTGCAGCAAACCCTGCCTGCTGAAATTCCGGAGCTGATTCTGCTGGATCTGAATATGCCGTTGATGAACGGGTGGGACGTTTTAGAGGCCCTTAAGCCTTACGAGGAAGATCTTTTGCCGCGCTGCTTCATCTACATTCTCACGTCGTCCTTAGCCTTGGCTGATACGGCGCGGGCCAAGGAGTTCGCGCTGGTGACGGGTCTGATTCATAAACCTTTGGACAAAATGCACATTCAAGAAATCCACGCAAGGATAGTGGAGCGCCGGTCAAACTTAGCGTGATGTACACACCCAAATGCTTTTGCTTATGCGAATGCGCTAGGTTTCGTGCGTTGCTCTATCGGAATCATGGTAAAGGTGCCGTAAGACGGCTTACACAGTCCGGCTTATAAAATATCATACCTGGTAAGGCGTCTGCCGGGATATCCTGGGGGGATACTAGGCTGCTTACGCCAACGGCACATGGACAATGCTCTTGAATATCAAGCTGTAAAACCAACTACAGCCCTAGCTGCTGTGGTTGAGCGCTTTTGGATGCTAAAAACGGGTTCGGGCGCCGCTAAGCCTATTCGACTACTGCCAGATGGGTGGATCGATGTGGTGTTTTCGTACTCCAAAACGGATTCGTTTCACGTTATGCTGATGGGGCTAGGTAGCGTTGCTGACCAAGCCACGCTCGCGGCCGAAACGGTGATGTTTGCTGTGAGTCTGCGCTTGCCCGCTGCTGAGTACCTGTTGCAAACCCGCGTGGCCGATATTCTTAATGGCGTTCGGCCGTTGCCTGCTAGCTTTTGGAACATCACGGCGGCTGACCTAACCGATTTTGGGCAGTTCTGCGCCAAGCTGAATAACACCTTGCGCGCGCTGTTGCAGCCAATCCTCGATCCGCGCAAACGCCGGCTATTTGAGCTGCTCTATGCCTCTGCGGGTATCTTGCCCGTGCACGAGCTGGCGACGCAGTCGGGGTGGAGCAGTCGGCAGACCAACCGCTATTTTCAAGACTACTTCGGGTTGTCGCTTAAGACGTATTGCGCTATTCTGCGGTTTCGAGCGGCGTTTCCGCAGCTGAAAGCCGGCCGGTTGTTCCCCGATCAAAACTTTGCCGATCAAGCGCACTTTATTCGGGAAGTGCGCAAGTTCTCTGGGGTGCGTCCGAAAGAGCTAGCGCGCAACCAGGATGACCGATTTATTCAATTTTCTGCCTGGCCTGAAGAATAGCTTTGTCTCCGTAATCATTAAGTACGGATAACTATGCTTCTGACAAACAAGAAAATAGCCATCATTGGTGGCGGACCGGGTGGCCTCACGCTAGCTCGCCTACTCCAACAGCAAGGCGCCGATGTGACGGTATACGAGCGGGATGCTGACCGCACGGCCCGTCAGCAGGGCGCTACCCTCGACCTCCACGACGAATCGGGCCTGCGCGCCCTCACCGAAGCTGGCTTGCTCGATGCCTTTCAGGCGCATTATCGGCCGGGCGCCGACAAACTCCGCCTGCTCGACGGGCAGGCCACGATCCTCCACGACCAGCATCAAGAGCCCGATCCGCACACGTTTGGTCATGCGCATTTTCGCCCCGAAATCGACCGCGGGCCGTTGCGCGACTTGCTGATCGATTCGCTTACGCTCGGTACTATCGTCTGGAACAGCCAGTTACTAGACCTAGCTCCTACTACCAATGGCTGGCAACTGCACTTCGCCGGTGGCCTTACCGCTTCCGCCGATTTAGTAGTAGGGGCTGATGGAGCTAGCTCGAAAGTGCGGGCCCGCGTGACGTCGTGCAAGCCGTTTTTCACGGGCTACACGGTAGTAGAAGGCAATGTGTACGACGCGGCCCAGCACGCTCCTGCCCTGTGGGCGCTGGTGAAGGGTGGAAAAGTCTTTGCGCTCGACGGGGAGAAGTCGATCATTCTGAGCGCCAAAGGTGACGGTAGCCTAGCTTTCTACACCTGTCAACGCACGACCGAAAACTGGGTACACGAAAGCGGCATTGACTTTCATAATCTAGGGCAGGTGGCGGCCTGGTTTGCGCACGATTTTGCTAGCTGGAGCCTTGTGTGGCGCGAGCTATTCGCTACAGAGGCGGCGTATTTTGTGCCGCGCCCGCAGTACTGCATGCCCCTCGACCAGCAATGGTCAACCCAGCCCACGATTACCTTACTCGGCGATGCTGCCCATCTGATGCCGCCTTATGCCGGCGAGGGCGTGAACATAGCCATGCTCGATGCGCTAGAGCTAAGCCTCTGCCTGACGGATGGCCGTTTTGCAACCCTACAAGAGGCAATCAGCCAGTACGAAACCGAGATGCGCCGCCGCGGCTCCGACGTGGCGGCTATTTCTATCGAGTCAATGGAACAGTTGCATTCGCCCAACGCCGTCGCTTGGATGAGCCAAGTAATGGCGTAGCGGCTTGCTCTCACAAAGCTAGCTTTGGCCAGCAATAGCCGGCGCTACCTGCTGTTGTGGCATTGTGGGGTGTGGTCCTCTGACTACGGCCGCATGAATACGCTCGCGCTTGTGCTGAAACCGCATGTAGCCGCCCACGATCATACCAATGCCGAGCGGAATCAGACCCACGCCAATCCACACATAGATGTATTCGCGAAAGAAATTGATCAGTGAAAAACCTGCCACTACCAAGGCCACGCCCGTCCGCAGGTAAGCGAGCATGGTGCGTTCGTTGGCGAGGCGGGTGCGCTCCACGGCTAGCCGGTCGCTCAGGCTTAGCGGCAGTTCGGAGTAGGAGGGAGGAATGGCAGCCATGCCACAAGGCATACTGGCTTTCGCTGACCTAGGTTATAGTTGCGGCGCCAGCAAGAAACTAAATAGCCCAGGGTTTAGGCCCTGGGCTACGAAGCAGATCAGCTATTCATCTAAGTATTGATGGACGAATTTGATGGCCATTGAGCCTTCTCCCACCGCTGAAGCCACTCGGGCCATGGCGCCTGCCCGACCATCGCCGGAGGCAAATACGCCGGGCACGCAGGTTTCGAGCAGATACGGCTCCCGTGGGCGTTTCCAATGCGTGGGGTAGCGAGGGTCCATTACTAAGTCGCGGCCGGTAAGCAAGAAGCCTTTTTTGTCGAAGAGCACCGTACCGTCGAGCCATTCGGTACTCGGCTTGGCCCCGATGAAGACAAACAACGCCCGCGCTTTTCGTACCTCGCGCTGCCCTTTGATGCTAAGCACCAACTCCTCCAGGTGGTCTTGTCCGCATACTTCCTTCACTTCCGTGAAAGACATAATCTCAATGTTGGGGGTCTGGCTGATCTGCTCGATGAGGTACGCCGACATAGAGGCCGCCAGCGTTTCGCCCCGGATGACGATGTACACCTGCCGGGCGTAGGCAGCTAGGTACATGGCCGCTTGGCCCGCTGAGTTACCCCCGCCCACAATGTACACGTCGCCTTTGTCGCAAGAGCGGGCCTCGGTGCGGGCGGCGCCGTAGTACACGCCAGCGCCACTAAGCCGGTCGATGCCAGGAATGTCGAGGGTGCGGTAGCTGACACCGAGGGTGAGTACTACGGCTTTGGTACGCACCTCGCTGCCGTTGGCCAAGGTGAGGACTTTGTAAGCGCCATCCTGGATGCACAGATTGGTGACTTCCTGCGCCAGAAACTCCGTCCCGAGCCGCACGGCCTGCGACCAGGCGCGGTGCGTTAGCTCACTGCCGCTCACGCCGGTAGGAAAACCTAGGTAGTTCTCGATGCGGGAGCTGGTGCCTGCCTGGCCGCCGGGAAGGTTGCGCTCAATCAAAAGGGTTTTTAGCCCTTCGGAAGCGCCATACACCGCCGCAGCCAGCCCCGACGGACCAGCCCCTACCACCACTACGTCGTACAGGTCGGCTGAGGCATGTGAGGCTAGACCTAGCTTCGCCGCAATAGCGCCGCGTTCTGGGTGGGCCAGCGCTTCGCCGTCCTCACTAATGATTACTGGCAAATCGGTGGTCTCAAAACCCGTGCTGCTGAGTAAGGCCTTCGCATCAGGGTTCGTTTCCACATCTAGCCACTCGAAAGGCACCATGTAGCCGGCTAGAAAGTCCTTGACCTCGTGGGAGAGCGGCGACCATTGAAAACCAATGACGCGCACACCTTGAAACCTAGGGCGGTACGTGGCCTGCCAGGCATCTAGCAAGTCGTGGAGCGTAGGATACAAGAGCTGCTGGGGCGGGTCCCAGGGCTTAAGCAAGTAGTAGTCGAGCTGGGCTTGATTGATAGCCCGGATAGCGGCTTCCGTATCGGCATATGCCGTGAGCAACACGCGCTTGGCATTGGGGAAGAGCGTGCGCGTCTTTTCTAGCAGCTCAACGCCTTCCATGCCCGGCATGCGCTGGTCGGCCAAGACAAGCGCTAGCGGCTCGGCCCGAACGTTGAGCTCTTTGATGATTTCTAGGGCTTCAGCGCCAGAGCTAGCCCGGATAACGCGGTAGTCGCGGCGAAATTCGCTGCGGAGGTCCCGATCTATGGCGCTCAGCACCTGCGGGTCGTCGTCGACGGCTAGGAGAACGGGTTTTTTCATGGCGGAAAGAATAGGGCAGCGTTGTGGAAAGAAAGGTGTGCGAGTGCAAGTCTACGCTACAGGCAGCCAAGCACAAAACTCTGTGTGGCCCGGCGCCGATTGCACCTCCAGGCGTCCATTGTGGTTGCGGATGGTGCGCTGGGCAATGTCAAGACCTAGGCCTGTGCCGTCGCCGGCCTGCTTGGTGGTGAAGAATGGCTCGAAAATGCGGGATAAGATATTCGGCGGGATACCGGGGCCATTATCGATGATGAAAACGCGTACAAAGTCGCCCTCCCGACGCGTGCGCAACGTGATGGTGCCGCCGTTGGGTAAAGCATCGAGGGCATTGTCAATTAAGTTCGTCCAGACCTGATTCAGGCTGCTGACCTGTCCATAGATCGTCGGCAGATCGGGGGCATAGTCGCGTACGAGCTGAATATTCTTGTTGCGCAGCTGGTAGCTGAACATGTTCACGGTACTTTCCAACCCGCTCACGACATCTAGCGGCGCCATGTCGGAGCCCCGGTCCATGTGCGAATACGTCTTCACGTTGTTGACCAAAGTGCTGATGCGGGAGCTAGCTTCCTGCACGTCGCAAACCAAATGATAAGTGGTGAGCTGCCCTTCGAGCCAAGCCAATGCTGCTGGCAGCACCTCTTTGGGTAGATCGGCAGCTACGGGCTTGAGTTGGTCGAGCGTTATATCAGCATCAATCAGCCCGCCCGCCAACTGGTAGCCATCGGGCACGCCTTGCTCCTCCAGCCAATCGGCTAGCTCATCTTCCTGGTCAGCGCGCTGCAGCGCCGATAGCGGTGACTTCGCCTCTATACTACAAGCCGACTCTGCTAGGTTCATCAAGGCTTCCAGCGACTCGGGGGTGGGGCAGTGGCGTACCAGGCTGAGGAGCAGCGCCGGCTTCGTTGCGGCCCGGTCAGCTAGGGCTTCGGCGGAACGGGCAATGGCGGCGGCTGGGTTGTTCAGCTCATGCGCCAGACCCGCCGAAAGCTTGCCCAAAGCCCGGAGCTTTTCGTCGCTTTCTTGGCCGCGGGTTTCCTCGCGCACTCGGTCGCTCATGATGGCTACTAGGCGCTGCACCAGCTCTGGGCTCACTCGTTCGAGCTCCGGGAAAAAGCTGCGGTGGAGAGCAAACATGACCGTTTGGCCAACGGCGGCGCCGTAATTAGGCAAGGTTTGTAGGCGCGAATACGGTAGCACGCCGCTGACTTGTCCTGCCCCAATGCGGAAGCGTGGTTCCCGGTGTCCGTTTTGAGTACGGAAAAACTGAACGCCTCCCTGCAGGAAAGCAGTCATGTATTCGGCTGGGTCGCCGGGTTGCACAATGGGTTCGTCGGGCGCGTAGTCGCGGCGCTCCCCGTGGGCCAGTAACCAGTCTAGCGTTTCAGTGGGCAACCCCTGAAAGGTGGTTATGGTGAGCAGCTCTTCTCGGGTCAGATTGGCAGGCATAGGTGCGAAGGTAAGCTAGGTTCTTTATCAATATACACTGCTAGCGCCAGACCTAGGATGAAGGCCGGTTTTGCTTCTATGAGCAGGGTGCTTGTCAAAGTGACGAGCTAGGGCACCAGGGTTGCATGCTTTACAAAAGCGAAGTAAGTAGTTGTTTAAACCAAAAAAGCCTCTCCCAAGTGGGAGAGGCTTTTTTGAAGAGCTAATAAGCAATGCTTACTGCTTCAGCAGACGCTTATTGAGGTGTACCGAGTTGCCATCGATGACAACGATGTAAGTACCCGCAGGTAGATTCTGAACCTGAAGCGTGTGCGTGATGCCACCAGCTAGCTGCTGCGTGCTCAGTACTCGGCCAGCCGCATCCACCAGAGTCACCGAGTAGGTGCCGGCAGGTACCTGCGTCAGGTCGAGAGTGGTCTGGTCAACAGCCGGGTTCGGGTAGAGCTCCATGGCTACGGTCGTCACTGCCGAGAACTGCACCGTGCGCACAGGCGAGATAAACTCGGTGCTGTCGGTATCTACTTGGCGCAAGCGGTAGTAGAGCTTTTGCCCGAAGCGAGCCGCGGCTTTGTCAACGAAGCTGTAGTTATGTACGCTGCTGGTCGAGCCATTGCCGGCTACGGTGCCTACTGCCGTAAACTGCTGTCCGTCGAAGGAGCGTTCTACCACAAAGTGGTCGTTGTTCTTCTCCGAGGCCGTTGTCCAAGCTAGTACAGCATCAGTCACTTTCGCCGTAGCAGTGAAGGCCGTCAGCTCCACGGGCAGCGGTGCCGAACCGATCGTGAAGTTTTCAATGATGGTGTTTGTGCCACCATTCACGTCGGTCGTGGTAACGGTTACAGAGTAACTACCTGACTTCAGCTTCGTGCGGTCAGACACGTATAACTGGCCCGTCGTCGCATCCAAACTCACGCCGATAAGTGCTAGCTGTGCCGCGGTGAGCGACGAACCTGATGTCACTGTCGCGTTTGTTCCCGTAGTGGGTAAGCCGTTGCTAGCGCCAGCTAGCAGAACACCTGTTGTGGCATTGTACACCAGGGTCGAGCTACCAGAGGTAACGTAGCGTGCGCCGTTCAAATCGGTGATATACGTCAGCACGTCGTTGTTCTGGTACGGCGAAACGCCACCTTTGGTCGGCGTAACAGCGTACGTTGAATTCTGGTCAGTTCCTACCTGAATCGTGTACAGAGCCGTGTTCGACGTAGCCGCTACTGTAGCATTATCGGTAGCCACGTAGCTGAAGAAGGCATTGCCCACGAAACCAATAGCTGGTAAGTAACGCAGCTGGCTAACCTGAGCAGCCGTGAGATTGGTGCTCGTCGTAACAACAGTGGTGCCATCGGCCAAGTAGAGCGTGCCCGAAGTAGGCAGCGACGTAATCTTGTAGGTTAACGTGTTATTGTCAGCGTCGGTGCCTACTAGTGGCGAGATAAGCATGGCCTTAGTAGCCGTGTTACCCTCTGGCGATTGAAGGCTGTTGACAACGTTGTAGACTACTGGTGCCCGGTTGCTGATGGTCACAACGCTCGCGGAGTTGTTGCCCGTGTTCGTGTCAACGTCAGAGGTTACAGCACCTGCTACCGTCACTGTGGTAGGCGTGGAAGGCGTAATGAACGATAGGTAGTTCGTTACAGCGTTAGCCGATCCACCTGCCAGCGAAGCGATAGTGGGGAAGGTGATTGTCGTGATTCCGCTCGCTGTACTAACGGAGCTACCAGCCGGGTAAGTCAAGCCGGTTACTGTGCTGGGCACCATTACCGTTTGCACCACGCCGGTAGCGGGCGAAGCCGTGCTAACATTGGAAGTTGCTACAGCATAGGTCACTCTCGAGCCAGGTGTCGCCGTCGTCACGTTCGAGCCAGATGCTGCCGTCGTGGGGCCGCTGATGCTGGTCGTCGCATTTGCCTGCGAGGTTACGTTCACCGTAGCCAAAGCCGTGTTGTTGCTTAGCGCGCCGTCGGAAGTACCCGACGTAATGGCGGCTACTGCCTTGATCGAACCTGAGGCTGGGGCCGTGAAAGTCACCGTGTACGTACCTGTCACAGCGGCGCCACCAGCGATGGTAGCTACTGTTGGGTATGTCACGATGCCCGTGTTAGGATCGTAGTTGCCGTTGTTTGATGCTGTAACACCTGTTAGGCCAGGTACCAACACAATCTGCGGTACTACGTTGGTAGCGGTGCCCGTACCTAGGTTGCTGAAAGTAGCCGTCAGTGTAGTCGCGGTGCTAGCATTCACCGCCGTTGTGGCAGGTGTGAAGGTAGCTACTTGCAAATCAGCTGTCGTCGTGGTGGCCGTTACCGGAGTAGTCGCCACGCTGGCGTAGTTGTTATCCAGGTTCGTGTCGTAGCTGGTAGTGGTTACCTGCGCTACACCTGTTAGCTGTGCTACGTCGGGCATAGTTACCGCTACTTCGTTCGAGAGGCTAGCCCCGTTGGCTAGTGCTCCTACGATTGGGAACGTCACTAAGCCAGTGGTGTTGTCGTACGTGCCAGTGTTAGCACCACCAGGGAACGTAACGTTGGCAGCGCCTAAGCCGGCGGGCAGCTGTAGCGTGGGTGCTACACTCGTTGCCGTTGTCGCGCCCTTGTTCGTCGTGCCTACTACGTAGAGTACTTGGTTGCCTACCACTGCCGAGGCTGCAGCCGTTGCGCTAACAGTTACATCAGCAGAAGGAGTTATCGTGGTTAGTACCGTCGCCGTGTTATTGGCAATAGTAGTTTCATTGGTGCTAGTGCTAACCGATGCCACCGGGCTAAAGCTGCTCATGCTAGCGGGTGCCGTGAACGAAATAGTATTCGTTTGCGTGAAACCCATCGCTAGCGGATCGGCGAAGCTGATGGTCAGTACACCGGAAGTAGCATCATATTGGGTGCTGTTAGCCGCTACACCGTTGAGCTGTACGTTGGTCAAACCAGCAGGCAACTGTACTTTTTGTACAACACCATTAGCTGTGGCAACACCATTGTTCGCCGTTGTTACCGTGTAGCTCACCGTCTGGCCGGGTAGGGCCACTACTGGGCCAGCTAGGGTGGTAGCCACATCCGTTACAGGTGTCACTTCAACCTTTGCTTCAGCCACATTGTCGTTAGGAACCAAGTCAGCATTGGAGGTGCTCACTGTGGCCGTTGCTAGAACAAAGCCTTGCTGTGGTGCAGCAAATGTAACGGTGTACGTCTGAGAACTTCCTATTGCTAGGTTCGAGGTTAGCGCCGGGAAGGTTAGCAAGCCTGTAGCCGAATTATAGGAACCACCACCTAGGTTGCTGAAGGTTAGGCCAGCGGGTAAGGCTACCGTTTCCTGCACACCGGCCGCCGCACCTGGTCCAGCATTGCTAGCCGTAATGGTTAGGGTGATGTCAGCACCTGCTGCCACGTTAGTTGCAGAAGGCGTAATGGTCGTATACACGTTGGTCGCTGTACCAGTACCGGCTTTGCTCGTAACCGTGGGGCGCACAGCTGCGCCGTTTAGCTGCGCCGTATTATTGTTCGTGCCAACTGTCGGCGAGTTGATGTCGCCGGCATTGGTGTTGGTCAGGCCAGAGGTGACAACTGCTACGGGAGCTAGGAAGTCGTTGCTGGGTGCCACGAAGCTAATGGTATTCACCTGTGACTGACCCGCAGCTAGCGTGCTGATGGCTGGGAACGTTACTGTGGTTGTGTTGGCGCCCGAATTGAACGCCACTGTGCCGCCGTTGGAAGCATAGATGCCGGTTACGTTGCCAGGCAGCGTTACTGTCTGTACTACGTTGGTTGCCGGCGATACCGAGTTGACGTTAACCGATGTGGCCACGTTGCTCGTCACGATAGTGTAAGTAACCTCATTACCAGCCGTTACGTTACTCGGGCCGTTAATTGCTGTCGTTACATCGAAGCGAGGCGTGATAGTCGTCGGTACGGCAGCCATGTTGTCGGTGGTGGTCGTTTCTGTACCACCGTTGCCACTAATGTTAGCCGTCACAATCAATGGATCCGAAGCCGGAGCCGGGAAAACTACCGCCGTTGCGCTCGCACTGGTGCTAGCCGCTAGGTTACCAATGGTCAACGTCAGCAAGCCCGTGTTCTGGTTGTAGCTGCCGGTCGGGAAGGTAATGATGCTGTTGCTCAGGGTACCCGTGCTACCGCCTACTGTGAAGCCCGTAGTGGTGAGACCTGCTGGCAACTGCACAGTTTCTACGACGCCAGTGGCAGCTAATAAGCCAGGGTTGCTAGGGGTTACGTTGTACGTCACCGAAGCACCTGCATTAGCTGACGAGGGTCCCGAAATCGTAGTGGCTAGGTTGAAGGTGGTACCTTTTACCTCTACCGAGATGTAAGCCGTGTTTGATACCGTACCCGAAGTGTTTTTCACGGTATAAGGTATCGTAGCGATGCCTACGAAACCAGCAGCAGGTGTAAAGGTCACATTGCCGCTAGCATCTACCGTAAAGACGCCCTGTGAAGTAGGTACAGCCGTGCCAAGCGTCACGGTCGTTGGGTCAATAGTACCGCTCGGCGTGTCGTTTGCCGTTACGGCCGTGGTGCCCGCAAAGGTATAAGCCGTACCTGGCGTAGTCGTAGCAAAGTCGTTGTTGGCGACTGGTGCCTGCTGTACAGGAACGTTACCTGAGAATTCGGAAGTGCCGCGCTCCGTAGCCGAAGCAGAGGTGATCGTAGCCGTAGCCGTCAGCTTTACACCGCTGGTTGCCAGCGCTGCTTGTTGAGCCGAAGTCAAAGAAGAAAGCGGAATCGAGAAGGAGAAGCGATTTTGACCCGTCTCCGTGCCCTGGTAGAAGCCGTTGATAGTGGCATTGCTCTGACCATAGCTGCCGGTGGTGGCATCTAGGTCTGTAGCCGAGCCTTCGGTGCGCGAGAACAAGTAAGCTGCGCCCTGCCCGAAATTAGCGCCGATGGCATTGAGTGCAGGCGCGTTTGAGGTAGCAACAAAGAACTCCAACAATGCACCGGTCTTGGCGAAGCCTGTCAGCAACAGGTTACCATTACGAATAGTAGCCGCCGTGATAACGGGGTAGTTCAACAGGCCATTAGCACCCGTATCCGTATCGCCGTTGTCGTTGTACGACACGAAAGGTGAGGAGCCACCGGGCAGCGTGTTATTAGTCGTCTCCAGATCAATGCCGATGTTACCGGTGGTCACGTTGCCGTTGGAAGCTACGCTGCCGTTACCGCTGATCGAATTCATCGACAGCACGTTGTTGTTCGTGTTAGTCGCAGTGCTCGTCGTGTTAGTACCATTTGTGACGGCAATACCAGCGCCAATGTTGTTGGTGATGATGTTTTGGCTAACCCTGTTGCTGCTGCCGAATAACCGAACACCAGCGTTTTCACCGTTAGCGCGGCCATTGTTCGTGATAGTGTTCCCTGTGATGGTATTGCTGCCCGCCGAACCGTACATATCTACACCTGCTCCGAAGTTGTCGAGGATATAGTTACCGGTTATTATCGTTGCTGAGCTATTCTCAATATCAATGCCGTCGAGGTTGTCGGCGCCAATGCTGTTGTTGCGAATTTCGTTGTTACGAATCACAACGCCCGTTGAGCCGTTTTCCACGCCAATACCTTTGCCTTGTGCGTACCCAATCAGGTTGTTTTGGATAATACTAGCCGTGGCGCCGGTAGTAGTGCCGTTGCCTTTACCGCTGATGATGCGCAGGTTGTCGCCCGTACCCGAGGATGTTGTGCTATAAGCTAGGCTGCTGGTCGTAGCAGCAATGCCTAAGAAGTCATTTTCGATCAGGAAGCCGGTGATGTTACCAACCCGCACGTTTGCATTGTTGTCATCGTTGGTTGCCGTGCCAAAGCCTAGTACCGATAAGCCGCGCAGTGTCGTGCCAGCCGCTTGTACATCGAGGCCGATATTGACGGTTGTAGATGTTGTGCTTTGAATCTGAACTTCCGGCTTGTTCACGGCCGTCAGAGCTAGTTCGTCACCTGTGTTCGCAATGCCATCGGGTCCTACTCCTACAGTGCCTGCTGTACCTAGCGTGCCCGTGTTCGTGTCGCCAATGTTTGAGGTCTGCGTTGAGCCGTCAAGCGTTGTATTGGCATCCGTGAGAGCCGGAAGCGTGGTAGCAACTGTAATCAGGGCTACGCCGTTGGTCAAGCCTGAAGGCAGACCAGCACGCAAACCTGCCGGAACATTGGTAGTAGCGCCATTCGGAATCATGAAGATAGAAACCTCCTTGCCCGCGGTCTGCCCAACTTGAGCTAGGTTCGCGTTAGTAAGCGCATTAGCGTTGGTGATGAACTGCCGCAGTGAGCCTTGACCCGAATCGTTGGTGTTAGTCACCACATCGAAGTTAAAGCCGAAATCCGGACCAGTAGTGTTACTGGCTAAACCAATTGTAATAGTGGCTTGGCTTTCCGCAATTGTAGTAGCCGTGTTCAAATCAGCTAAGATGGTACCGGTAGCGCCGTTAGCAGCATCTACTTTTGCTGGAGCTTCGCCACCTACGCGGCTGCTAGTACCGTTGTAGGTCTGTACGGGAAGCAAGCCAGCGACGTAACCTGCACGGCTGCTAGTGACCGTATTATTAACAACACGGACGGTGTAGGTACCCGCTGCTGCGTTGAAGGAGTACTGGCCGGTAGCGTCGGTGGTGGTAGCCGCTACGAACGTGCCAGTGTTATCGTATAGTTCTACACGAGCATTAGGGCGTGTGGCCGTGCCAGCTGTAGCACGCGAACGGCCTGCGCCGCCACCGTAGTTCACATCTTCAAACACATAACCTGTTAGGGCCACGTTCTGCGCCGTTACATTGCCGGAGAACTCCGAAGTAGAGTTGCCGAGGGTCGCTGTGCTGGTAAGTACCGAGCCAGTGGTAATGGAGGCGAAGTTGCCGGTCAGCGGAATAGAGAAGGCAAAACGGTTGGTGTTGTCTGCTCCTTGTGTTAAGCCGTTGATAGTACCCGAGTATGAGCCTGTACCTCCGTTCAAATCGTCTGCAGATCCTTCGGTGAAGCTACCTAGGTAGGTTTGACCTTGACCAAATCCGGCGTTAGCTGCCACGCTGTTGGCAGTGCCTGCGGCTGCAAAAAACTCGATAAGAGCGCCAGGGCGCGCGTAACCTTGCACAACTAGAGTATTGCCCTGCACAGTAGCGGAGGTGATAACCGGAAAGTTGAGCAGACCATTGCCGCCCGTGTCACCATCCCCGTCATCGTTGATGGTGACGTTGGTTGTCGCCCCCGTATTACCATTGTAGAAGGTAGGTGCGTTGTTCTCGGCCGTGCTCAGCAAGTCGATGCCTAAACGAGTGTTGCCGAAAATGGAGTTCTGTGAAATACGAACAGTATTAGCCGAACCGGCTACCAGTATGCCCGAGCCGTTGTTGCCTGAGAGTATGTTGTTTGAGATAACTGTCAGGTTAGTAGCGCCGAAAATACGCAAGCCCGAACCTTCTTCGCCGGTGTTGTTCGTCACCGCTACTCCGTTGTTGGAGATGGTGTTACCTGTGATGGTGTTACCACCAATGGCGTTAAAGTAAGAATCGATGCCGTGACCATTGGTACCCGTGATTAGGTTACCCGACACCGTATTGCCTGTGCTAGCGCCTTGTAGCTCTAAGCCGTCGAAAACGAGTCCTTCCGGAGCCGGCTTGCTCTCTTGGGCGTTGCCACGGATTTCGTTGCCTGCGATGGTGTTGTTATTGGAGCCGTTGTTGAAGCCTTGTACCCAAACGCCCATACCGCCATTGTAGCCGATGAGGTTGTTGCGGACAGTTCCGTTGTCAGCATCGTTCAGTAAAATACCTTCGTTAACAGTCCGTGCTCCCACTCCGGGGTCGGTGAAGCTTGTGGCCGACGTACCTAGCACGTTCTGCTCGACCAAAAAGTTAGTGATGTCAGCGTTGACAGTGATGTTGTGGTCAAACCGGTAGAGACTCAGGCCACGGATAGTGGTACTAGCGCCTGCTACTACTAGGCCATCGAAGCCGCGCGTGCCTACCAGCTGTACTTCAGGGCCGTTTACTTTGTTGAGGACCGTGTTATTCGTGCCTACCGTGCCACCTGTACCAAGTACGGCCGTGTTGTTATCACCGATGTTGGCTGTTTGCGTAGTCGCATCAAGGTTGGTGTTCGGGCCCGTGATGTTAGTTAGCACTGCGGTAGGCGAAATCACGGCTACCCCGTTGGTCAGCTGCGAAGCGGGGCCATTGTTTGTCGAAGCCAGTAAACCAGCTACTGCCTGGCCCGAGGGAATCATGAAGATGCTCGTTTCTTTACTAGCGGGCAAAGCCGTTGTTGTTCCGGCATTGATGTACGATCCGCTTTGCGCCAAAGCCGCTTCATTACCTAGAGCATTCGCGTTCAGAATAAACTGTCGGAGTGAGCCCTGGCCGGCGTTGTTGGTATTAACCACCAAGTCGAAGTTAAAGCCGAAGTCGGGACCGACAGTTGCTGCACCACTGCTGATTATTGTGGCAATAGACTCAGGTAGGATAGTACCTGAACTCAATGCGGCTAGCGTCTGACTGCCTGAGTTGGCAGCAGCGTCAGTGTACGAAGGATTCTCACCACCAACGCGGGTGGTAGTACCATTGTACGTCTGTACGGGAATAAGGGCCGCCGTGGAACCTGTACGTGAGGAAGACACTGTGCTATTAACGACGCGAATAGTATAGGTGCCATTAAGTACGTTGAACGTGTACTTCCCAGCAGCATCGGTTGTTGTCGTCGTGACTAGTGCTCCGGAGCTGTTGTACAGCTCAACTGTGGCATTCGGGCGAGCCACTGCACCACTGGCCGTGCTAGGCCGGCCAGCACCACCTCCGTAGTTTACATCCTCGAACACTACACCACTGATCGTAGAAGCTACAGGAATCGTGTACGTAGCAGCTGTTTGAGCCGTACGCCCAGTATTGTCCGTGACTGTATACGTGAAGGATGCACTGCCCGTATAACCAGCGACTGGCGTAAAAGTCAGAAGGTTGAGTTGGCTCGAAAGAATAGCTTGCCCAGCTACTACTGCTGTGTTATTAAAACGCAATACGCCAGCCGTTGCAGCTGGTAGCGTCAAGATGTTATAATAAGCTAGGGTACCATCTGCGTCAGTGCCTGATAAGTTAGGCGATAGTACCGCCGATGCAGATGAAATAGCTACTGTTGCGTTGGTAAGGTTGCTAGCTACCGGAGCATTGTTAGCTGAAGCAGGACCAGCACACAATGCAGAAGCAGGAATTACCTGGCGAGCAATACCAGCTGCAGTGCTAGCATATTCTAATTTTATAACGTTTTCGCCACCTTCTTCTGCATACAGAATCAGCACATCGTGAAAACCAGCAGTTAAGGTAACTGTGAATGACTTCTCACTTGCAGCATGGGGTCCGCCGTTGCTGATGGAAGCATTCGCAGCGTTAGGAGTCGTCGCTAAAGCGGGATTGTCAATCCACATGTACGACGCGTCATCTGAGGTCAGATAGAATGTATAGCTACCCGCTACCGGAATATTGATGCTTCCCCGATAGCGTGCACTGAAGTTATCGGGGTTAGCTGTCGTACCCGACGAAAATGCAGTAGCAGGAATCGAAAAAGTGGCAGTTGTGAAGTTTACCGTTTGGTCGATACGACGTTGCTGAGCTGTACGCTGAAAAAACGTAATAGCGTTTGCGTTGAAGCCTGCTTCTTGATAGAAAGTCGTGCGATAATACTCTGCCGTTAAGCCGTTGGAAGAAGTACTGTTGTCCAGAAAAGACGGCTGACACTGTGCCCACGCCACGGTCCTGCCCAAGGCGGTCCAGGCCAAGAGCAGAACAACAAAACGTAAAGTTGTTCTCATGCTATAGTTAAGGGGAGATAATGTGTGACGAATGAAGTTTAGCAGTATGTCATTTTGGGAAAAACACAGAATCAATTATGATGCGAACCTGGTCTGTGGTTGAGCTAAGAATAAAACAATTCGACGAATGCCAGTGCGCGCCCGACAAATGCAGATCATTTAGTTGATGAATGACTAGATTAGCAGAATAATTTATATGATTCGATATTAAGCCTAGGAGTTACGTTTTAAGTTACTGACGAGGTTTTAATCTGGGAAAAAATATTATCAGAACGTAGGCGTATTGTTTATGTGCTGTACGTGTATTTGTAATTATTTTTATAATAAATTTATTCAACGCTCTAATTTAATATTTGTACTATAAAAATAAATCTTTTAACAAAAGCCTTGTAAAGCAAAAGAGCCCCACCAATTTGGTGGGGCTCTTTTGCTTTGAACTTACCTTATTGAACTGCTATTGCTTCAATAAGCGCTTCGTAATATGCGTGTCTTTCCCGTTAATTAGGATGAGGTAGGCACCACTAGGCAAGTGTTGTACATGGAGCACGTGCACCAATCCACCATCTACTACCTGCGTTGCTATTGTACGGCCACTTAGGTCAACCAAGGACACTGTGTACGTTCCAGTTGGTAGCGTGCTCAGATCCAAATGTGCTTCCGCAGTAGTTGGGTTTGGGTATAGACTTACGTTGACCTGCGCAGGCTCCGTCACAAACGCCACCGTACGTACAGGCGAGTAAGCCACAGTACCGTCTGTATCTACTTGCTTGAGGCGGTAGTAGATTTTTTGGCCTAGGCGAGCGGCACGAGCATCGAGCAAGCTGTATTCGTGCGCGGTAGTGCTAGTACCCTGACCTTTCACCGTGCCTGCAGCCACAAACGTAATCCCATCAAGCGAGCGTTCTACTTCGAAGTGGTCATTGGCTTTCTCCGAAGCAGTCGACCAAGCAAGTACTGCGTCATTGCCTTTTGCAGTAGCTGTGAAAGCCGTCAGCTCGACGGGTAGCGGGAGGCTACCAATCGTGAACGTCACAGGCTGAGTGTTCGTACCCCCGTTGGCATCTACCGTCGTGATCGTTACTGTGTACGTACCACTCTTCAGCAGAGCCCGGTTGGAGACAGTAAGAACACCAGTAGTAGAATTGATGGTCACGCCAGCTGGCAGCGCATTGCTGCCCGAAGCTAGTGCCGCTGAGCGAACACCATTGTCGGTGATGGCCTGGGGAGAAGCCGCGTTGTAGGTGCCACCATTTGCGTCGAAGGCATTGCTGATGATGTCGCTATCCTGATAGGGATTGTTGCCTCCTTTCGGCGTGGTGTTCGTGTACACGGAGTTCACATCTTGACCAACTGGAATGAGGTAGGTAGCAGGCAGCGAAGTAGCACCAGCGGCATCCGTAGCCGTATAAGTGAAAGAAGCATTGCCTACGTACCCTGCAGCTGGGTCAAACGTCAATTTCGCAATGTCAGCTAAGGTGACGGTAGCACCCGGCGCCAACGCAGTAGTTCCGTTGTAGAGAATACCCTGGGTGTTGCTCGGGAGCGTTGCGATGGTATACGTTTTAATGTCCGTGTTACCATCTGCGTCCGTGGCGCTTAGCGAAGAAAGCAGCAGAGGACCAGCCGTGTTGCCCTCAGGCGACTGCAACGTATTTATCAAGTTAGCCGCTACCGGCGCACGATTGCTTGTTGTTGCCGTGTTCTGAGTCGCAGTATTGTTGCCAGTTGTACCATTGTCACCAGTAGCTCGTACGTTACTCACCACGGCGAAGCTCGTGCTAGGTGCCGTAAAGCTGATCGTGTTGGTTACTGTGTTAACGTCACCTGGGTTAAGAGTCGAGGGCACCAGTATGGTAATCGTAGCACCTGAAGCTACCGTGATGGGCGCGCCACCATTGAGAGAGTAGCTCGTTACGCCGGCCGGCAGGGTCACAGTTTGAGTTACGTTAGTAGCGGGCGAAGCACTATTGTTGCGCGTTACTACCGAATAATTCACCGTGTTGCCAGCTACGGTAGTTGCCGGACCTGTTATGCTGGTCGCAACGTCTACGCTCGACGTAATAGCTATCTTAACTACGGTCGTGTTATCACTCGTTGTCGGATCCGATTCGTTGCCGCGCACAGCCGCTATGGCTACCATTGGATCAATGCTAGGTGCTTTGCTTACCGTGATGGTGTTGGTGACGGCACCTGCAGCCCCTGTGTTTGGGATGCTCGTGCTGGGGAAAGTCACCAAGCCAGTGACGTTGTCGTAGCTGCCACCGCCCGTTACTACTACAGTACCTCCATTGCTGGTGAGGCCTGCTGGTAGTTGCACGGTTTGCACCACACCCGTTGCCGTACCCGTGCTAGTTGCCGCGTTGGTCGTCGTGACGGTAAAGGTCACTGGCTGACCAGCTGTTTGGGTGACAACGTTGGCCAAAAGGATCGTGGTCAGATCGTTCTGTGCCGTTGTAGCGGGTTGAACTGTGGTAGCTAGGCTAGCCGAGTTGTTGCTAACATTAGGATCAGTCGTTCCCGTTACCATTGCTGTTGCAACGGGCACAAGTACGTTGGTGCTAGCCGGAGCATTCAAGGTTATAGTTCCGGAAGTAGCGGCATCATTACCAACGCTCTGATTGGACTGAGCTGGGAAACGGACAACACCATCAGCACTGTTATAGCCCGAGGTAGTAGAGTTAGGCAGCACGTTGCCGGCTGCGTCGCGCACCACAACACCGGTTAAGCCACTTGGCAACTGCACAGTAGTCGTGACACTCGCCGCAACGGAACCGCCGTTGTTGGTAGTAGTCACCGCATACGTGAGCGGGTTACCGGCAACGATGGTGCTAGGTCCTGTGAGCCTTACCTGCACGTCGGCGCTAGCCATGATGGTTGTTGTAACCATCGCCGTGTTGTTGGTTAGGCTTGTCTCGGCCGAGTTAGTCGTGACCGATGCAATGTTCACTAAGCTTGCTCCATTGTTAGCAGGTGCCGTGTAAGCAATGCTGTTCGTAACGGAGCTGCCACCGGCCGCTGACGTAAGTGCTTGGAACGTGACAACGCCAGTGCTGGCATTGTAAGTCGCGCCATTCGGATACGTTGCTACGTCGCCGTTCACGGAGCTAGGGGCACTGCCGCCGATGGTTACGGCACTAGTGCCGCTTGTGGCAAGTCCTGCTGCGATGTTGACCGTTTGAACCACGTTGCCAGCAGGAGCTAGGCCGGTGTTGGTCGTCGTCACCGTATACGTCAGGCGTTGACCAGGCATGGCGGAAGTAGGACCGCTTAGAGCTGTCGTTACATCCGTAGCCGCCGAGTTCACCGTTGCCTGAGCCGTCGCTACGTTGTTGGCTGCTACGTTATCAAGCGTAGTAGCGCTCACATCGGCTGTGGCTGTTACAACACCCGAAGCCGGCGCAGTAAAGGTGATGGAGTAGGAATTGTTATTGGCAGCTCCTGCACTTTGCGAAGCTATTGACTTGAATGTGACAATGCCGGTGCTCGCATCATAAATTGCTCCATTGGCGTAGGTAGCCACCGTGCCCGAAACGGACGTTGGAGCTGCACCGCCGATTTTAACAACGTTGGCATCCGTGATAGCCGTAGGCAAGCCAGTGGGTATTGCTACTCGCGTCACGACGTCCGTTGCCGGATCTTTGCCAGCGTTGCCTTGCGTGACGTTGAATGTGATGGCAGAACCAGCGTTGATGCTAGCAGCTGATGATGTTACCGTCACGAATGTGTTAGCATTGGTAGTCGTTACGGGCGGAGCCGTTACACTGGTATTCACCGAAGCCGTGTTGTTGCCCGTGTTTGTATCAGCCGGCGCCGAGGCCACGCGAGCACTTACCGAGTAGTTGCTGCTTGGAGCAGTGAAGCTAACGGTGTTGTTAACCGTCTGCCCAGCGGCGAGCGACGTGATAGCCGGGAACGTCACAACGCGCGTTGTTGCGTCGTAAGTTGCGCCACCAGTCACGAAGATGTTGGCAGCCCCAACGGGTAGTGTCACCGTCTGCGTTACGTTAGGTGCAGCTGAGCTGGTGCCACTGTTCGTAGTTGATACATTGTATAGCACTTGGCTACCTGCCGTGATAGTGGCCGGACCGCTGATAGCCGTTGTGACGTCGTACACGGCCGTCGTGTTGTTGGTAGCCGTTGCCATGTTGTTGGCTGTTTGACCTGCTTCGTTCGACGTTGTGCTGATCGAAGCTGTTGCTACCACTGCGGCCGTCGTCGGTTGCGTGTAGGCGATGGTGGAGGTAACTAGCTGACCACTCGTGAGCGAAGTAATGCTAGGATACGTTACCAGGCCAGTTGTATTGTTGTAAGAGCCGGTCATGCCTGTGAAGGTGACCGTACCTAGGCCAGCGGGGAGTTGCACAGTTGCTACGACGCCGTTTGCCGTCTGGGGACCTGTTGCGCTTAAGTCGGTGAAGTTAACTGTGAACGTACCAGAACCGCCCGCGCTCACTGGGCCATTACCCGAAATAGTAGCTGCTACATCCGAAACCGCATTTACGGTCAGGTTGAGTGTTGCTTGATCGGGAGCGGCATTCACTCCCTGCCCTGATGTGGTTGCCACCGTGCTGCTCATGGGTACAGAACCCGTTGTGGTTGGAGCGGTGAAGGCAAAGCTGAACGAGTTGGTAGCGCCACCAGCTAACGTGGTTGTGGTGCCTCTGAAGTAGAGCACGCGCGTGCTTGGTTCGTAAGTCGTGCCCGGATACGCCGTTTGGATAGTGCTCAGCTGAGTGCTCGTGAACGTGGCACCTGCTGGCAGCGTCACACGCTGTGTTACACCGTCGGCCGAGTTCGGACCGTTGTTAGTGAAGGTAGCTAGGTACGTGCCCGAAGGCTGGCCAGCATCCAACGTAGCCGGACCAGTTAGCGTCGTTGTGACATCCGAGGCGCAAACGGAACCCGTTGCGCTGTTGGCAATGCTGCTGCTGATCTGAGCATTTACTACGCCCACCAAGCCAGCAGCTGCGCCGAAAGCCACGCCGCCTGTCGTTGTGCCGTTAGCACCGCTCGAAACTGAAGTGCCTTTCACGGTACCGTTGGCCAAGATGACGCCGCCACCGCCACCGCCACCAGGTCCATGAGCACCGCCAGAACCACCTGTGTTGGTTCCGCCGTCACTGCCATTGGCCGTGAGCGTAACGTTTATTAAACCAGCAGGATTTGTAGCCGTGACCAAGATAGAGCCACCAGCGCCGCCGCCGCCGCCGCCATCGTCAACTACGGTGTTATTAGGTGCTGCACCACTAGCAATGATGGAGCCAGTGCCCGTAATAGAGCCAGTACGTAGGATGACGATGCCACCACCTGCTTTACCACTGCTAGCAAAGCCATTATTGGGAGTGCCGGTGCCATTGTTTGTAGAGCCAGCACCACCGCCGCCACCTAGAACGAGGCGGTTGCTGTTGACTGCCGCGAAGTTGGCGCCAGGTTCGCCGCCAATGGCTAGGTTGCTGAAGAAGTTGTTGCCGCCACGACCACCAGCGCCACCATTGGCACCGCCGCCGCCGCCGCTGTTATCGATGTTGTTGTTGCCACCGCCACCAGCGTTGCCGGGGGCACCACGGCTGGCGCTGCCGCCGTTCGGGTAGCCATCCGTATTCGTATCCAACACGGCAGTGCCTGTGTTCACATAGCGCGGAGTGCCGGCCGTGCCTTCACCCTTTTGCGCATTGTAGTCAGAAGCTGTGGTTGTAACGTAAGAAGCGTCATTGCCCGTAACAGTCGATTGAACACGACCAGCACCACCACGGAAACCGGCACCCGTTACATCGAGGTTGAAGTTGTTCAGGCTCGTCTGGCCCGCTACGTCAATCACGAGGATACCACCCGTGGAGCCATTCCATGGGCTAGGCGTGATGGTAGCACCTAGGGTAAGGTTGCCATACTGCGGCACGCGAATCACTTGGAAGCGTCGCTGACCGGAAGTTGTCGTTGCGGCAGCATTTTGGTAGCCGAACTTCAACCCATTAACGAGTTGAATGGTACCGCCACTAGCGGCCGTCACGGTGTTAGCCGCCACTACATACTCGTACTGACCCGCAATGAAGTTTGTGTTATTTAAGTTGCCATTGGCTGCACCACCCGCTACACCGTCGCCGTACGCATCGCTGTTGCTGTTGTCGATGTCAGCCCCCTGCATCTGGATAACCAGCAGAAGGTCGCCAGCCGTGATATCGGTTTGAGCTCCAGCTGCAGCGGTCACCTGAATCGACTTTGCTCCAGCGGCTAGAGTCTGGGCAGTAATACTAGGATAATACGCATCGGGATTAATCGTCAGGCCTATGGCGTTTCCGTCTTTGCCGGGGATAGCACAAGCTGCGGCAATGCCACTGGCTCCGGTTGCCGTTACTGGGATGGTGTACGTAGCCGGTGTCGCATCTTTCTGTCCTTGGTCGTCGGTTACAGTGTACGTGAAGTTGACCGGGCCACTGTATGTTACTGCCGGAATAAAGGAAAGCTGAGTAGCCTGCGTCGGCGTCAGTACTAGTCCGGGGAAGTTGGTCGTATTCAGAATAGCGCCGTTGACGTAGAGTGTGCCTTGGTCAGAAGGTGGTAGGGCCGTAATCGTGTACGACTGCACCGTGCCATCGACTGCTGCGCTGAGGTTATTGATAGCTGTGGCGCCAATGCCGGCGGGCAAGCTAGCATTCGTGATGTCTTTGGCTGCTGGGTCCAAGCGGCACCAAGTCATTTGGTCGATACCAATACCCGCAGAAGCACCATCGTTGCCTGCTCCAACGTTCTGATACGTTATAGTTAAGCTTTTAATAGGGCTAGGAAAGTAAGCTATTACTGTTCCATCTACGCTGCTAGTAGTGTTGGCAGTACCAGTTGCCACGTTGCCGCTGGTCGCTACGATAGCTGAGTTGCTGTTGACCTTTGATAAAGAAGGCAGAACGGGAATAGTACCATCGCTACCGGTAAAGATGACCCGGTCAATAAATCCACCACCAATATCAATATCTTGTATCCGTACGGCGAAGTTTGATACTAGGCGAGAGAAGGTATATGTGACGGAAGAGCTGTTGGTACTATTCGCGGAGTAGTCAACGCTCCAAAGTAGGGATTGCACTCCGTTCAAAGTAGCTGTATTGAACGAGTTAGCGGAATTGGCGCCAGGGTTGTAACCCGTAGTGCTAACCTGTGTTACAGAAGAGCCAGTAGGAACTGCCTCGGCAGTGCGATTCTGCCAATCTTCTCCCGCGGCGCGCGTGCTATAGTTAAGAGTGGTAGTTACCGTGCAAGGCGCTACGTACTGCAAAGGAATCGTGAAGGTAGCTGCCGTGGTTGAGGTTAGGCTCGCATCATCTTTTACGGTGTAGGTAAACTGAGCGCTGGTACCCATGTTGCCTGCCGCTGGGTCGAAACGTAAGCTTGCAGCTTGCGCTGCGGTCAGCACTTGGCCGTTGCTTACAGGCTGGTAGGTAGAACCCGTAGCGTTATAGTAAAGTATTCCTTGCGAGCTAGCCGGAATAGCCGTGATTGTATAAGACTGGACTGTACCATCAACAGAGGAACTCAGGGGATCAAGGGTGACTTGACCAGCCGTGCTCGGTAGCGTAGCAGAGTTGGTCACGTCGTTTGCCACGGGTGCTAGGCGGCACCAGGTCATACCTACAATGCCAATGATCTGTTGATCGGGGTTGTTCAGAGCAGGGTTGCCATTATTGAAGGTGATGGTGAGAGTATTGATAGCACGGGGGAAGGACGCTGTTACAGTCGCATTAGTAGTGCTGTTGCCCGTAGCGGTAGCACCTACAATTGTTACACCACCAGAAGAGGTAAGCGTTGGCGTTACGGAAGAGGTGCCATTCGATCCAGCAAATACTACCTGATCTGTGTAGTCTGTAGCGAGCAAGCCCGACTGTGAATTGATGTTATTTACTTCTACACTGAAGTTAGATACCGGGCGGCTAAAGTTGAACTGGATGGAGTTGCTGCCGTTTGTAGTGGAGAAATCATTAGTCCATACCAGCACTCCTTGGTTGTTCAGTGTGCCTATCTGCAGCGAACCAGCCGTGTTATTGAACGTGTAGTTGCTGGTACCAATTTTAGTAGGACCGTTAGCACTTGGCACGCTTTCTTGCGCGCGTGCTTTCCAATCTTCCCCAGTGGTACGATCTGCAAATGCGAACGTAACGGGTGCTGTCGTGCATGGAGCAGAAGCAGGTGTTACGAGTACCTTGCGTGTGCTGGTGTTATTCTCCGTTGGGTCACTGCTCGCCGTTCCGGCCGAAATAGTAGCAATGTTGTTGTATTCGGATAGAGCAAGTGGTGCCGTGTACGTGTACGTAAACGAAGTGCTGCTACCAGAGTTTAAGGTGGTAACAGTTGGCCACGTAATCGTGTTATTGATAGCCGAATAAGTTCCACCGCCAGCGTTGGTCACCGTAGCGCCGGCTGGTACTGTAACCTGCCGCACAACGTTGGAAGCTGCTACATCTGGTCCGTTGTTGCCGAACTGCACGGTGTACGTAAGGCTTTGCCCAGGAACTGAGTTGTCGGGTGCCGTTATAAATTGAGTAAATAAATCGGCTTGCGCACACCAGCTAATGGAGTTGATGCCAATCGTTTGTAAGCGGCCTGCAGCACTAGCGGCCGCCGAGTTGTTATAGTACAACACCAACTTGGTAACGCCAGCAGGCATAGTCGCGGTTAGGTCGCCAGCGGTATTGCCTGCTGCTACGTTGCCACCTTTGCCCCGTACTCTGCCGCCGCTTACATATTCGTTGTTAGCGTTGGTCGCGAAGTTGGCACTAGTTAGTGTTGCAGGAGTAGTGCTCCCATTAATATACGGCTCAAATACCAGGTCATCAATGAAGTTAACATCCGAGTCGATGTCCTGAAACTGGAAGGTTAGGTTGTTAACTGGGCGTGTGAAGGTGAGCGTGACAGAGGAGCTATTAGCGCCAACGACGTTCTGATTATCCTGCTGCCAGACAAGCGATTGACCGCTTAGGTTACCACTCGTTCCTACCGAGAAAATGTTTGTCTGCCCGGCGGGTACCGTGCTGGTGTAGCCGTTGAACGTGAAAGAGGTGCCGTTTACTGCTCGGGTTCTTGTCCGCTCATCACCTGTGGTACCCGTATTGGTATAGTTCACCGTGCTGGTTGTCGTGCACGTCTGAGCCCAAGCAGGAGGAAGCCCTAAAGGAACTAGGGCTAATAAAAGCCCTAAAAATCGTAAAGCTGTCTTCATGAAGATGGAAGTGGGATGTTATGAGGGTTAGTTAGCGGCAGGTTTAGGCAATCGAGCAGAAGTTCTATTTTGGGAATTATGATTAGTCTTTCTGATCGGTGATTCTATTTATCAGGTAGATTTTTGTATAATTATTATGAATAGACGAGGTGTTTTATGTGTTTTTACTTCGTGTATTACTAGTTTAATTATGTAGTGGTGTTGTGTTCCATAAATGGGAATGAGTAATCTATTTATGGGAAATTATATCAATAAAATAGAGGTTATATATAGTAGCTTGCTTTGAAAATTTTACATGAATATTATTTAGTAAGCTGATATTCAATGATAAACCAGATAAAAATGAGTGTTTTTATCTGGTTTATATAAATAGAGACGAACTAAAAATGTGCCATACATCAGTTAAATATTTCAACAAATAGAAGTTTGCTTATCAGAGATACAAAAATATTATACTGCTTATATTTATATAATAGACAAGCGATTATTTTAATTCACATAAATTGTATTTTTTATTTAATATTATTTATTAGTAATATCCAATGATGCGGTTAGTAAGGAGCAAGATCCCATGTAGCAAGGCGCTTAGGAAAGAGAGGCCTAGTTGCTGAATTGGTGGTAGGCATTAGCGAGCCCGGACTAGGTGAGTCGAAGCTGCTTTGCAACTGTGCCGACAGAGTCTAGATGTGCTAAAACAGCTCCACGCAAAAAAGCAGTGCCCCAACTCTGCTTAGGGCAAAGAGTTGGGGCACTGCTTTTTTAATACTTAGAAGAAGAGCTTATAAGCTAGCTTTTGTCAAGCATCTTCTTGATTCTCGGAAGAAAAGACTTCAGTGGTAGGCTGGTAAGTTGCTCTGCGAGCAATGCAATCGGGTAATGGATTCGTGCCCGTTGAAAGCTAGGGTTGTTGCAACCAGCTTATGACCAGTTGTTTAATAGGCGACGAAGCAAAATAATCTGCCCCGTGTGATAAGCAGTATGGTCGGCGATGAGTACAGCTTCCCGGAAAATGTTCTGACCTGTACCATGCGCAAGAGGCTCGAACAGATCATGGTTTGAGTCGTGGAGCAACGCTACGAACCGGGTTTTATCTTGCTGAATATGAGCTAGGGTGGTTTCCCAACGCGCCTGATCAGCAAGATCTTTGGCGCTCGGCCAGTACTCATCAGGCCACTTCGGGGACTGATGTTCTGGGTTAATACAAAACTCCACGATGTCCCACTGCGCTATTCGCACGTGCTCGACTAATTGCCAAATGGTATAGGGGAGCCCTGTCGCCGGCTTGTTTAGAAGTTCAAGTGGAATAGAAGCGCAAGCCTCCTCGAAAGGAACGTGAGCATTTCCTCCTTCTAATAATTGAATAAGCTCTTTTACCAAAGCTTCGCGTGCATGCTTTTCCATGAAGTCGGTGTCTACTTAATTACTTAGTAGTTTCTTGATCAAGCCAAACGTAGGTTTCAACAAAACGTTTTCCGATGCTTCAGGCTCCCTTGGGGTAAGTAGGAGGGTAGAAAGCGCATAAGAACTCACCTAGGTTGAGCTTCATAAAAAAGGCTAGTTCGCCCTTCTATTAGTAGGAGAGATGTTGATTCAGGACGCAGAAGGCGCCCCAACTTTGAGTAGCTTGTCTTCATTCGTGTACCGCAACTCAAACCCACTGGTAAGTAGGACGATGACTAAGATGAGAACCTTCTTTGTGAATGGGAGACTAGCTATAGGGCTATTGCTTAGCATTTCCGATACTGCCCGTGCCCAAACCAAAATGCCAATTAGTCGCCCCACGTATTACCCACGGGTGGTGCGCCTAACGCAAGGGCAGACTCCAGGTCGGCTCTTGGCTAGCTTTGATGTGGGTAAGACGGGTGCTATCTACGAAAGCCCTGATAATGGCCGTACTTGGCAGCACCTCGCCGACGTAACAGAAAATACGCCACCCCGCAACTGTTGTAGCAGTCTTTGGGAAGTGCCGCAAGCCCTTGGGGCTACAGCAGCAGGTACTCTGTTTTGGGCTACTTCAGTAGGTACAGACCAGGGCGGACGCGGACCATGTTCCATCCGTCTCTACCATAGTACTGACGGCGGACATAGCTGGAGTTTCTTCTCAACATCCGTAAGTGGGTTCATCGGACTCTGGGAACCGGAGTTTGGCGTAGATGCTCAAGGACGTTTGGTAGTCTATTACTCTAGTGAGGAGCGAAAGGCCAGTGGCTACAACCAGATGCTAGCCCATAAAGTCTCCGCCGACGGAGGATTGACTTGGGGTGAAGAAGTGCTGGATGTAGGAATACCTGACGGCGCCAAGCGGCCGGGAATGCCCATCGTGCGCCGCCTGCCCGATAAAACGTACGTGATGACGTACGAAATCTGCGGCATGGGTTGCGACGCGTATATCCGCCGCTCCTCCGATGGCCTAGCTTGGGGCAATCCGGCCGACCCTGGTACGCGCATTGAATCAACGGCGGGTCATCACTTTGCCCATGCGCCTACAGTAGTCTGGTCTCCTATGCCTGGCTACCCACAGGGTCGTCTGTTAGCCATTGGGCAATTGTTGCTCAACAACACTGATAACGCTGTAGCAGCCAACAACGGGCAGGTGTACATGATCAACGAGCAAAATGGAGAGGGGCTTTGGCAGGAAGCACCGGCTCCTGTCCCAGTGGCTGAAGCCAAAGACAACCCTTGTCCCAACTATAGCTCTCAACTAATTCCCGCTGCCGATGGCCTAACTGTGCTAGAGATAGCGCTGAAGTTTGAAGATAACGCCTGCCACGCCTTTTACCACACGGCGCCACTACCTAGCACGGAGCTTATAAAACGGGTTAAGAGCAGTAAAAGTAATGTCAAGAAGAAGAAGCTTTAGCTCTTCGTAATCTTCTTGATAGTCAGAAGATAGAGTAAGTTTGATACGCTACCGCAATCACAAGGATAGATCGCAAAAACAAATAAGCCCCTTAACATCACTGTTAAGGGGCTTATTTATAATGAGCGAGAAACGAGGCTCGAACTCGCGACCCTCAGCTTGGGAAGCAATGGGTATGGCATAATAGGTCAATGCGGTGCTCTGTTAAAAATGCTGTTATGTGCTCTTAAACAAAGATTTATTCATTGTTGCCTATTGTCGATATAAGGTCTTTTACTAGATTTGTTTAAACCGACGTTTAAACCAGCGTCGGTTTAAACAGAATGACAAGGACAACGGAGCACAAGGAGGGGAAGGCTACAGTGAAGGTTGTGTACTACAAGCAGAAGACGCTGGCAGATGGCTCGCATCCGTTCATGGTACGCATTACCAAGAATCGGAAGCTAAAGTACTTGGCGACCGGCTTGAGCCTACATCCGAAGTATTGGAATGCTGAAAAGAAGGAAATACGCCGGAGTTATCCCGAGAAGGCAAGAGAGAAGTTACTGCTAGACTTGAAAGAATGGCAGACCAAATACGAGGAGGCCGCTAAGAGCTTAGCAGAGGCCGACGAGCAGCACGACGCGCCGGCCGTTGCAGCCAAAGCTATTGAGGGCCGCAAAGCCCAGCGACGCGTTAAGCTGCTGGCTTACATTGAGGAGTTGGCAGTGGGTTTAGTAAAGACCGGGCAAATAGGTAACGCAACCGTGTACCGCGACCTGGGTAGTCAGCTAGCTAAGTTCATAGGAGCTGAATACAACGCGCCGGATCCGCCATTAGGGAAGGGGCAAGAGGCTGATAAGGCTACTTGGGTGCAGAAATACGACATTCCGTTTGATAGAGTAACTGTAAACTTCTGCAATGAATGGGAAGCCACGCTGCGTGCCACCAGGGTAGAAGAAATTACCCTCTCATTGCGTTTCCGCACGTTACGAGCAGTGCTGAACAAAGCAATTGCAGCAGGAGTAGCTAAAGCGGACAGCTACCCATTTGCTCGTACTGTAGCCGAGAAGCACAAGTTCAGCGTTGGCAAGTTCGACGTGAGCACAGCAAAGCGTGCCATTTCTCGCGAGGAGTTACGCAAGCTGGAAGCGCAGGAGCCAGAGAGCGACCGACAAAGGCTAGCCAAAGATGTATTTCTGTTTTCGTTTTACTGTGCGGGTATCAACTTTGTCGATTTGGCGCAACTCCGATGGAAAGACATAAACGGCACGGGTGAGACGCAACGACTGAGCTATGTGCGGCAAAAAACAGGGGGCAAGTTCTCGCTACGCTTACTAGCTCCTGCTGCCGTTGTCATAGATTCTTACCGCCCGCATACGTTCGCCGGACCTGATAGCTATGTGTTTCCCGTGCTGGATTCAAAAAAGCACACTACCCCAACGCAAATTAAAAACCGGCTGCATAAGGTGCTGGGACAAGTAAACAAAGACCTCAAGCAATTGGGAGAACAGGCTGGCATTGCTACACCCTTAACTACCTACGTAGCGCGGCATTCGTTTGCTACAACGCTGAAGATGGGCGGGTATGCTACAGGGATTATCTCACAGGCAATGGGTCATAAGTCAGAGGCCGTTACGGCTGTTTACCTTGACTCTTTTGCTTCTGATTTAGTAGATAATGCTTTTGAGGGATTACTATAATTCAACTACTTGTGCTCTATGCTTAATGATCCATATGCCGCCCCATTCATTGAGAACGTTCTTGAATACCGAGAAACGTCCATTAATTGTATTAGCGAGGCCGTCGCGATGCAGGACAAACTAAATGCTCTTAGAATTCACTTTGAGAGTGAGGTAAGCTCCGCATTGATTAAATTATCAGACAGGAAGCAAAAAAGGCTTTTAACACAAATACTACTAGCATTTCGCGGGAAAGGAATAGGCCGGCGCCTTGAAGGGGTATCTTTCAAGGAATGGGTTAGAGCTTCGCGTGTAAATGATGGAGCTATGTCCGAGCAAGAGGAAGTGCCAGAAGAGGAACTAGTAGATATAGATACCCTGGCAGCCTGTGAGGAGGATGCCGTTGAGCTTTTTAGGGAGGTAGATTATTACAAACAATACCAACAAGAATATCGGCTAAGGGTAGGTGAAGAACCCGAAGATATGGCCGTGGATGATTTTGACAGCTCTAAACTAGTTGATCGTATTGCGTGGGACGTCTTAGGAACTGCACAGGAGAATATACGTCAAGCTTATGCGCGATTAGTGACGGAGGAAGAGGCTACTGAGTGGATAGCTAATACAGAGCACCGCCTTTGTGCAATTCGCCATAGGCTTAAGTTGCCGTATCCCACATCTCGCGAGATAGCTAAATATTACGTTACCGGCCATGACCCTCTGGTAGCAAGCAACGCAATTGATCATAGTAGCCTAACACCAGAAAGCGACCCTAAGATGTTGGCGCCACGCCGTAGAATCATTATCCTACACGTCTACCTTGGTGGGTTGGGAGATGTTATCGGCTCTCCTAAGGGAGCTGCCGCACTTGCAGAGCGTTATGGTATAAAGGGGGCCAACATAGGCAAGGTAATGAGTAAACTAGTAGACCGTTGGGGAACAGAAGATGATATTATCAAAACCACTACTAGACGAGAACTACATGGACTTATCGAGGATATACAATACATTAAGCAATATCTCAATTCCGCACAACAGGCTGTAGCTGATAAGCATCTAATCACTATTCGTAATAAGTTAAAGTAACCGGTTCGGAACCGGTTGTGGTGCATAGGTTTTGCCTCATTTGCATATCGCTAGTGAAGTAGGTAACACCGCCTACTGTAAAGCAGCGGTAAGCAATGAGCAATCCATTTGAGAGTCTAGGGGCTCAGTTAAGCCGGATAGAGGCTAATCAACTAGAGGTGCTGCAATACCTACGCACCTTCCAATCTCCCTTGCCCCAAGTAGGAGGCATAGAGCTAGCCCAAGAAGTGCTACGCTTGAGCAAGCCACGCATCTATGCGCTTGTATCAGAAAGAGCAGTGCCACACATGAAGCGCGGCAACCGTTTAAGCTTCAACCGCGCCGAGCTGCTACAGTGGATACAAGACGGGCACCGCGCCGAACGTAAAGAGGTTTAAGCTTTGGCGTTACCATCGTGATAGATGAGACACGCTTTAGGGGTAAAATCGACCCCAACGACCATGTATCGGTACACCGCCTGAGCCGTTCGCCTGCCTTTTATGAAGCTACTAGCGAGCCTGACGAGCGCGGGCGAATTAGATCGGCGTATCGTGGCTTTCGTTTGGACTACTTCTATGCAACGGGCGAGATTCAAGGCAAAGGCTCCTTGCAGAGCTTCGCTCAAGGAAGCAATGTCGCCAGGTTCACGGCGCAAGAGATTAAAGCTGCTTGCATTGACTTGGCTTCGGCCGTCGATCTGCCGCCAGAGCAACTACAAATCAGCCGCCTAGAAGCGGGTGTAAACTTGCCTTTGGCCGAATCACCTAAAGAGTTCTTAGCTGGCCTGATGAGCCATCAAAAGGCGCTTTTTACGGCTACGGATCCACCTAGCAAAGCAACTAGGCCACTGCTCTACAATGCATACCATACAGAGCGGCGACTGAAGTTCTATGATAAGGGTGAGTACAACAGATTGCAGGGGCGCCCGCTGTCGCCAGATGGCCCGCCGCATCTACTGCGCTACGAAATAGCTTACCAACGGGCGAAGATACTGCAGCGCCTTACAGGCTTGCCAGAGCTGACGCTAGCAAACTTGTATGAGCCACAGGTATTAGAGGCCCTTGCTAATGATCTAGTCAAACAATGGGAGTGCACCCAACGACACCAACTAATGAACTACAACGGCCTTTCACTTGCTGAAGCGACCCTACTTCACGTGGCAACGGATACAGCTTTTTGGGAAGCTATGCGCAAGACCCTGCCGCGTAGCACCTACGAGCGTAACCGAAGCCGCGCCCAGGCTTTGCTACAACAGCGCCGCGAACCACATCTCTACGATCAAGTATTTGCTCGCGAATTGAATGAACTGCTGCCGTCGCCTGAGCCAGTAGCCAATGTTCAAAAGTGAGGGGAGTTTACACCCCTTGTAATCAGTTGGAAATCCCCTCCTGTGCATCACCCCAGAAAGGGCAAGAAAGTCACCCCGCACACAAGCCTAAATGAGTGTGTCGCCATGCGTAGCGCGAGCGGAGTATGGCCCATAGCGGAGCGTCAAGGTTCGCAGTCGTCTACACACCTGAGTACATAGAGCGCGACTTGTAATCGGCGCAATTTGGCGCCTATTGAATACACCGACTCTCGCAACAGAGCGGTGCTGGCAACAAGGTGCAGGCTAGGCCTCCCTTAGAATCCCCAACACATACGGAAACAATCATGCTAGGAGCCTGAAAACGGCACCCCGGCCCATCCTTGCCTTTGACCTATGCACATTTCACCCAAAAATGCCCAATGCCTCTACTATGAAGGCCGCTATTACTTCTCTATAGCTAACGCTAGTCGCTACTATGTTTCCCCGTGTGGCTCAGTGCTATCAACGTGCGGAAAGAGGCCTAGACTAATGAGGCCGGCACCTATCAATAAGGGATACTTGATGACAAGGCTACATATGAATAACGGCAAGTGGCGGAACTGGTTAATTCACCGCTTAGTAGCCATTAGGTTTTTGCCAAATCCAGAGAATAAGCCTACCGTAAATCACATCGATGGTAATAAACTTCGAAATTCAGCAGACAACTTAGAATGGGCTACCTACAAAGAGCAAAGTGAACACACGATAGCCTCGGGAATGTGGCCCGCCCAAAGCATGTATGGCTTATATGTGACACCAGCTGGTACGTTTACCACCATGAAGGCTGCCGCTGCTGTCCTGGGCGTTGCTGTCGTAACTATAAGCAATCGTTGCAAAGGCTATAAGGGAAGGCCCGCCGCAGTGGGTTATGGCTTTATTCCATCTACTAGTCAACTGCAAAAACAGGCCGCGTAATTTCAATGAGAGTGCGGTACAGGAAGACAATAGGCATCTGACTAGTGTTGGGCCTATTGTCAACCGCCTACTAAGTAGGAATCCCTATATAAGCTCTACTTATTTGAGTGTTTTTAGTGTGCTGATAACCAGGTAGATAAAACAGCAGCCAACATGCTTGGCTCCTACACAAAGCCAGCGGAAAGGTAGCCGAGCTTAGGTTAAGAACCCGCCACTTTTCTCGTATAATCAGCCTTTAGCACGCCTACCTGCTCAAATAAGCTAGGCTTATTCGCTGAATAAAACCACCAAACGCAAGATGTTGACTATCAGTGAAGAAAGCCTGCTATTACTGGCAGTGAGTATAAGGCAAGTAGAGAGAGAGATAGCAGGCTGCTATAAGCTCAAACCGGCCCAAGTACGCACACTGGTAGCTCTAGCCGACGCCTGTAAAACTCCGCTGGGAACAGTTTCGCCCGGTGAATTTGACGCTACACGCTTGTTTGCCCCTACGTTATTACGGGCACATCGGCGCGAGTTGATTCAGAAGGGATTCGTGTACCGAAAACGAGAGCCTCACGGCCGCCAAGGGCTAGGCTTGACCTTCCATGGGCGCCTAGTAGTGAAAAGATACCTGCGAAGCCTACAGGCCATCGTGAGTGCCTAATTCTGATAAGAGCGCGGTACACGAGGACACCTCATGGCAGGAAAGGCCCCGGTGTCAATGTTGATCCGAAACCGAATCCTAGGACCGTGTACCCCAAATAATTAGGGGCACCCCACTCCGCTATGCGCTTGTGCTGACACACAAATAAGTTGAATAATTTAGCGAATATTATTCGCTAAGTGATTAATATACATATAATTAACATGAAATAATATTATATTATTCAGTACTTGTCGCTTATGTTTGAGCAGTCACTTGCCTTTCAATCAACTACTGCTGCCATGCTATCTACTGTCACTCAACCCCGCTTCGAGTATGTAGGCTCGTCCACATTCACCAGCGCCCAACCTGTTCGCCTTTTTGAAGATCGTTTGCTGGCTACGTTGCTCGGTGCTGAGATTACCAAGTGCGGCATGAGCCCACAGATCAAGATCGTGTATGACGCTGAGCCTTCACCCGTTATGCTGGCCGCTCACAAGTTCTATGGCTTCCGCCGCCACCCTCAGCAGAACACCTTCACCGCTAGCTACAACTACACCGCAGTGGCCTGTGCCATTCTGCTAGCGAGCCAAAACAATTTTGCATCGGCGCAATACACAGACGTGCGCGCCGAAAGCATAGCCAAGAGCCTATTCGGTACTGATTACCTAGTACACAACTTCAACTGTGTCATGAATAAGCTAGGTGCTAAGCTGGCACCCTCAGCTAACTAAGTGCTGGTAGGACCGGACTAACTCGTGGCACGGTCTACTATCATCTTTTCACTTCAAAACCGCTTGCGTCATGTCTGTATCTCAAATGAATCCCACTCAACCAAGTGCTGTAGAAGACGAGCTGTATTTTCCTGTCGGGCCTACTCGCTACCAAGCTCAAAACGTCTTTCTTAGCGATGCTGAGCGGGCTGCGGGTTGCGAAGTATATCGAGTGCCAAATAGCGCGCTGGCTCCCTACCAGCAAGCAGGTGACTACGTTGTGGTACGTCCACTAGAGCGTAACTACTGGGGCGAGCCGAAGTTTGGTAACGTGTGCCTGCTCCTAGTGCAATACGAAGCGGATGAATGGCTTCAGGAGTTTAAGGCCAATCATTTCATGCGCGTGCTTCACAACAGTATTGAGGACGGCGGCCCTATTGTCGGCTTTGAGGATGACGACGATAGCGAAGCCGTACCTACGCAACGCCGCGCGCGCACTATTCTGGAAATGTGGGTTGTTGTCCGGCTAACTCGCAACTATGGCGCCTGGGATGAAAAAGGCCCCTTTGAGCATCTATACAGGGAAGCATCCTAGCTACCTACTTATTCAATGAATGACTTCCCTCCAAACTAACAACACGACAATGGCTGAAACACCCGAATCATACCTGAAATTCATCGAGGACTACCCCAGCTACTTAGGCCTGCTGACTTACGTAGAAACCTTAGCTAAGAATAAGCCAGAGGTTTTTGAAAGCCCACCGGATGAAGCGATAATAGATGCGTTGGCCTCAATGCTCGCCACTAGGCTCTACTTGGCCGCATATGTCATGGGCGGTCTGCGGTTTATACATGAGGTCGAATTAGAGTTTCTACGCCTAGGTAAGCAGCAGGAGGTAGATGCAATTATTCAGATGCTCAAGGCGAATGCGCTGTTTATGGTAAATGATAGCGGTAATACAAATACAGATTCAGCCTCAGGTGAGTAGGGGTGCATCAAGCACCGACTGACTACACCTGATTTTGCATTGAAGTACAACAAAAAGCCCCGGCCGATTGGCCGGGGCTTTTTTATAGGGGTTGTGGTGGGACTAGTAGGCGCCTCCGGTATTGTATCGTTTGGGTTTGGTATCTGCCGCTTTGGTAGAGGGCTGCGAGCTTCCGCCCCCGAAACCCAGTTCATCTGTCTTGCCGATAAGTTTGTAGTTCTTACCGCCATGGGAATAATATTTATCCCCTTGGGAAATGGTAGACGTGGTAGCCGGCTGACTAGTCTGCGTGTAAGGGCTGACAACGCGGCCACCTTTGCGCTGCAAGGCTTCAACCACTTGGTTCTGTTGAGGTGTAAGCCGTTTCGGGTTCCACTTGCCGCCGCTAGCTCGTTGTAGCTGTGCGTCTACCGTCTGGCTAGCTGGCACAATAACCGACTGCCTGTTTTCTGTAGTGGAAGTTGCTGCCCAAGGCTCGGCATATTGACCTTTGGCGGCCTTGATGTTAGTGGTTGGCTTTGGCGGCCCGCCCGCGCCGTCATTGCCCGTTCTGGCCTTGTCGGTAAGCGTACCCCGGTATTCTACCCGTAGCTCAGCCTTGCGGGCCTGGGCAGTCGTTAGGCCGTCAATGGTCTTGTGTAGGTACTGATAGGCGTCTGCATCGGAGGCAAACGGCTCTTTACGGCCGACGCGCTTCCCATCTACATACAGCACATAGTCACGGCTCACAAGCTGCATGGGCACTTTACCGTTGCCTTCTGCTAGCGCCGTCGTTTTCCCATCTTGTCCAACGACTTCGGCGCCTCGGTTGTCTACCGTTACCTCAGCGTACGACTTACGAGCACTGGCAAAGGTTTCGCCCACAGTAGGGTAGTGGTTAGTGATAGCAGAAGGCAAAATCCCCACTGCATTTTTCACCCTCTGCATGGCACCGGTTGGCGCCGGCTGATAGGTAGAAGCCTGGTAGCCGGTTGTAGGTGTTACCGTTACCTCTGTTCCAGATTGCTTCGGGGTTGCCTTCGGTATTTTGGGTGCAATCGGCCGGCTGTAGGTTTGTGTATTGCTCGTGCGCTGGTAGGCGTGCGGTAGCAGCAACTCATTTAGGAACTCTGTACGCGTTTTAGGCGTGTTGGCTTCTTGCCATACGAATTGCCGTTCCTGCTCGGTTAAGGGCTCGTAGCTACGCATTTTCTGCTCGACGGCCTTTATTTGTGCATTGTATTGGCTCTGCTTCAAATCCAGCAAGCCTCTTAGGAACGGATCTGCTTCGGCGGCCAACTGCACTTCGGGCAACTCAGTGCGCGGAATAGGCTGGTGCGTTTTCGGGTCAAGCTTCAGCCGACCATTTTCGAGCAAGAAGTAGTTAGATGAGGCCTGAGCTTTCTGACCGTAACCGCCCGGCCGTGCTGCACTGGAAAGCGTTGATTGATCCGCTTCGAAGGTAGAATCTAGCCAGGCCTTCACTACCTGCGTCTCGTCGTAGTTCTTGGCGTTGGTCAGCGTGGCCGCAAGAGTAGTAGGGCTGAACTTACTTAGGTCAACCGTATTGCCTTGCTCGTCTTTGAGGCTATTATAGAGGTCGGTTGTGATGGCTGCGTCGTTGTAGCGCGGGTCAGCTTTGGCTGTCTGTCGCACCTGGTCGAGCATTTTGCCTACTTCCTCGGTACCATGTACGAAACTGTTATGTTGGTCCTCTAGCTGCTGCACCGCATTTCGCCTTTGATAGATATCTATCTTGGGGTCTTGGTAGAGGGCGTTCAGCTTTTCTCGTGCCGCTTGGACGCTCTGGTCAATCTGCGTTTTAAAAGGCAGGTAGCCGTTGACATTGAGTTTAGAAGCAGATAGTAGGTCGCGGAACTCCTGTGCCTGCTGAGCCTCTCGTTTGGCCTGTAATTGCTGCTCCTGTTGTTGCTGCCGCGCCCGTAGTGCGTCCTGCTGGCGGAGGATGGTCAAGGGTGCCGTGCCTAGGCCATAAACGGTGGCATCCCCGCTGCCTGAAACCCCTAATGGGACAGAATTAAAGCCTGGAAATGGTAGTGTTGCCATACCATAAATTTACGCATTTATGACCGCACAAACGCATTTTAGAGTTAGGTTAGAGCGCTGTTACGGTCACATGTATAATGCCCTTTGCATTTGATTATAAGCGTTTATCTACGCTAGAGTAAGTAGTTTGAAAGCAATTTGTTAACCCATAAAAACCATGGAACAGTATTCCTCTACCCTTAATATCGATTTAGCGCAAATTGATAAGCTGAAGGCTAATATTGAAGCTTTACAGCCAATCAGCGAAGAGCAAAGGCAGCGTATTTTTCAGAAGTATCGATTGGATTGGAATTATCATTCTAACTCAATTGAAGGCAACAGTCTGAGCTATGGGGAAACTGTAGCATTTCTAATGGAAGGTCTGACCGCCAAAGGCAAGCCACTAAAAGACCACTTAGATATCCGAGGCCATAACGAGGCTATTAATTTCTTACTAGAGTTACAGAAGCGTGAAGCAGAGTTGACTGAGCGAGACATTCGCGAGTTACACGTAATGATTCTGGTAGAGCCTTACGAGTCTCGAGCCGAAACAGCAGATGGACAAGCTACTACAAAGATCATTCAACTAGGCCAGTACAAGACGTCAGCAAACCACGTGCGAACGGCAACGGGGGAGGTCCACTACTATGCTACGCCGGAGGAAACGCCCGCTAAAATGCACGATTTAATGGTGTGGTATCGGGAAAATAAAGCGGAAACACACCCGCTAATTCTATCGGCTCTATTTCATCATCGGTTTGTTAGCATTCACCCGTTTGATGATGGAAACGGGCGTATGGCACGTTTGCTATCTAATTTGATTCTAATGCAAGCTGGTTATCCTCCTATTGTAATTCTTCAAAGCGAAAAACGCGAATATTATGGTGCACTTAGCCAAGCAGATGCAGGTATTGATACATCATTATTAGAGTATTTTTCAGAGAGACTTATACGGTCATTGGATACTTACTTGAAGGGTGCAAAGGGGGAAGATATTTCTGATTCTAACGATTTAGATAAGGAGATAGCTTTGTTCAAAGCGTCTTTCGACGACGAAGTTCTAGCAAGAGTAGAGTTGACAACACCTGTCTTGGAAGTACTATTGATTAAGTCTATTCTTCCACTATTAAAGAAGGTTATTGAGTACAGTAGTAAGCTCAATAACCTTTTTCTTTCGTCTGGCGTGAAGGTTTCAATTCATTCCATAGCTACCAATGAAGGAAATTATATATATGATGAAGAAACTGTTGATCAATTTATAGATAGTTGGCTCGGAGGAACATCCCCTTTATTACTGGATAAATTTGTTGGGGTATTTTCTAAGAAATCTACTTATAGAACAATAACCTTAAATTACTCATGGAAAAGTTTTAAAGCCAGTACCAATCCATTGCCTAGCTTCTCTGAAATGATATCAATTACTTTTCATAATGCAGAATACGTTATTACGGCAGGTAGGACAACGTCTATTGGCTATATGCTGACTAAGTTTTATCCAAAACAACTGACTCAAGACGAAATAGATGCTGTAACTAGATATTTTGTCGTTGCAGTCATGGATACCATAAAGCGAAAGCAAAACCATACTTCTGTTTAGGCCAGGTATTGATAAGTAGTTTTTCTGATTGTTGGATAATAAATATAGGGTAAAGGTATTTGTAACAAAAAGGCCCACACTATCGCAAGATAGCATGGGCCTTTTTGTTAAACAGGAAGTAAAAAAATGTCTAATAAACCCAGCTTCATACTGGTGTCTGTCTATGAAATTAGACTTGTTCGTCTAGTACAATTTGCTTAAGTCTATCAAAATCACTGTTTTGTTCATCGGTTCTAAAATCTGCAATCATACCTTTTAAGAGGTCATATCTACGTAACATTCTCTCTTTTAATTTATTTACTGCTTCTTCACTTGTGGAGCCATCGCCTTCTATTCCAGTTGTATCCTCCCTTACTTTGTATTGCTGCCCACTAAAAGTTGCTTTCAGTTCTAAGGGATTACGCAATTTATATCCCTTCCCTCTCCATTCAATGGAATTGATTTCAATTGTATATTCATTTACTTGCTTTGCAGATACTATCTTAGATACAATCTGCTTTCGTGTCATTTTACTGATTTCTTGGTCTTTGTTTTTCTCAAATACTATTGTTACTAGTTCTTTTTCTGGATTATCGAGGATAAGTATATCATTTTTATTCACTTTTTCAAATAGTACTTCACGTACTTTTTCATTGGAACGCACAGGCTTATCTATAGACTTGAAGTGCTTATCTGCTTTGGTAATTTGATAGTCTTCATTTTCGATTATCTTGAGATAAGGATTTAGGAAGCGTATTAGCTGATCTGAAGTGTAACTGTTGCTTAGAGTATCAATAGATTCAGGATTAGTAAAGTCCATATCTATCACTTCTGTCTGGAAGCGACTTGGTAGATCTTTTAGCCAATTATATGATTCCTGATCAAGAACGCTTAAACTAGAAATGAAATCGGGTGCAAGAGCAACACCAAAACTACCAAGTCCAAAATCCACACCCCGCAATACTGCCTGTTCTCTTATATTTCTAATGCTCTTGTTCCACTGCTTGGTGTCGTTGCTTCTACTAGCAAATCTCTTTTCATAATTAACGTGAGCATATTCCACGAAAGAGATGTTGATATTTTTTAAGTAATCAACCATTTGTGGTACTTCTGGTGAAGTACCATGTTTGTTGCCAGATGGCTTTAAGTTTGTGTATATGGCTTTATTTTGTAATGCCTCGTAGTGACCTTGTGAGCTATCAGGTGAATTTACGATAGGTTGTTCAATCCAAGTATTATAATATTCTGGAAATGAGAGTTCGTAGTAAATATTCTCTTCTGGTATATAATCTTCGGGTAAGTCTTCTAGTGATAATAGCTGCAACAACGTATGCTGTCCTTCGTCATTAATGTCCGCTACTAGAACCCATTCGCTGATTGTAGTTTCTAATAAAGCTTTAAATTCTTCTAAGCCTCTTAAATAGTTAAGTAAGTTCTGCTGGGTTACGCGATAAATAAGCCAACGGTTAGCCGTGTCATCACTATCAACCCAATGGTATAGATAATGATGGCCTTTGTGATTGGTGTAATGGACTAATAGAGGACCATCAAAGTAAATGAGGTCTGCAACCCTATTGAAGTCTTTAAGAGGAAAGTTATTTAAGCTTGCTCCATTCAGTTCTACCATCATACGGTCAAGGAGCTATCATAAGTAAAACTAGACTGCATAGGAGCATCTACGTAAGGATGTACGTTGAAATGACCGTTTTGCTCGGGGGCTGATATTACTCCGTCAGCTGAGGTTAGGAGGCACTTTGCTACACATGTATACGGCGGGTTCATTTTCTTGAAGCCTTTTACTGCGTTAAACAGTGCATGAGCTTGGTAGGCTTTTAAAAAAAATGAGAGGCCTAACGCATTACAAGTTTTTGATGGCTCGCCTATATACGTTCTTATTGATCGCCCTTCTCGTTCTGCTTTGAGTATTTGTGGAAGAAAGTTGTCGGCTTCTGTCAAGGGTTCATACATAAAACGGAATGCCTCCAACCTTTCTACTTCTTGGCAATACTCACAAGGGCAATGCGCGGTTATTTCTAGCCTTTCCATTTCAAGCTGATACATCAGCTTATCCTTATCACACATAGGATATTACTGTAATAGCAGAGGATATTATTGATGGTGCAAGCTACAGAATCTGCTTGCTAAATTTTGTGGGCAAGCCAAGCAAATCACTAGTTTAAACTATCGTTTAAACCAAAAACAAATCAGCTACTTAGCCTTTAGGCTAAGTAGCTGATAATCAATGAGCGAGAAACGAGGCTCGAACTCGCGACCCTCAGCTTGGGAAGCTGATGCTCTACCAACTGAGCTACTCTCGCGGAGCGGTACTTACTTGACAAAAATACACAGCAAAAAGCAATTTGCAACTGCCAGGCCGAGCCAAAAGGGTATAGGTGCTTTAGCAAGGATTAGGTGCAGCGATTAGGTGCAGCTAGCTTGTTGACCAAAAAGCAATACTTACTTCGCGTCGAGGTTAACGTACAACGCATAAAACCATTGAAAGAACGTGCATATGACTTCTTCTAATCGCAATCGGGGTACGCTTTATCTATTGATGGGACTGATTTTGTTAGGTATTCAGCTCTATCGGTTACCTGGGTTTTACGCTGATTGGCAAGTGGAGACACTCGACACACCGCGTTTCTTTTTGAGTATGGTCATTCTAGTAGGCGCGCTTTTCATGTTGCGGGCAGGCTGGCGAATGCGTCGAGGCGGTCATACTATCGATTAAATAAAACCAGTAACTGAGCTAACTGCTTTCGTGCGAAAGTGTGGAGGTTTTACCTTTGAACCGCTTAGTAAACTTCCTAACAATGTCTTCTCCGCTCCAAATCACCGTTGCGAAACGTACTACTGCTATAGCTGCTCAACTTGCTTCTTTCGGTCGCCAAGCATTTTACGACACCTTTGCCGCAGACAATACACCGGAAGATATGGCGGCTTATTTGGATGAAGCCTTTGGCGAGGCACAACAATTTGCTGAGTTGCAGGACCCTAATACCGTTTTTTTGCTAGCGCAAATGCAACAGGAGTTAGTTGGTTCTGCCAAGTTGCGCTTTGGGTCTACACTTGGGCTAGCTCCGGGTAAGTCAGCCGATTCACAGCTAGAGGTGTCGCGCTTGTATGTGCAGAAAGATTGGATCGGGACGGGGTTAGGTGCTGTGCTCATGCGCCGAATTATCGAGGAAGCCCGTGCGAAGGGTTGCCGGAGTATTGTGTTGGGGGTATGGGAGCGCAACGAACGCGCTATTGCCTTCTACCAGCGATTTGGCTTTAAGACTATTGGCAACATGGATTTTATGCTCGGCAAAGACTTACAGAATGACCTCATTTTGCGCAAAGGCTTGTAGCTAATATCCCTGGGCGCAGGCTAGCTTTCCTGCTTGCCCTACTAGTATGGCGCGGTACGCTTACTTTTGACCCGCCTTATCTACCAACCTGCTATGCACTTGAGCTATTGCCTTCCTTCCATCCTGTTGTCGCGTGTAGCAGTTTGGCTGATGCCATGCTTGCTTGTTGCAGTGGGCTGTTCGTCGGGAGAACGGTCGGCGGGACCTCTGCCGACTGGTCATTACGAAGGGCCTATCACGTACCAAGGCACGGAGCTACGCGCTATACTCGACTTACGTGAGGATGCTACCGGGCACTTAGAAGGAGATTTGCGCTTCCCGGATAATCAAGGCCTAGGGTTTGTTGCTAGTAACTTGCGCTACAATGCCCCTTTACTTCGTTTTGAGCGCCAAGGCCAAATCAATTTGAGTGGTAGTACGGTGATAGAGGCTATCCGAGAGGGTGATTTTTGGCGCGGCACATTTACTACCGACAGCGCCCAAGCAGAGCTGTTACTTGTCCGACGTGGCAAGGCTGATCCGCGGCCTTATGGTACGCAGCCGTTGACTATTCGCTACGGTAGCCAGAATATGAATAGCACCTTGCGGCTCCCCGACGATACGGTGCGCAAACATACAGCCTTGGTACTGTTGCCTGATTCAGCCACGGATTTAAGCCAAACAGCGGATCTATTGGCACGGCAAGGCTTTGCTACGCTACTTACGCAGCCTACACCCACAGCACCTGATTCCGCAGCTGGTCAAATGGCTCAGGCCGCATTAGCAACGCTCCGTGCTACGCCTGGCGTAGATACCTTGCACGTGGGGTTGTGGGTAGCGGGAGCACAGGCTCCGTTGGCGCTGAGCTTAGCTATGCAAGGAACTGTCAAGCCGGCCTTTGTGGTAATACAGGCGGTGCCCGTAAGCTCACTGGCTGCGCAACAGCCTTTTCGGGCACTTACGCGCCAACGGGTTCCGGTGCTGGCAGTATATGGAGGCAATGATACGGCACTCGACGCCCGGGAGAGCACAAAGCGGCTGCGCAGTGCGCTAGGAGGCCGGGGAGCAACGGTACGGCTGTATACCAATGCCAATCGTAACCTGATGCTGCCAAGTGGTACGCGCGCCGATGGCAAATGGGAGTGGACACGCCCCGCCCCGGGCTACCTAGATGAGCTACTCACGTGGCTACGAGCTAGGCAATAGAAAGCTACGCTAGCTTTTTAGAACAAGAGCAGCCCTTTTTCACGCAACAACAGCCAGGTAGGCGAAGCTAAGAACCCTTCAAACGATAGGCCAGCGGCCTTGGTGGGGAATGTGCTAGCCGCTTCTTTGAGTAGGACCTTAGTGTCGTAATCGAAGCTGAGCTTCACTAGGAGTTGGTGCAGCCACTCACCGATTACAGGGGAGGTTTTGACTTCAAAGTCCTCTGCTTGTTCGTAAAAAGTAAGCACCGCCCGCTGTCCTTTTTTATTATCAGTTAGCCGCAACTCAGGGGAATTGCCGAGCCAAAACAGCCGCGAATTTTGCTTAGCAGAATCAGCTTTGCTAGGTTCCTGCAGAGCTTGCTGAATAAGCTGCCGCGGCAGAGTAGCACGTGGTACTTTGAAATCGAACCAAAACTGCAGTGGTTCCTGCAAAGCGACACCGTGCATGTAGTTATACAATGCTTTGGCGAGGCCAGGACCAAACTGCTCGTGGTTGGCACCAGTAGGATCATCGTGCCATAAGTCGTTCCAAGCGAAGTTGCCGGGCTCAGGACCAATAGCCGCTACGTTGTACTTGGCGGGATTTTTCCCAACGGGCGAATGAGCCGTCATGGAGAAGCGGTGCCAATAGCCCGACTGCACAATGCCAGCTCCAAATAGCTGACGCACCACCTCCAGCGAATCAACGGTTTCCTGCGCGGTTTGGGTCGGGAAGCCATACATTAGGTAAGCATGTACCATAATGCCAGCCTGGGTGAAGCCATCCGTCACGCGGGCTACTTGTGCAATGGTCACTCCTTTTTCCATCAGGGCAAGCAGGCGGTCGGAAGCCACTTCTAAGCCACCTGATACGGCAATACATCCGGCTGCTGCTAATAAGCGGCATAGGTCGGGTGAAAAAGTCTTCTCGAAACGAATATTTCCCCACCACGTGATACTGACGCGCCGTTTGAGCAACTCAATAGCTAGGTCGCGCAGGGCGAGGGGAGGAGCTGCTTCGTCCACAAAGTGGAAACCAGTCTGCCCCGTTTGCCGCACAATTTGCTCGATGCGGTCCACGAGTAATGTTGCGGGCGCTGTTTCGTAGCGGCTGATGTAATCCAGCGTCACGTCGCAGAACGAGCATCGTTTCCAATAACAGCCGTGTGCAATAGTGAGCTTGTTCCACCGACCATCACTCCATAGCCGATGCATAGGGTTCAGCACTTCGATGACCGACAAGTACTCAGTGAGCAGCAAGTCGGAGTAGTCGGGGGTACCGACTTCCGGGTGCGGGATATCGGGATGCGGGAAGTTGACATACTCAACCTCGCCAGCCTCGTTGCGCAGGAAGGTGCGCTGTAGCTTAGCACGCTCTAAAAGATCCTCCTGCTGAGCGTGTTGGAGTAGCTCACTCGAATCGTCGAACGATTGGAAATACTGCCGGACACGAGAGGCTTGGTTTACACCTGCCGCCGATTCGACTAGCTCTGCACGACGGCTTTTTTCGTTGACTAGATATTCTAACAACCGCAGCCACGGGCCTTCGCCGTCGTCTAGGGTTAGATAGTCGATGTAGTCAAAAAAGCGGGGCTCTTTTATCTGGCGCAGCTCGGTATTAGGGTACCCGCCGCCCATTAGGGTTTTGGTGTGCGGAAGAAGTGCTTTCGCGCGGCCAGCCAAACGCAAGGCCCCGTAAAGGTTGCCCGGAAACGGCACGGTAAAGCCTACAACATCTGGCTGTACGCGCTCCAGCAGTTCATCCATCAACTCCAGAAGGATGCGGTCTACGAGATTGGGCTCTGTTTGCAAAGCCTCGTACAACGGCTCGAAGCTGGTAGCTGATAAAGCTAGCTTTTCCGCATAACGTGAAAAGCCAAACTGCGGGCCCACTGTTTCCTTGATCAAGTCGCCTAGGTCCTCGAGATAAAGCGTCGCCAAATGCCTTGCCTGATCGGTCAGCCCCATGGTGCCGAACGCGCCTTCCAAATCTGCGATGTTGTCGAAGCGGGCTGCTTCGGGCAAAAAGCGACTATGGCAAATACGCGGAGCTAGGGTGTTGTCTTTGTTCTGCAGAAATCGGATTACTGGCTCAATGGTCGTAATGTAGCTGCGTTGCAGGCGCACCATGCGGCGAGCATTATCGCTGAGCTCGTACCGGCCTAGCTCGATTTCCGCGAATACGCGCTTCAGCCCGGCCGCTGAAAACATACGCAGTACCAACTCCAAGCCTAGGTCGGCTTGCGTAACAGCGTAGCCGCGTCCGCCCAAAAAACCCTTCAGGTAAGCCGTAGCTGGGTACGGCGTATTAAGCTGAGTTAGCGGCGGCGTAATGAGCAGGATGCGGAAGATAGACACAGGAGCGTAACCACAGAGTTATGGCAAAGGTGCCACAAAGGTACAGCCTATCAAGTAGCTCATATCTTCGAAGCCATGAACTGTCTTACGCCATTATGATTAGCTTGCCAGAAAAGCTTGCGCCATTATCCGCTACTGTAGCATTAGACAAGATTCTTGCTGGCGAAGTACTACGTGATTACCGGGTAATCGGCAAATTAGATCTACTAGCTGGGTCTTCTGAGAGCACATATTTTGGGCACCCTATCCTACTAGAAAATTGCTGGATTGAAGAACTGCATGGCTCTACTTTAAGCTTTGAACGCCCGTTAGAACTACTCAACTCCTATGTGCACAAGTGTGATCTTGCCTTTGCTTACTTTCTGCAAGGCTTAGTTATAGAAGATTGTGTCTTCGCTGATTACTTGGATTTTCAAGCTGGCGGCCATAATAAGATGGGCTACCCAGTGCGACTTTTGCGCAATACTTTTGAGGGCTTTGTAAATTTCTTCGATTGCTGGTACGAAGCTTCTGTGCATATCGAAGGCAATAAGTTTAGTGGCGGTACTAACTTACTCGGCGCACCTAAACACTATCAAGTAACGTTTGACGAATTGCCGTTGATCCAAAACAATATCGGTGATTTGCATCGAAACGATGAGGCAGAACGATAATCATCGGCTACCTACATCTTCATGCCACTCATCCGCATTAATGGAGCATTTAAGCGCAGATACACTTGAGCCGAAACGGGCGTTTTGCCGTAGTAGCCGCGGAGCTGATCATCCGGACGATAGACACTGCCTTGTGCGCCAACGTGTAGCTCTGGCCCGTGCTGCCCAAGTTGTGCTAGCCGGTAGCTAGCTCCTAGGGTTAAGGCATGCACATTATAAATTGGGTGTGTGCCTTCGGTGTGCGGTACTGTAAGTTCTTCCGCATCTTTTTGCAGAAATTCATAACGGCCATACACAGTAGGCTTGCCTAACGCTATGTTGGTTTCTGCTAACACGGCGTGCTCATTACCGAAGGCGTAATGGTTCATACCCCAGATGAAGGAAGACGCAATGTAGTGGTAATCGCCCCACTGGCGGCTGTGCATGAGTCCGGCGGTAGTGCGTTGCACATCCTCATCGGCGTGCAACTCTTCGGGACTTTTCACCCACGCTTGTCCTATCTGTAAAGACAGTTCATTGGTCGGATTCCACATGAGGCGAGCAGCCCACGAGTCGGACCTAGGTCGGTCGAACCCGTAGCGGTACTCATTGGGTTCGCGGCCCGTGAAGTTGGAGCCTTCCAGCTTAAACTGTTTGTAGCGTACACCTAGGGTGGCTACTCCAAAAGTAATGTGCGTCGCATCTACCCAGTGATGGCTCAGGGGCGCATCGGGGTTCGACATGGCCGAGATGCGGTGCATAAAAGCAGTGGGACCTACGGCTGGCTCACCCGGATAACCTAGGTACAAGGTCATGTCCACGTCTTGAGAAAAGGCGTGTGTATAACCAACGCTTAAGCCAGAGAACAAGTCGTGAGGATGCTGACGGTCAACTAACGGGTTTCCCTTGTACGCCTCACCGGATTGAAAAAGAAGCGGGTAACCATTGTTGCCTTCTGTGAGTGGGTCCAGCGAAACCATTAGGGTGAGATTCAGCAGCCCCCGTTGGCCTACGTTGCGCTGAGCCATGGTCATAAACCAGTTAGGTGCGTCGAGGGTACTACCACCACGCTGCCCATTTTTTCGCCCGATGTTTTGGTTTGTGTAGCGCCCAAACACGGCCCCGTGGTACATGAGCATCCACGGACCCTTGTGTTGCATCCACATGTACATGGGTGTAGCGTCGGGTTGCCAAGCCGTACCGGAACCGTTGCGCGACATAGGCAAATAGCGCGAATATGCGTGCGACATATTCATGTCGTGCATGTCATGGTCGCCATGCGCCATGCTCGAATCGCCCATGTGCATGCCCGATTGGTGCATACCTCCGTGCTGGCTGGTGTCAGCCGTAGCATTGTGCATGTGCTGCGCAGAAACTACCGTTGGTAGCAGTAGCGCGAATACAAAGAGTCTCAGTAAGGGCATAAAAGAGGCGGTCGGAGTTGTAGAAGAATATTCTTCTACAACTCCGACCGCCTCCTGGGGGTTGTATGCAATTCGGCTTCAGGGTGTATAAGGTTCTGCTGCCGATAGAAAGCTAGGTTACGCTAGTTCGTCGAGGGCTAAACGCTTTGGCATGAGCTCACGCCGAAATTCACTTACCGAGCGACCTGTTACTTGTCGAAATTGATTACTAAGGTGCTGGCCGCTGCTGTAACGCATCTGATCAGCAATTTCGCTAAGAGTTAGCTCGCCGTAGCTCAGCATCTCTTTTACACGCTCAATCTTCAGACGAATCAAATATTTCTCGATTGTGAGATTAGCGGTGCGGGAGAATACCTTACTCAAGTGCGAATAAGTAGCAGCAAACCGATCCGTTAGGAAAGCAGAAGTAGTAAGCGGCATCCGTGCTGTGCGTAAATGCTCTAGGTACTCAATCAGGCAGCCTTTAATCTGTTCGGTAAGTTGCTCGGCGCGACCCGTAAGTACATCGAAACCTGCTTCGCGCAGCAGTGGGGCTACTGCCACCGGATCGACCGGCGTAGCCTGATCAAGCTGTGCTTGGCCTAGCTGGACGTTGGTAGGTTTGTAGCCAGCTTGTTCGAGAAGGTGGCGTACCGCCTCAACGCAGCGCGGGCACACCATATTTTTGATATGAAGCAAGGTTGTTTTCACGGGCGATTGTAATTATGTAGTACGGTGTTACTTCAACCGTTTTGCGGTGCTAGTTGTTTTCCGGCTGGTCGAATTGCCAGTCGCAGTAGTAGTACGAATACGACGGCCGGAGGATACAGTAGGTACTGCTCGCCAACCCTTACCAAACCAGTTTGCCGCTGCCCAGTTAATAAAAGGTACTACGCCAAGGAAAGTAACTGCCAGCAGCCAGAAAAATACGAAAAAGGCGCCAAATAGCCGAGAGAAGAATGCGTCGCTAGTGCCGAACAGATATCCTATGAGCAGCAAGGCCAGTCCAAAGCTCACACCAGCTAGTATTGCTATGCGACGCAACCACACTTGGTAATTAGTAGAAAGAGAAGAAAAGCGAATCATAATAGCTGAGAGTATGGCAAATATAGTAGTTGCTCAGCGTCTTAAACGGTAGTAGACTAGTGCAAGAACAACACTTTCGTATTTCTCGTAGCTTGATTTACGCCTTTGAGTCTCCCTAGGTATTTGCGTTGCAAAAGCTGAATTAGGTACTACGCAAAAACTGTTGCGCTAATCAGCCGTAGAGGCTATTTGCAGATATTCCTATTCAGCTTTAGTCTCTCTCGTATGAAACTCTCTCACTCGTTTCGTCCCCTAGCTTTTGCCTCTTTGTTGAGCGTAGCTTCATTAGCATCCTGTAGCACCGGTACCGACTCAGGAGATACCAACGTGGAACGCGGCACTAGCAAGTCTGATGCACCTATGCAGGAGGGCCCTGCCTCTGCTGGCTCTGACTCAACTACCGCTGGGCTTCGTCCCGACTCGGTACAGCGTCCAACAGGAAAACAGCTTTACGACCATGCGGCCGATGCCCACGACCGTAACCATGACGGCCTCGAGGATGAGCCGCAAACGCAACAGAAGTAGCAGTCAAAAAATACTCGAAAGCAACAAGGCCTCTTTCAACCAGAAAAGAGGCCTTGTTCATTTTATTGTTGATTGCTCCTATGAAGCTTCCTGTTACTTTCTACCAACAACCTGATGTAGTACAGATTTCTCGTAGCCTGATTGGTAAGTATCTGTTCACGAACATTGACGGGGTACTTACCGGCGGCCGCATTGTTGAGACGGAGGCGTATGCGCACATAAACGATCAAGCATGCCACTCGCACCTAGGTCGTTTCACCAAGCGTACACGCATCATGTACGAAGCTGGCGGCGTTGCCTACGTGTATTTGATCTACGGCCGTTATGCGCTGTTCAATATCATCACCAACGAAGTCGGCAAAGCCGATGCCGTGCTCATCAGGGCTATTGAGCCGGTTGAAGGTATTCCTGAAATGCTGGTGCGTCGTGGGCTAGCTAAAGTTTCTTCCAAGCTCACGGCAGGACCTGGCTTAGTTACGCAAGCCCTAGGTATCACAACGGCATACTACGGTACCAGCGTAGTGGGTGACATAATCTGGATTGAAGATTACGACGAAACTATCCCCGATGAATTGATTATTGCTAGTCCGCGGGTTGGAATCGATTACGCGGGCGATGATGCGACTTTACCTTGGCGATTTCGGTTAAAGAACAGTAAATGGACTAGCCCAGCAAAGTAGCTTCGCTGCGAAGCTACTTATGGCACTGGATCTTTGCTACTCAGCTGCCTGGCTGATAGGCTGTATCATCCGTTCGCACACAAGCACGATGGGGCGGCTACGCAGATCGGTAGTCCCAAACAGATACAGGTCTCCGCCTTCTCGGATGCCCGTGCGGCTCCGAAACTCAGCTACTGAATCAGGGAAATTACGAGTGGTAACATGCGCCCTGGCTTCTGGACCTAGGTGTGGCCGCAAAGCCTCACCCGCGTAGCGCTCGGTAGCCAAGATGCGGAAGATACGGCCCGGGAATTCTGGCCGTAGTATGTCGGAAGTGTAGAGGTGACTATGCTGGTGCAGCTTTAACAACTCGAAAGCATTGCCAATACTACGGAAGCCACCAGCCTTGAGAATGGCTACGTTGGGTTCGTAGAGATACTGCTGTGGGTCGGCGAAGCGCGAAATGGCGCGTGCTTCGCGTGCTTTATTCAACCGGAAATCCTGCTGTTGGCCATTGCGCAGCAAATTCACCGTGAAGCGCTCTGGGTCCACTGCCGGCTCTGGGCCAAGCTCATACAGCACTTCCTTGCATTCGTTGTCCACAGCTATCACCCATAGCCGACGTACTTGCTTCAATTCTGCCAATGCTTGTTCAATATCGAGCATGGGAGAAGTCTTCAGCAGCACGCGCTGGCTTTTGTGCAATAGCAAGGGCATAATACGCAGTACATCTGGCTCGCAATCCTGTAAGCGGTAAATCTTACGTGCTGCCGTATTACGGCGAGCAGGATCAAGATATAGCCAGTCAAATGATTGATCCGTGCTCTTCAAAAAACTCACTGCGTCGCTTGCGTGACAAACAATATTTGTTTGGCCGAGCTGCTCTAAGTTGTAACGAACTACCGCCACCAAGGCAGGATCACGCTCGACGTAATGGACCTCCGGAATTTGACGAGCGAAGTAGCTAGCATCGACTCCGAAGCCCCCGGTAAGGTCCGCGAGGCGCTGACCACTTACCAAGCTAGCTTTGAAAGCTGCCGTGCGAGCGGAGGATGCCTGCTCAACCGATAAGGCTGGTGGAAAAATTAAGTCTGGGTTGCTGGCCCATTCAGGTAGCTTAGTACGGGCCTTCTGCCGTGCCTGGATCTGGCGCACCAGATCGGGTACCGGCAAGCTAGGGAAACGGCGCGCTTGTAGCGCCAACTGAACGGGGTCTTCATGCAGGTGATCGGCAACATACTGCCGAGCCGCTGCTGGGAGCGGAAATTCCATGAAATACTCCTACGAAAAAAACGCAAATTTAGCGCAAACTCCAACGGATTGCTAGCTGCGGCTGCCCAGTGGGAGCCACTACACCAACAGCCGTGGGCGAAAGTCGGCGCAGCAAGTTATGATAGCTGGTCGGAAGATCACTATTATACTCTTCTACTGCCCGTTGAAAGTAGTGACTTGTATTGCGCGAGATAAACACGTTAGCCAGTAAGCTGGCTGCTGCTACCCCTATGGCCACTTGCTGCTTCGTAGTGAGATAGACTTGTTTATCGCCAGCTAATACCTGTTGACCATAGAAAGCAACTGCGCTAACAAAGATCAGTCGCTCTCCGATCAATAAGGTTTTTTGCCGCCGGTAGTCATTCAAATAACTGAGCGCCTCTGAATTATAAGCTAGGTATGGTCTAATTCGTTGGCCAAAAAAACCAGCATTTTGGTAGTCTTCACTACCATCTAAAGAAAAATAAAAGTTCGACTGTGGGCCATTCAATCCTCTGGTTTTGTCCTCTGCACTTATGCTAACAAGTGGATGATGTGTGATGTTCGTCTGCGCACGAGCAGCACCGAAGAGTAATATGAATGGCAGCAAAAAGGTGATGCGGCGACCAAAAAGCGTGGCCGTCAGTAGAGAAAAAGAGGGCATAAACTTGCAAAGAGCAACTGCTTACTAGGAGTTGCTGAGTGATAGAAAACTCGCTGATGCATTAGAACAGAGCGCGCGAGGCATACGTTCTGACTGCTGTCATATAGGCTTTTTCTAATAATGCAAAGACGGTGCTAATCCTTGATTCGGATCGGCGATTTTTAAAATGCTCAACGGCATCTTAAAGCCCACTTGCTAGCATAGCACTATATTTATGCATGCTGCTTGTTATAGCTCAGCTAAAATCCCAATAACAAACTTGTTACCTTTGTAGTTGAAACCGCAAAACAGTTACAACTATGGTGGAGACAACTTACGTACCTTATAAGGTTAAGGACATCACATTGGCCGAATGGGGCCGCAAAGAAATTCGGTTAGCTGAGGCAGAAATGCCGGGGCTAATGGCATTACGTGCTGAATTCGGTCCTTCGAAACCATTGAAAGATGCTCGCATCGCTGGATGCTTGCACATGACGATTCAGACGGCAGTACTCATTGAAACGCTCATCGAGCTAGGGGCTGATGTTACGTGGTCTTCGTGTAATATCTTTTCTACACAAGATCATGCGGCAGCAGCTATTGCAGCAGCCGGTATTCCGGTGTATGCTTGGAAAGGCATGAACGAAGAGGAATTCAACTGGTGCATCGAGCAGACTTTGTACTTCGGTGAGGAGCGTCAACCACTGAATATGATTCTCGATGATGGTGGTGACCTGACGAACATGGTTCTGAACCAATTCCCGGAGTTAGCTGCTGGTATTCGTGGTATTTCGGAGGAAACGACCACAGGCGTGCTACGCCTACTCGACCGGGTGAAAAATGGTACCCTGCCGATGCCTGCTTTCAACATCAACGACTCGGTCACGAAGTCGAAGTTTGATAACAAGTATGGTTGCAAGGAGTCAGCAGTAGATGCTATTCGTCGGGCTACTGACGTGATGATGGCTGGCAAAATTGCTGTGGTAGCTGGCTACGGCGACGTAGGCAAGGGTACTGCTGCTTCACTTCGCGGTGCCGGAGCACGCGTTGTTGTTACGGAAATTGATCCTATCTGCGCGCTGCAAGCCGCTATGGACGGTTATGCCGTAAAGAAAATGGCTAACGCTATTAAAGAAGCGGACATCGTAATTACTGCGACTGGTAACTGCGACATCCTGACGGAAGAGCACTTCCGCGCGCTGAAAGACAAGGCTATTGTTTGTAATATCGGCCACTTCGACGATGAAATCGATATGGCTTGGCTTAACACTAATTACGGTCACACAAAAGATACCGTAAAGCCTCAGGTTGACCTCTACAACATCGACGGCAAAGAAGTTATCGTGCTGGCCGAAGGACGTCTTGTAAACCTAGGTTGTGCTACAGGTCACCCTTCTTTCGTGATGTCGAACTCTTTCACTAACCAAACACTAGCACAACTGGAGCTGTGGGAGAACTCGGATAAATACGAGAACAAGGTATATACGCTGCCCAAGCACCTAGACGAGAAAGTAGCTCGCCTACACCTAGCTAAGATTGGGGTAGAGCTAGATGAGTTGAAGCCAAAGCAAGCTTCTTACATCGGCGTAGATGTAGAAGGTCCGTTCAAATCAGACCTGTATCGGTACTAGAAATAACCTAGCCCCAGTAAAAAAGAAGCCTGGTTCGAATTTTTCGAACCAGGCTTCTTTTTTACTGGGGCTCTATAAAGGGCCAGAAGGGAGTGTATTATGCTGCCAATTAGTCGAAAAGGTGAATGTTTGTAGCTGATTGTTACCACCTTGGTAAGTAATGGTGTTAGTACGAATATCGTAATGCAATTCACTTTTTACTAAGTAATCTGTCTGCTGAACATTGGCCGTTTCATGAAGGGATTCAACCTTCCAACGTTTGCCGCGGCGTAATGCACGATAGAGCTCATCGTTGTTACCCCGATAAAAGACCTCTTCAGGTGATAGTGGGTTCACAATAAGAGCACCAACTGCTGTACTGATGTTCGGTAAGCTTTCTACAATCGATTTGTTCGCTGCTTCTGGATCACTTGTATACGGCAGTGAATAGTCATTGCCACGCGGCTTTAACACTCGGATATAATCAATATCCATGTGTGCACGCTGTACAGATTGATCGTAGTTTTTCATCTGTAATGTCGCTAACAGCATTCCTGCACAATTGTGCGTGGCTATTACCGTATCGTCGACGTTATAAAGCAAGCGACCATTGAAGAAAAATGACACGCGCGAAGGAGTCCAAACGGCAGTGTAGGTATTGAAGTCATCTGAAAGCAAAGACCCGAAACGTTTGTAGAGAACAGCCCCTTTTTCTGCATTTCCTAATGAATCATTAGGAAACGTTTTGTGCCAGTCGATGACTCCTGACTGGATAACTGCAGCTGGATCAGGCTTCAGGTTATCTACCACATCTATCTCCGTATCGCCTGAGAGGAACCAGAAGGTAGGCCATGTTCCGTTTCGGCCTTTAGGGAGCTTGCACCTTATTTCGAACATTCCGTAAGTAAAGCCCGGGTACATTCCATGGCAGCTTTGGGTGCCATCTATGTCGATTATCGACTCGATCTTACCTGAGACAAACAATCTGTCTCCATGCTTGCTCGGTTTTGGTTCCGGCAAGCGTTGTGCAGAAAGGCGCAGCAAGCCGGTGCCACGGTGTTTACCATCCGAGCGCAAGGAAACTTGCTCTGGAGTGAAGTACTCATCTCCCCAGCCTTGGTCAGGATCATTCGGACTTACGAAGCGCCAGTTACGACCTAGCTCCTCTTTTTGGGTGTAAGTGAAATCATCCTTGAAAATCTCTTGGTAGTTCTTGTAATCAATTGTTGATTGTGCAATTAGCTTATTGAAGATTGCTAGAGTAATAAACAAAACTAGTACTGACCTGAGCCACATACGAAGAAGTTGGGAGGGATAAAGACTGCAATAAGCAAGCAACTGAAAGAGGTAGTAGGAGCCACCAAAGTCGCACAAATCTTGCCACAGGCTACAACTTACATCATGTGACTATTGGTACTTAGGTTGCAAGTACGCATGCTACATCAACGTGTTGTTCTGGAAAGACAGTACGTGATTAACCATGGCAGGTCAAGGCCGATGCTAACAAAATGCGGATATTTGCGCCTATATGTCCATTCTGCTTTCGGTCGTCATCATCACTTATAACGAAGAACATACTATTGGCCGCTGCCTGCTCGCTCTGCAGGATATAGCAGATGACGTGGTGGTGGTTGATTCTTTCTCGACAGATCGCACTGTCGAAATTTGCCAAGAGCACAACGCCCGAGTCGTACAGCATCAATTTGAGGGATATGTAGAGCAAAAGAACTTTGCTACTACTCAAGCGCACCACGATTATGTGCTCCAACTCGACGCTGACGAGGTGCTTACTGATGCCTTGCGCGATAGTATTCGACAGGTGAAAATGAACTGGCTGGCTGCCGGCTATACGTTAGCCCGGCTTACTAATTACTGTGGCACTTGGGTGAAACACGGTGGTTGGTATCCTGATCGTAAGCTGCGCCTCTACGACCGCCGCTGTGGACAATGGCAAGGCCTGCTGCTACACGAACGCTACGAACTATACCCTAACCAGCAAGCAATCAACTTAAAAGGAGACCTGCTTCACTATTCATATGATTCCGTAGAACAGCACGTAGCGCAGCTTAATCGCTTCACGAGCATCGCCGCCGATGAGCTAGCTTTACGCGGCAAGTATCAGGTTACGCTGTTTCACCTATTGTTGAAACCATGGTGGAAATTCGTGCATGGATACTTTTTGCGTTTAGGCTTCTTAGATGGATTCGCTGGGCTATGCATTGCCGGTATTTCTGCTTGGGGAGTTTTTCTAAAATTTGCTAAGCTGCGTACGAAGCGGCCTCGGCTTACTTCCGGCTTATGAAGACGTTTATCATTAGCCGGACAGATGCTATTGGTGATGTGGTGCTTACCTTACCCATCTGTGGTCAACTGAAGCAGATGGTGCCAGGCTGCCGGATCGTTCTTCTGGGGCGCACGTACACGCAAGCTGTGGCAGAAGCTTGCCCATGGGTAGATGCTTTCCTGGATTATGACGAGTTGAGAATTCTAGGAGAAAAAGACCAGCTAGCTATTCTGCGCGCTCAGCAAGCCGATGCCATTGTGCACGTTTTTCCTAACAGGCATGTAGCACAGCTAGGGCGTAAAGCCGGCATTCCACTACGGGTTGGTACCCGTAGCCGCTGGTTTCATTGGTTAACCTGTAATCGGCTGGTGGCGCTTAGCCGCCGGCATTCCCAGTTACATGAAGCCCAACTCAACCTGAAGCTACTAGAGCCATTCGGCTACACTGAACAACCTGGTTTAGATCAGGTAGCAGCATTGGTACGCTTGCAACCAACTGTGCCACTTGCTATCGAATGGCAGCAGTTGCTAGCTGCTCGTCGGCCAGAGCAACTCAATGTTATTTTGCATCCCCGCTCACGAGGTAGTGCTCGCGAATGGGGACTGGAGTATTTTGGTGCGCTTGCTCGCTTGTTGCACCAAGCGGGGCATCGAGTTTTTGTAACAGGCACAGCAGCGGAGGGGGAGGAACTGCGGCCATGGCTAGATGCCCATGCTGCCGTATTGGCTGGGGAGCTTACTGGTAAGTTAAACCTAGCACAACTCTTATCGTTTATTGCTGCTGCTGATGGGCTGGTAGCTGCCAGTACAGGACCTTTACACCTAGCTGCAGCACTGGGGCGGCACGCACTCGGCTTGTACCCACCAATGCGCCCTACTCATCCTGGCCGTTGGGCTCCCTTAGGGCCGTATGCTGAGTACTTGGTATTTGACCGTCCCGATTGTAACGACTGCCGACAAGTACCCGCTAGCTGCACTTGCATCAAGGCCATAGCACCACTGCAAGTGTTAGAGCGTATTTTAACTTGGCAGCACTTACCTGTTGTTACTTTTGCTGCTTTCTAGAGTTCGCCTGCTTATTCCGAATATTTTATGAGTTCATCTACGCTGGCAACTGCATTGCGGCAAGCATACCGGACTGGCTATCTTTCCCAATGCCTATTGCTAGTAGCTTGCGTTGCAGGCATTGTAGGGCTACTGTCCGCTCGGGCGTTAGTGGCCCTGAGCCCATTGGTTGGTCTACTAAGTGCGGCTACTAATCCTGCATGGCGGATTGAGCTAGCTCGATGGTGGCATAATCCGGCCGTCGTGTTTGCGGCCTTGCTTTATGCTGTGCTTGTGTTCAGCGGGCTGTATACTACGGAATGGGGCATCTGGCGACACGAGCTTTTTCGGCAGCTTCCTCTACTAGGCGTACCGCTAACTTTTGCTGTTGCTGTGCCGCTAAGTGGTCGCCAGCGGTTTCTCCTAGGTTGTATGTTCGTCCTAGGTACTGCGCTGTTGGGTACTGATACATTGGTTCGTTACCTGCTCACGGCGTCTGAAGTACACGAAATGTTTAACACTGGACAGAACATTCAAACTGTTACGGGGGTGTTTCACATCCACTTCAGTGTAATGCTTGCCTTAGCGTTTTACTTTGGCGTGTTGCTGCAGCGTAGTGCTTACGCCACCCGCTTATGGCGTTGGCTCCTGCTACTAGCAGTGCTATTAATTGTAGTCGTTTTACACGTGTTAGCATACCGCACTGGGCTGCTAGTTTTCTACAGTACTCTGCTCTTCGATGCTGTTGTGTTGATTGTAGCGCGTCGTCAGTTCTTGTGGGGGCTAGGAGCATTGATCATGTTTGCTGTCCTGCCGTGGCTTGCTTATAAAACACTAGAGCCTATCCAAGCTAGGGTCAATGGTACCTACTACGACCTTGAGCAGTTCAGTCTTAATCACGACATCAACAACTTTTCGCTCTCGAAACGTTTGGCTGCCTGGCAAACGGCGCAGGCCGTTGTCGCACAGCATCCATGGTTCGGTGTAGGCCTTGCTGATACGGAACCGGCAATGATGGAAGAGTATAGGTGGCGCGACTTTGGCCTACAGCCCGTCAACTGGGTCATGGTTCATAATCAATATTTGCATTACCTATTAGGCGCTGGTATCGTAGGTCTATTTGTGTGGCTACTTGTCTTACTCGGGCCGTTAGCGCAACCTAGAGTACGTCGTAACCCGTACGTCATACATTTCCTGCTCATTCTGTGCGTAGCAATGTTAGTTGACTCGCTTCTACAGCTTCAGATTGGCTTCAACCTTTTTGTTTTCCTCTATGGCTTCTTAGTCGTGAATGCAGAGCGGCAAGCCCAGCAGAAAGCTGGTTGACCCACCAAAAAAACAAGTAGAGCACCAACTTGCTTGTTTGGTCACTAGCTCTTTTTTTACAATTTTAGCCATCTACTCCTAGTGCCCATGAGCGATTCTCCCGAACGGGTTCCTAAGCTGAGCAAAGAAGAAAAGGACCGACGGTTCCAAGCCGAACTAATGCCCGTCCTTGATTCTCTGTACAACTTTGCCTACCGTCTCACCCTTGATGAAGATGACGCCAATGACCTCGTCCAAGAGACGTATTTGAAGGCCTATCGTTTCTTCGAATACTTCGAGCCGGGAACCAACGCGAAAGCGTGGCTGTTTCGCATCCTGAAAAACTCGTTCATTAACGACTTCCGAAAAAAGAGTAAACAACCCGCCAAAGTCGACTACAGCGAGATTGAGGGTTACTACAATACGGAAGACGTGGAGGCCGAGGGCGACGTGGGTAGCACGTCGTCGGATATGCGGCAGCAAGCAGTGCGTGACCTCATCGGCGACGAGGTGGCTAGCGCACTGAACTCCTTGCCAGTTGATTTTCGTACGGTCATTATCCTCTGTGACTTGGAGGGATTCACCTACGAAGAGATGGCAAAAGTATTGGACATTCCAATCGGGACTGTCCGTTCGCGCTTACACCGAGCACGAAATTTCTTAAAGGAAAAACTGGAAAAGTACGCCAAGTCGATGGGGTACGGCAGCGAAGAGCAAGCCGATGCATTAGCGACTGACGATGACGACAACGAATAAATAAATGATTTAGATTATGAAAGCCACCTCTACAACACCAACTAACCAGAACGCGGCCGTTACTGGCCCCGACTGTGAACGCGTGACGACAATTCTCGACCAAATCATCGTGGGCCAAGCCCCTAGCGAGGAAGATGAAGATTATTTCATCAGCCACGCCGAAGACTGCTCTCCGTGCTTCGATAGCATTGATAAGCAGCGTATTTTCGTTGGGTTTCTGACTCAGTATGTGGGCCGTAAAGGTGCGCCTAACTCATTACCTGACACAATTATGACGCGCCTTAAGACGGAAATGGCGTAATTTTGCCTGATGCAGGGTAAAATTATTGTGTTCTCAGCACCTTCTGGCGCTGGCAAAACCACTATCGTCCATCGGTTGCTGGAGCGAATTCCAGAACTGAGCTTTTCTATTTCGGCTTGCACGCGCGATAAGCGCGGCCGCACCGAAGCTAATGGTAAAGACTACTACTTCATCTCCATTGAGGAATTTCAAGAGAAAATTCGTCATGATGAGTTCGTGGAGTGGGAAGAAGTTTATGCCGGCAACTTCTACGGTACTCTAAAATCCGAAATCGAGCGCATCTGGGCTAGTGGTAGACACGCCATCCTAGATGTGGATGTAAAGGGCGGTTTGAGTATCAAGGAGTTTTATAAAGACCGTGCTTTAGCTGTCTTTGTTAAGCCTCCATCTTTAGAGATATTGGAAACCCGATTACGAACTCGTGCAACCGATTCTGAGTCCAGTATTTCTGGGCGAGTTTACAAAGCTAAATTTGAGCTCACGTTCGAGGACCGGTTTGATGTGGCCATCGTCAACGATAACCTAGATGAAGCTTCTTCACAAGCTGAAAAGCTAGTACGTAACTTCATAGCAACAGAATCGAACTTGTCGTGAACACGGCACCTAGGATAGGGTTACTGTTTGGCTCTTTTAATCCGATTCATACGGGCCATCTGATCGTAGCAAATTTTATGGCTACGCACACGGATCTAGATGCTGTATGGCTAGTGGTGTCGCCTCAAAGTCCGTTCAAAGCCGAGCAAGAGCTTCTAGCGGAGCGCGAGCGTTATCATCTAGTTCAGTTAGCTATTGCAGGAAACGAACGGCTACGAGCGTTAGATACGGAATTTGGTCTGCCTAAACCTAGCTATACTGTCGATACACTCAGTGTACTTCGAACACAGTATCCCAATCATCAATTTGTGTTATTGATGGGGGAGGACAACCTAGCTGGTTTACCAAAATGGAAACAGGTTGACCACATTCTGGAAGAAACTCCGATTTATGTATATCCGCGTTCTGGTGCTTCCGCTTTGCCAAAGGTACCTGAACAAGCACGCGTTGTAGAAGCTCCTTTACTAGATATATCGGCTACGTTCATTCGTAATTGCATACGGAATGGTAAGTCTATCCGGTACTTGGTTCCAGAGAATGTAGAGGAAGAAATTACCCGCAAGGGTTATTGGCAGTAAGTTTTATCGATCATAAAAAGCCCCAACTAAAGTTTTTTAGTTGGGGCTTTTCTGTTCTAAGTAGGCTAGCTCAGATGGTCATAATCTCAGCTTCTTTCTTGCTCATCAGATCATCAATCTTACTGATATAGCTATCTGTTACTTTCTGCACTTTAGCTTCTGCATCCTTTACCGCATCTTCTGCGGCACCTTCTTTTAATAGTTTACGCAAAGAATCATTCACGTCTTTGCGGATACTCCGGATGCGTACCTTTCCACTTTCCGTTTCATTCTTCACCTGTTTCACCAGGTCCCGACGACGCTCTTGCGTCATTGGAGGAATGTTGAGCCGTACTCCTTCCGCATCCGACTGCGGATTGAGACCTAGGTCGCTGTTCTTAATAGCCTTTACTACCTCACTAATAATGTTCTTCTCCCAAGGCTTAATGAACAGCGTACGAGCATCGGGAGCTGAGACGTTGGCTACCTGGCTGATAGGAGTAGGGGTACCGTAATAATCTACTCGTAAGCTGTCGAGCATGGCTGGAGTGGCTTTACCCGCCCGAATGCGACCTAGTTCAAGGCTGGTGTGCTGTAGCGCCTTCGCCATCGACTCTTCGCCTTCGCTTAAGTAAAACTGAATTTCTTCGTCCATCTTCTGGAATTCTGAAAGTTAAAAGTTATTAGTACGTCAGAAATTGCTGTTGTTCAACTGTTCTTGACCAAATAGTCAAATAATTAAGCCTGTCCAGTGGGTGCGTCCAAGCTAGGTTGTAAGCTGCTATGCTTTGGTTCAAGGGAAGTAGCTTCTGGACTTAGTACAACACGAGTACCAATATCCTGTCCATCAATGAGGCGCTGAAGGTTACCTGCAGTATTCATGTCGAATACAATAATGGGTAGGTTGTTCTCCTTACACAAGGTGAAGGCCGTCATATCCATTACGTTGAGGTTCTTTTCGATGACCTCATCAAAAGTAATTTCCGGGAAGCGTGTTGCAGTTGGGTCCTTTTCTGGATCAGCTGTATAAATTCCATCAACACGGGTACCTTTCAGAACAACGTCTGCTTCTATCTCAATAGCACGCAAGGAAGCAGCTGAGTCAGTTGTGAAGTAAGGGGAACCAATGCCTGCACCAAAAATTACTACACGTCCTTTCTCCAAGTGGCGTAATGCCCGTCGCCGCAAATAGGGCTCACATACCTGTTGGATTGTAAGACCGGACAGCAAGCGGGTTTGTACCCCTAAAACTTCCAAAGCGCTCTGTAAAGCCATCGAATTGATGACTGTAGCCAGCATGCCCATGTAGTCGCCCTGTACTCGGTCGAGGCCGAAAGCAGCTGCCTGTACACCACGGAAGATATTACCCCCTCCAATCACGACAGCTACCTGCGTACCGCTATCGGCCGCGGCTTTAATTTCCTGTGCGTATTGCATCAAACGAGCTGCATCAATGCCATATTGTTGCTGGCCCATTAGTGCTTCACCGCTTAGCTTCAGCAGGATTCGGTTGTACTTCAAAATAGAGAGAGTTAAGTGGAGAAATCAATTGTTGTGAGGCGAATACGGCAGCTTAACCAAGCTTGTGAAGTGTTTGTCAATTAAAAGTCAAACTGAGCATGCCTCGTCGGCAGTGGTCATTTGTATTTCTAGCTCAGCTAAATGAGATTAAAACTTGCCCTTTACTAACATTATCGCGCAGAGCCACTTTAATAGCATTGACCACTCCATCAGTAGGAGCTTTCAATATGTTTTCCATTTTCATAGCCTCCAATACTAGTAGTGGGTCGCCTTTATGAACCGTCTGACCAGATTCGACTCGGATATCGACAATAAGTCCCGGCATTGGCGCTTTTAGCTCATTTACCTTGTGTGCAGAAGCGTCAGCCATGCCTAATCGGTCGAGCAGGAGGTCAAAACGATCTTTGGCCTGAAGTTCGATAAAGTGATTACCGACTTTCAGTGTAAATGATTTTGCTGTGTAGTCAGTGCTTATTACTTCAATCGAGTAAGATCGACCTTCATAAAGCAAATGATAACGTCCATCTCCCAGCAGCACTAAGTCCCAGGTGAATAGCTCGCCATTAACGGAAATAGGACCATTAAGCTGATAATCTACTTCCCAACTGCGGTTCGAACTAGTACTTATCTGGAGCATAAAGGTGTAAGGGAAAGGGCGCGGAAAAGGGCTTAAAGATAGGTCAAATCTGAAATATTTTCGGAAATTTAGGCCACATTCCTATAGTGTCTGCTAGCATGAAATATTCGGTCCTCGGCATTCTTGGCCTGGTCCTCACGTGTCATATAACCGCACCAGCTCAAACTGTTAAGTCTACTAAAGCGGTATCAACGAAAACAGCAACTCGCAAGAAGCCAGTAAGTCCAACTGCGCAAGCTACTCCTGAACCGGCGGTTAGCACGTTGGTTGTACCCTCATGGTTGCCACCTACTACTCCCGTACAACCCACAGCTACTATTCTCACGGATTTGCTTAACACAAAGCTAGATATCCGTTTCGATTGGGCTAAACAACAACTTATTGGTAATGCTGCTTTGTTGGTTCAGTCGCACTTCTATCCGCAAAGCCAATTGGTACTCGATGCCAAGGGGTTTGATATTAAAAGCGTGCGCCTGTTGACCAAAAACAACAAGGATAAGAATCTAAATTATACTTACGACAAGCGCAAGCTTACTATTACCCTCGACCGACAGTATGCGCGTACGGAGCCATATGAGGTGCGTATTAGTTATGTCGCAAAGCCAAATGAGTTAGCAGCAGGAGGGAGTGCTGCCATCACCTCTGATAAGGGTTTGTACTTTATCAACCCCCTAGGTACTGATAAAAACAAGCCTCGGCAGATTTGGACGCAAGGTGAGACAGAAGCTAACTCTTGCTGGTTTCCGACTATCGATAAGCCGAATCAGCGCATGACGCAGGAAATCACCCTGACGGTAGATAAGCAGTTTAAGACGCTTTCTAATGGAGTGCTGATTTCTTCGAAGGGAAACCCTGACGGAACGCGTACGGATGTATGGAAGCAAAACCTAGCCGCAGCACCTTACTTGACCATGATAGCTGTGGGTGATTTTGCTGTAGTGAGCGACCGTTGGCATGGTAAGGCAGTGGATTACTATGTAGACCCTAAATTTGAAAGTACTGCACGAGCCGTATTTGGGCGCACACCTGAGATGTTAGAGTTCTTTTCTACCAAGCTAGGTGTTGAGTTTCCATGGGAGAAGTATGCTCAGGTAGCAGTATACGATTTCGTATCAGGTGCCATGGAAAACACCACGGCCGTGACGCATCGCCAAGAAGATACACAGCTCACGCAACGCGATTTACTCGACCGCGACGATGACGCTACAATCGCACACGAGTTGTTTCACCACTGGTTCGGTAATTACGTTACCTGCGAATCTTGGTCAAATCTACCTCTCAACGAATCATTTGCTGACTACGCTCAGTTTTTGTGGGCTGAACATAGTAAAGGAGCTAATGAAGCCGCTCTTGAGCAGCAAAAAGGATTGAGTCAGTATCTCTATGAGGCACAAAGCAAGCGAGAGCCGCTTATCCGCTATCACTATGAGAACCGCGAAGACATGTTTGACTCGCACTCTTATAGCAAAGGCGGACGTGTGTTACATATGCTGCGGAAATACGTTGGTGATGATGCCTTTTTTGCAGCCTTAAGCCGATACTTGACACAGAATAAATTTTCCTCGAGCGAGTTGTCGAAGCTGCGTATAGCTTTTGAAGAAACTACCGGAGAAGATCTTATGTGGTTCTTCGATCAATGGTTCTTGCAACGAGGACACCCAGAGTTGCATGTGACTCACAGCTACGCTAATGGGCAGGAAAACTTGCATGTGCAGCAAGTACAAGACACTACGTTCACTCCTCTCTACCGTCTACCTGTTACAATCACTATCTGGAACAACAATCAGCCGATTGATCATCGAATCACCATAACAAAAGCTGATCAAGTCTTTTCTATACCTGCGTCGCAACACCCTAGCTTAGTAAAGTTTGATAGCGAAGGACAATTGCTAGCCCAGATTGAAGAAGAACGTACGCAAGACGAACTACTGTTTCAGTACTACCATGCGCGCAATTATCTGCAGAAGTATGAAGCGATAGAGAAGCTACGGCCGAAGATGGGTGATTTGACTGTCAGTGGCATGTTGCGTGCCGCCTTGAATGATGATTTCTGGGCTGTACGGCAGAATGCAGCTGAAGCTTTGCGTAAATACAAAGGTCCTGAAGGAGGAGCAATTCGGAAGGAATTACAGCGAGTAGCAAGTAAAGATCAAAAGAGCCAAGTTCGAGCAGCAGCAATAACTTCCTTAGCTTCGTTTCCTAACGAGGACTTCAGTGGGTTGTATGCTACTGCACTCAACGATAGCTCGTATTTAGTAATAGGAAGCGCTATTAACGCACTAGCTAAGAACCCTTCTATTAACACCAAGGAGCAGATTAATGCTTTGCAGGAGACTCGTAATGAAACACTGTTGAATGCTTTAGCGAACTACTATGCTCTAAATGGTACTACTGATCAATATCAATGGTTTTTGCGCCGTATGGCTGATGTCAGTGACGAAAATCTATATCAATCCTATTTCGAGGATTTTGCTACCCTAATGTTGAGAATGCCTCCTGTGGAGCGTGATAAAGGTTTGCAACGTCTTGAAAGCTATGCTCGAACTGGCTCGAAGTTTTATGTACGCTTAGGAGCCTATAAGGCTTTAGGTATGATGGCCGCTACTAATTCCAACGTGAAAGCAACCATGCGGGATATTCGAGAGAAAGAAAAGGACCAACAGGTAAAAGCTATGTTTACTATGTTGCAATAAATTCTACTTAGCATGTTCATAGTAAGGAGAATAGCTTTGTTCTTCTTCCAGAAAAGAGATGTAACGTTCAGTAAGCTTTAGCTAAACTGAAAAAATAATTACATCCTTTTTGATGTGGCGCTTGACTTGCATCGGAAACCCATTAATTTTGCAGCTCCTTAAGCCATCCGTCTTAGATAGGTTTAGCTAAAAGGAGCAAAGAGCTTTTGATAAATGGTCAAGAGATCTATTTGGGGGCGTCGCATAGCGGCAATTGCGGGTGACTGTAACTCACCTCCTTCGGGTTCAAAGGTTCGAGTCCTTTCGCCCCCACTGTTGAATAGTAGATGATACAACTTGACTTTGTGATTAGCTAAGTTGGTTTTGCTATCATATACTGCTCGCATGCGGGAGTAGCTCAGTTGGTAGAGCGACAGCCTTCCAAGCTGTAGGTCGCGAGTTCGAACCTCGTCTCCCGCTCAGAACGAATTATAGAAGCAGTTAAATGCAAGTCGCGAGCTTTTGACCGTTCTTTATGAATTGTTTTGTGCAATTAGCCGTTGTAGCTCAGGGGTAGAGCACTTCCTTGGTAAGGAAGAGGTCATGGGTTCAAATCCCATCAATGGCTCCATTTATAATAGTACCGGCGGAGCAGCGCGACTGCACCGTTTGTATTTATCAAGCAAGTAAAAGCGACGTGCAGTTTTCCTACTTTGGCGAAGCTGTGTTTCGCTTTCTTGCAATATAGTCTAGTCGCGTTTTTCCCTCTTACACCACAAAATTCCTCTTAATCTCTTTACAATGGCTAAAGAAAATTTTGATCGTTCCAAGCCGCACGTGAACATCGGTACGATCGGGCACGTGGACCACGGCAAAACCACCCTGACTGCTGCTATCACAACGGTACTGGCGAACAAAGGTCTGGCCGCTAAGCGTGACTTCTCGTCGATTGACAACGCTCCTGAAGAAAAAGAGCGTGGTATCACGATTAACACGGCTCACGTAGAGTATGCTACCGAAAACCGTCACTATGCTCACGTTGACTGCCCTGGTCACGCTGACTACGTGAAGAACATGGTAACAGGTGCTGCTCAAATGGACGGCGCCATCCTAGTGGTTGCTGCTACTGATGGCCCAATGCCACAAACTCGTGAGCACATCCTCCTAGCTCGCCAGGTAGGTGTTCCTCAACTAGTAGTGTTCATGAACAAAGTGGACATGGTTGACGACCCCGAATTGCTTGAGCTCGTTGAAATGGAAATTCGTGAGTTGCTCTCTTTCTATGACTTCGACGGCGACAATATTCCGATCATCCAAGGCTCGGCTCTAGGTGGTTTAAATGGTGACGCTAACTGGGTTCCCAAGATTGAGGAGCTGATGGACGCTGTTGACAGCTACATTCCAATTCCTGCTCGTTTGACTGACCTGCCCTTCCTGATGCCGGTTGAGGACGTATTCTCAATCACAGGCCGTGGTACTGTTGCTACTGGTCGTATTGAGCGTGGTATCATCAACTCAGGTGAGCAAGTAGACATCCTAGGTATGGGTGCTAAGCAAGGTCTGAAGTCGGTAGTTACCGGTGTGGAAATGTTCCGCAAGATCCTTGATCGTGGCGAAGCTGGTGACAACGTAGGTCTGTTGCTCCGTGGTATTGAAAAAGACGATATCCGTCGCGGTATGGTTATTTGCAAGCCGGGCTCAGTAACTCCTCACCAGAAGTTCAAAGCCGAAGTGTACGTATTGTCGAAAGAAGAAGGTGGTCGTCACACTCCTTTCTTCAATAACTACCGTCCTCAGTTCTATCTGCGTACTACTGACGTTACTGGTATCATCACTCTTCCAGAGGGTGTAGAAATGGTAATGCCTGGTGATAACATCACTATCCAAGTTGAGCTGATCAACAAGGTGGCGATGGAGAAAGGACTTCGCTTCGCTATTCGCGAAGGTGGTCGTACTGTAGGTGCTGGTCAGGTTACTGAAATCCTCGACTAATCTGATTTATAGAACAATCCGCCTCTGATTTTTCAGGGGCGGATTTGTTTTATCTATACTTTGCATTACCTTTGCACTCCCAATTGAAACCTAGAGTTCATGGGAAGTGTTTCTACGGGCGTAGTTCAAGGGTAGAATAGAGGTCTCCAAAACCTTTGATGGGAGTTCGAATCTCTCCGCCCGTGCCAAAGGCCAGTTCGACTGGCTATGTTTTTAAAGCCAAACCGGCGCTAGATCATGAGTAAGCTGACGAAATATTTCCGCGATACTACTGAGGAAATGCGTTACAAAGTAACGTGGCCTTCTCTCGAAGAACTGCAGAAGAGCGCTGGCTTAGTGCTTATTGGTTCGCTGGTTTTTGCTGCTGTTGTTGGTCTAATGGATGTTGTATTCAACAAGAGCTTGGAAGTCTTTTACAATTCATTCCGTTAATCGGCTGATCTGATGGGAGAATTGAAGTGGTATGTTGTCCGCTCAGTAAGTGGACAAGAAAAGAAGGCCAAACAGTACTTAGAGACTGAAATTGGTCGTCATGGTCTCTCGGAGTTAGTACCTCAAGTATTAATCCCAGCGGAGAAGGTGTATGAAATGCGTAATGGAAAGAAACGTGTACGTGAGCGTAATTTCTTTCCTGGTTATATCCTTATCCATGCAGACTTGACGCACGGAGAAGTTGATCACATCATTACTAGTACTCCTGGAGTGATTGGCTTTCTTAGTGATAAGGAAGGGAAGAGCACAAACACTAAGCCTATTCCACTACGTCTTGCCGAAGTTAATCGCATTCTCGGAATCGTAGATGAAAGTGAAGAAGAAGTTGCTTCCCTTGAGACGCCATTTATCACCGGTGAAATGGTGAAAGTAGTAGATGGTGCGTTTAGTGGTTTCTCGGGTACTGTAAGTGAAGTATTTGAAGAGCGTAAAAAGCTGAACGTAATTGTGAAGATATTTGGCCGTAGCACTCCCATGGAGTTGAGCTATACACAGGTCGAAAAAGAATCATAGCATAAAGAAAGTTATCGTCACTAGCTAGCTGCTTCGAGCTAGTGGTGCTTCCACATATTTCGAAGCAATATTTAACTGAGGGCTATTAGTGTTACGACTATTTAGCTCGAAGCTTTTCAAACCAAATGGCCAAAGAAATTAGAGGTTATCTGAGACTTCAGATAAAGGGAGGCGCTGCGAACCCTTCGCCGCCGGTTGGACCTGCACTTGGTAGCAAAGGCCTTAACATTATGGAGTTCTGCAAGCAGTTTAATGCTCGGACTCAAGATAAGGCTGGCCAAGTATGTCCTGTTTTGATTACCATGTACACGGACAAGTCATTTGACTTCGTGGTGAAAACCCCACCTGCTCCGGTAATGTTGTTGGATGCTGCTAAAATTCAGAGCGGTTCAAAAGAGCCAAACCGAAACAAAGTAGGTTCAGTGACATGGGATCAAATTCGCCAAATCGCTGAAGTGAAAATGCCTGACTTGAACGCTTTCAAGATTGAGTCAGCAATGAAGCTTGTAGCTGGCACGGCCCGTAGCATGGGTATCACGATCAAAGGTGACGCTCCTTTCGCTCAATAACTTTAAACCAAGAAGAACTCATGGCAAAAGTTAGCAAAAAGCGCAAGGAAGCCCTTGCCAAACATGACCTAACACAAGTACGTTCGTTAGTAGAGGCTGCCAAAGTGGTAAAGGATATAACCTATACCAAGTTTGATTCTTCTGTTGACATCGACGTGCGTTTAGGTGTTGACCCACGCAAAGCAGACCAAATGGTACGTGGCGTTGCTACGCTACCTCACGGTACTGGTAAAGTTGTACGTGTACTTGCACTCGTTACGCCTGATAAAGAAGCTGAAGCGACTGCTGCTGGTGCTGACTTTGTAGGTCTTGATGATTATATCTCCAAGATTGAGAAAGGCTGGACGGATATCGACGTAATCATTACTATGCCATCAGTAATGGCAAAGGTTGGTCGTCTAGGTCGCGTGCTAGGTCCTCGTGGTCTGATGCCGAACCCAAAATCAGGTACGGTAACTACCGATGTAGCAAAAGCTGTACAGGAAGTAAAGGCTGGTAAGATTGACTTCAAAGTTGATAAAACTGGCATCATTCACTGCAGTGTTGGTAAAGTGTCGTTCGACGACAGTAAGCTTGCTGAAAACGCTTTTGAAGTTATTCAAACCTTAAACCGTTTGAAGCCTTCTTCAGCGAAAGGTACTTACATCAGAAGCATTACGCTTTCGAGCACGATGAGCCCAGCTGTACCGGTCGACACGCAAGTAACTTCCGCTTAAGATAACTAAGACGACGATATGACCCGGGAAGAAAAACAAGCCCTCGTCGACGAGTTGAGCGAGAAGTTTCAATCGCACAACGCGTTCTACATCACCGATGCTTCGGCGATGACGGTAGCGAAAATCAATGAATTCCGTCGCCTGTGCTTCAACCGCGGCATGGAGTTCAAAGTTTATAAGAACACACTGATCCGTAAAGCACTTGACACGCTTGACGGAGAGACAACAGAAATCGATGCTGCACTGAAAGGTCAGTCAGGTGTTCTGTTCTCTAAAGAGTCGGGTTCAGCTCCTGCTAAGCTTCTACAAGACTTCTATAAGCAGCAAGCTTATGGAAAAGGTGTAGAGCCGAAGCCAGCACTGAAAGGTGCATACGTAGATGCTAGCATCTACCTAGGTGCTAATCAACTTGAGACTCTCAGCACTATCAAAGGCAAGCAAGAACTCCTCGGCGAAATCGTCGGCTTGCTTCAGTCACCTGCAAAGAATGTTATCTCTGCTCTATCGAGCGGCGGAAGCAAGCTGGCTGGTATCCTCAAAACGCTTTCCGAAAAAGAAGAGGTTGCAGGCTAACCGCTGCTCATCTTTTTCACTTTCAACTTATACAACAAACAACTTTTTTAACAATCTACAGAAATGGCAGATTTGAAAGCATTCGCTGAGCAGCTCGTTAGCCTGACGGTGAAAGAAGTAAACGAACTAGCTGGTATCCTAAAGGAAGAGTATGGCATTGAGCCTGCTGCTGCTGCTCCCGTAATGGTAGCTGGCGGTGGTGGCGCTGCAGCTGCCGAAGCTCCTGAAGAGAAAACTTCGTTCGACGTTATCCTAAAAGCTGCTGGTGGCCAGAAGCTAGCTGTTGTTAAGTTGGTGAAAGACTTAACTGGCTTAGGATTGAAAGAAGCTAAAGAGCTAGTTGACGGTGCCCCTAAGCCTTTGAAAGAAGGTGTTGCTAAAGACGAAGCTGATTCTTTAAAGAAGCAGCTAGAAGAAGCTGGTGCTGAAGTAGAAGTTAAGTAAGCTGCGGCCCGCTTTTTCTTTTAGAAACATGGATAGGCCTGGCAACTAAGCCAGGTCTTTTCCTGTTTGTAGACTATAAGTTTTATTGAATTGCTCTCTTGTGCCGCATTGCGGCTTTTTGTGCCTAGGTACGAAAGAGAGTTTGGCAAAGGTTGCCATTGTTAGATTACGCTTCAGTGTCCATTTCTTAACACCCAAACGCATTGGCTACACCGAAAGCAGAGGCTTTGCAGAAAGCCGACGAGCGAATCAATTTCGCCAAGATTAAGAAAGTTATCGAATACCCAGACTTCCTGGACGTGCAGCTGCAATCGTTCCAGGATTTCTTTCAGTTGGAGACGGCTGCCGAAAGCCGTGCTGACGAAGGTCTGTTTAAGGTATTTGCGGAGAACTTTCCGATTTCGGACTCGCGCGAAAACTTCGTGTTGGAGTTCATTGACTACCACGTTGATCCACCAAAGTATTCGGTTGACGAATGCATTGACCGTGGTTTGACGTATTCAGTACCCTTGAAGGCTAAACTGCGTCTTATCTGCAATGATACGGACAATGAGGACTTCGAGACGATAGAGCAAGAGGTTTTCTTGGGGAATATTCCCTACATGACCGAAAAAGGCTCTTTCGTAATTAACGGTGCTGAGCGCGTTATTGTATCGCAATTGCACCGTTCGCCTGGGGTTTTCTTTGCTCAAAGCAAGCACACCAACGGTACTAAGCTGTACTCAGCTCGTATTATTCCGTTCAAAGGCTCGTGGATTGAGTTTGCTACGGACGTGAACAACGTGATGTATGCTTACATTGATCGGAAGAAGAAGTTTCCAGTAACAACGTTGTTGCGTGCTATCGGCTATGGCACCGACAAAGACATTCTCGATCTATTCGGTTTGTCGGAAGAGGTCAAGGCTGACAAGAAGAGCCTCAAGAAAGCTGTTGGCCGCAAGCTAGCTGCTCGGGTACTGCGTACCTGGACGGAGGACTTCGTAGACGAGGACACTGGTGAGGTTGTATCTATCGACCGGAACGAAGTGCTTTTGGAGCGCGACTCTACTATTGAGGAAGAAGATATTGACACGATCCTAAATGCTGGGGCAAAGTCGGTAATTCTGCACCGTGAAAATGTGAATATTGCGGATTTCGCAATCATCTATAACACGCTTCAGAAGGATAATTCCAACTCAGAGAAAGAAGCTGTCGAGCAGATATATCGTCAACTCCGTAATACGGAGGCTCCTGATGAAGAAACTGCTCGAGACATCATTCAGAAGCTGTTCTTCTCTGATAAGCGCTATGACTTAGGTGATGTTGGCCGTTACCGGATCAACAAGAAACTAGGTCTTGATAAGAACTGGGAAGCTCGGGTACTAACCAACGAGGACATCGTCCTTATCGTGAAGTACTTGATCGGCTTGATCAACTCGAAGGCAGTAGTCGATGATATTGACCACTTGTCTAACCGCCGAGTACGTACCGTAGGTGAGCAGCTTTACGCTCAGTTTGGCGTAGGTCTGGCCCGTATGGCACGTACGATTAAGGAACGCATGAACGTGCGCGACAACGAGGACTTCAAGCCGGTTGACTTGATCAATGCTCGTACTCTGTCGAGCGTTATCAACTCGTTTTTCGGTACAAACCAGTTATCACAGTTCATGGACCAAACGAACCCGCTAGCTGAGGTGACGCACAAACGTCGCGTATCAGCTCTTGGGCCAGGAGGTCTGTCACGTGAGCGTGCTGGTTTCGAAGTACGTGACGTTCACTACACGCACTACGGTCGTCTTTGTACTATTGAGACGCCGGAAGGACCGAACATCGGGCTAATTTCGTCATTGTGCGTGCATGCTCGTGTGAACGGCATGGGCTTTATTGAGACACCTTACCGTGCCGTGAAAGAAGGCAAGGTAGATGTAACTGAACAAGTAAAGTATCTAACTGCTGAAGAGGAAGATACTCACCACATTGCTCAGGCTAACGCTCGTATCGACGAAGAAGGAAACTTCTTGTCGGAACTTGTAAAAGGTCGCTTTGAAGGTGACTTCCCAGTAGTAGAGCCTGGTGAGTACTCCTATATGGACGTAGCTCCGAACCAAATTGTGTCGGTGGCTGCTTCGTTGATTCCTTTCTTGGAACATGACGACGCCAACCGTGCACTGATGGGTTCGAACATGCAACGTCAAGCAGTACCGCTACTCCGTCCGCAGGCACCTATCGTGGGTACTGGTCTGGAAGGCCGCACAGCTATTGACTCGCGTACGCTGGTCGTAGCTGAAGGTACAGGTGTTATCGACTACGTTGATGCTAATAAGATCATTGTAAAATATGATCTGACACAAGAAGATATTCTCGTGAGCTTCGACGCTGAACGTGTTACCTATGATCTTATCAAGTTCCGTCGTACCAACCAAGATACTTGCATCAACCTGACCCCGATCGTAAAACGCGGGCAGCGTGTTGAGAAAGGTCAGCCATTGTGCGAGGGTTATGGCACTAACAACGGTGAGCTAGCTTTAGGTCGTAACATGCAGGTGGCGTTTATGCCATGGCAGGGTTACAACTTCGAGGATGCTATTGTTATCTCTGAGCGTGTAGTTCGCGACGATATCTTCACTTCGATTCACATCGAAGAATTTGAGTTAGAAGTACGTGAAACAAAGCGTGGCGAAGAGGAACTGACTTCGGAGATTCCAAACGTTAGTGAGGAAGCCGTTCGTAACCTTGACGATAATGGTATCATCCGTCTAGGTGCTGAAGTGAAGGAAGGTGACATTCTGATCGGTAAGATCACGCCGAAAGGAGAGACTGACCCAACGCCGGAAGAAAAGCTGCTCCGTGCCATCTTTGGTGACAAAGCTGGTGATGTGAAAGACGCTTCTCTTAAAGCGCCACCCTCATTGAACGGTGTGGTTATTGGCACGAAGCTGTTCTCGCGCCCGAAGAAAGACAAGAACCTACGCGCTAAGTCGAAGAAGGAAGTAGAAGAGTTGAAAGACCGCTACGCCCAAGAGCTTCGTGGTGTGAAGGCTGTGATGGTTGACAAGCTGGTGCAATTGCTAGAAGGTAAAACTTCGCAAGGTGTAAAGCACAAGTTCGGTGACGAAATTCTTTCGAAAGGAGCAAAGTTCGGCAAGAAGAACATCACGGAGGCGCTCTTCCCCGAGAAGAACCCTTACAAAGATGAGAGCAACTATGCTGTGCCAGAAGAGGTGAATATGTTCAAAGACCTCATCTTGGAGAACTGGACGTCTGACGAGAAGGTGAATGGTATGGTGCTACAATTGGTGAAGAACTACACCAAGCGTCGCAACAACATCACGGCTCGTTTCAAGCGCGACCGGTTTACCTTGGAAGTAGGTGATGAATTACCCGCTGGCATTGTACAGCTCGCCAAAGTGTACATCGCGAAGAAGCGCAAGCTGAAAGTGGGTGACAAGATGGCCGGCCGTCACGGTAACAAAGGGGTAGTAGCTCGTATCGTTCGCGATGAGGACATGCCCTTCTTGCCGGATGGTACCCCGATGGACATCGTGCTCAACCCGCTTGGTGTACCTAGCCGTATGAACATCGGTCAGATCTATGAAACGGTACTAGGCTGGGCAGGTCTGAAGCTAGGTCGTACGTATGCTACTCCAATTTTTGATGGTGCTACCGAAGAGGAAGTATCACGTGAATTGACAGAAGCTGGCTTGCCACGCTTTGGCCGCGCTTACCTGCACGATGGTCTGACGGGTGACCGTTTCGACCAGCCTGTAACGGTAGGTGTAATCTACATGCTGAAGCTAGGTCACTTGGTTGATGACAAGATGCACGCTCGTTCTATTGGACCCTACTCGCTTATTACGCAGCAGCCGCTGGGTGGTAAGGCGCAGTTTGGTGGTCAGCGCTTCGGCGAGATGGAGGTGTGGGCACTAGAAGCTTTCGGTGCTTCCAACGTACTACAGGAAATCCTGACGGTGAAGTCGGACGACGTGATTGGCCGTGCCAAGGCGTACGAGGCAATCGTAAAAGGTGACGTGCTGCCAAAGCCAAATATTCCTGAGTCATTCAATGTGCTTATCCACGAGCTACGTGGTCTGGCTCTGGAGATTACGCTTGATTAGATAGATACAGGTACGGCTCAGTTTCATTAAGATGGAACGAGTCGTACCTATTCTAGTGTTACCCTAGGCTGCAAGGCATATTTTCTTCCGACATAAGTTTTTAGAGAAACGACAGCATGGCGTTTGCAAAAAATAAAAAACTGGTGCAGGACTTCTCGAAAGTCACTATTTCACTGGCTTCGCCCGAATCCATTTTGGAGCGGTCGAACGGAGAGGTAGTGAAGCCCGAGACGATCAACTACCGGACGTACAAGCCTGAAATGGGTGGCTTGTTCTGCGAGCGGATTTTCGGTCCTGTGAAGGATTGGGAATGCCACTGCGGCAAATACAAGCGCATTCGTTATAAAGGCATCATCTGCGACCGTTGCGGCGTAGAGGTGACCGAGAAAAAGGTGCGTCGTGAGCGGATGGGCCACATCGAATTGGTGGTGCCTGTTGCTCACATTTGGTACTTCAAGTCTTTGCCCAACAAAATTGGCTACCTGCTGGGCCTGCCCACCAAGAAGCTAGATCAGATCATCTACTACGAGCGTTATGTAGTAGTACAACCTGGTGTTCTGGCTGAGGAGGGTGTACAGCAACTCGACTTCCTCACCGAAGATGAGTACCTCGACATCATCGATAAGCTCCCCCGCGAGAACCAGATGTTGCCGAATGAAGACCCTAATAAATTCATTGCCCGGATGGGAGCCGATGCGCTGCAACTTCTGCTGGAGCGCACCAACCTAGATGAGCTTTCCTATTCTCTCCGCGACTCTGCGGCGCATGAAACTTCACAGCAGCGTAAAGCTGAAGCGTTGAAGCGTCTGCGCGTAGTAGAAGCGTTCCGCGATGCGGCTACTCGTATCGAGAACAAGCCGGAGTGGATGGTAATTCGCATGGTACCGGTAATCCCACCGGAACTGCGTCCGCTTGTGCCGTTGGATGGTGGCCGCTTTGCTACCTCCGACTTGAACGACCTGTATCGTCGCGTAATTATCCGTAACAACCGCTTGAAGCGTCTGATCGAGATCAAAGCGCCTGAAGTGATTCTGCGGAACGAGAAGCGTATGCTACAGGAAGCGGTTGACTCGCTGTTCGACAACTCGCGTAAGGTGAACGCCGTGCGCGCTGAAGGTAACCGTGCACTGAAGTCGCTGTCTGATATGCTGAAAGGCAAGCAGGGCCGCTTCCGTCAGAACTTGCTAGGTAAGCGTGTTGACTATTCAGGTCGTTCGGTTATCGTCGTTGGTCCTGAGCTGAAATTGCACGAGTGCGGTCTGCCCAAGAACATGGCAGCTGAGCTGTTCAAGCCGTTCATCATCCGTAAGCTCATTGAGCGCGGTATTGTGAAGACGGTAAAGTCAGCAAAGAAGATCGTTGACCGCAAAGATGCCGTGGTATGGGACATCTTGGAGAACGTACTGAAAGGACACCCTGTGCTCCTGAACCGTGCTCCTACGCTGCACCGTCTAGGTATTCAAGCTTTTCAACCACGTCTAATTGAGGGCAAAGCTATTCAGCTGCATCCTCTCGTTTGTACTGCCTTCAACGCTGACTTTGACGGTGACCAGATGGCTGTGCACGTTCCACTAGGACCGGCTGCTATCTTGGAAGCTTCGATGCTCATGTTGGCGTCGCACAACATCCTGAACCCTGCCAACGGCGCACCTATTGCGGTACCGTCGCAGGACATGGTTCTAGGTTTGTACTACGTAACCAAAGGCAAGCGTAGCACCGACGATGAGAACGTACAAGGTGAAGACCGTATGTTCTACTCCGATGAGGAAGTAGTAATTGCCATCAACGAAGGCCAGCTTTCGAAGCACGCTTACATCAAGGTGCGTACGAAAGTACGTGACGAAAATGATGAGCTTGTAACGAAAGTTATCGAGACTGTTGCTGGCCGTGTGCTGTTCAACCAGTTGGTGCCTGAAGAAGTAGGTTTTGTTGACGAATTGTTGACGAAGAAGAAGCTTCAGCAAATCATCTCGTTGGTGTTCAAGCGTTCGGGCATGGCTCGTACCGCTCAGTTCCTTGACGACATTAAGACCTTAGGTTTCCAGTCAGCTTACAAAGGTGGTCTGTCGATGGGTCTAGGTGACATCCAGATTCCTGCGGAGAAAGATGCTCTGGTAGCCCAAGCTCAAGCAGATGTAGCTGCCGTGACGCAGAACTACCAGATGGGTCTGATTACAGATAACGAGCGTTACAACCAAGTTATTGACATCTGGACGCGTATCAACAACCAGATCACGGAGACGCTAATGGGACGCCTTGAAAAGGAGAACCAAGGCTTCAACTCGATCTACATGATGATGCACTCTGGTGCTCGTGGTTCGCGTGAGCAGATCCGTCAGCTTGGCGGTATGCGTGGTTTGATGGCTAAGCCTCAGAAGTCGTTGCAAGGTTCGGTAGGTGAGATTATTGAAAACCCGATTTTGTCTAACTTCAAAGAAGGTCTAGACGTTATCGAGTACTTCATTTCAACCCACGGTGCTCGTAAAGGTCTTGCTGACACTGCTCTGAAGACAGCTGACGCAGGTTACCTGACCCGTCGTCTAGTAGACGTATCACAAGACGTAATCGTGAACGAAGTAGACTGCGGTACGCTGCGTGGCCTTGAAGTTTCGGCTTTGAAGGACAACGAAGACATCGTAGAGTCACTGGCTGAACGTATCCTAGGTCGTGTAGCTGTTCACGATGTAGTTCATCCTGTAACAGACGAAGTAATTCTGCCGGCTGGTGAAGAAATCACCGAAGAATATACTCGCTTGATTGACAATGCTGGTATTGAGACGGTGGAAATCCGTTCAGTACTGACTTGCGAATCGAAGCGTGGTATCTGTGCTAAGTGCTATGGTCGTAACCTGTCTTCAGGCCGCATGGTACAGAAAGGTGAGGCAGTAGGTGTTATCGCTGCACAATCCATCGGTGAGCCTGGTACCCAGTTGACGTTGCGTACGTTCCACGTAGGTGGTACAGCTTCTAACATCGCAGTTGAGGCTAGCATCCGCGCTAAGTTCAACGGTGTAGTAGAATTCGAAGACATCCGTACTGTTGACAGCACCAACGCTGAAGGCGAGAAGGTAAAAGTTGTAATGGGCCGCTCGGGTGAAATCCGCATCGTGGAGCCTAACACAGGTAAAGTTTACATTTCGAACCACGTGCCTTACGGCTCGTTCCTCTACGCTGACGAAGGTCAGCAAGTAGAGAAAGGGTTTGTGATGTGTAACTGGGACCCTTACAACGCTGTCATTCTATCCGAATTCGACGGTACTGTACAATATGATGCTATTACGGAAGGTGTCACTTACCGTGAAGAGTCGGACGAGCAAACAGGTCACCGCGAGAAAGTAATCATTGAGTCTAGAGACAAGACGCAGAACCCCTCGATCATTGTGAAGCCTGGTAAGTCAGGCGACACAGAAGGTCAGAAAGGATACAGCATTCCGGTTGGTTCGCACATCAACGTGGAGAACGGCGACAAGATCAAAGCTGGCCACATCCTAGCTAAGATCCCGCGTGCCGTGGGTAAAACCCGTGACATCACCGGTGGTCTACCTCGCGTTACTGAATTGTTCGAAGCTCGTAACCCATCGAACCCAGCTGTTGTGTCGGAAATTGATGGTGTAGTAACTTACGGTACGGTGAAGCGTGGTAACCGCGAAATCTTCGTCGAGTCGAAAGACGGTGTGAAGAAGAAGTACATGGTGCCATTGTCTAAGCACATCCTAGTGCAGGACAATGACTTCGTACGTGCTGGTATGCCACTTTCTGATGGTGCTATCACGCCAACTGACATCCTGAACATTCAGGGGCCAGGTGCTGTGCAGGAGTACCTCGTGAATGAAATTCAGGAAGTATATCGCCTGCAGGGTGTAAAGATCAACGACAAACACATCGAGGTGGTAGTTCGTCAGATGATGCAGAAAGTGGTCATCCTTGATGCTGGCGACACAACCTTCCTGGAGAACCAGGTAATCGACAAGATTACGTTCATGGAGGAAAACGATACCATCATTGACATGAAGGTCGTTACTGAAGCAGGAGACTCTCCGAACTTGAAGCCTGGCCAGATCGTGAGTGCCCGTCGTTTGCGCGATGAGAACTCTAGCTTGAAGCGCCGTGACCTCAAGTTGGTGCAGGTACGTGAGGCGCAGCCCGCTGTGTCGCGTCCTACACTTCAAGGTATCACACAGGCTTCGCTCGGTACTCAGTCGTTCATCTCGGCAGCATCCTTCCAGGAGACGACGAAGGTGCTTTCAGAAGCTGCCATCCGTGGTAAGGCTGATGAGTTGCTCGGACTGAAGGAGAACGTGATTGTGGGTCACCTCATTCCAGCCGGTACTGGCCTGCGTGAATACACGCGCCAAGTTGTTGGCTCGAAAGAGGAGTTGGAAGCGCTGCAAGCTGCTAAAGCTGAAGCTCCTGAGCCCAAGCGTACTTCGCGAGCTAGCAAGCGGGAAACTTCTGTACAGGAGTAGGTCTCACTTAATGCTTGAATTAGGAAAGCCGACTGGGATGACCAGTCGGCTTTTTCTTTTTAGTAATTTTACTAAACTATCTAGTCCCAAACAGAACGACACACCATGGAACAAGAGCCTTCTGACTTGAATAATCCACAGGACCCTAACGCCATCAACATTGAATTGCCAGAAGCTATTGCGGAAGGCGAGTACGTAAACCTAGCTATGATAGCTCATAGCAGCAGCGAGTTCGTGATAGATTTTATACGAATGATGCCTGGTGTTCCAAAAGCCAAAGTAAAGTCACGCATCGTTCTCACGCCGGAGCATGCTAAGCGCCTACTGAGCGCATTAGGAGACAACCTCACTCGATTTGAACAAACATTCGGTGCTATCAAGCAGCATGCGGATGTACCTAGCTTTCCGATGAACTTTGGTGGAACGATGGGTGAGGCATAGGAGTTATTGACGTCAACAAAGTAATAGTTAAGTACCCACTTGTTGCTTTTAAGCTTACCAACATACCATTTTGTAATAATAACTCCTGGTCACAGCTAGCAGGAAGCAAAGACCGAAGAAGTCAAAAGGCAGAAAAGCATATTGTATAAAAAGCAACATGTTACTCATGACAATCTGAAGGAGTTGAGTACGCTGCACTTATGACTTGTAAATATTAATCGAGAGACATCAGCATTCTATAAAATTATCTATTTCAACCTGTTTGCTATTCTGATTCAGAACCTCTACCTTTGCAAGCCTAATTTTTTGGGAGAGAACCCCCCTCGACAAACCATTCTATAGATGCCAACCATCAATCAATTAGTACGAAAAGGAAGAGAGAAGCTGACGACCAAGTCGAAGTCGCCTGCTCTCGATTCTTGCCCGCAGCGCCGTGGCGTGTGCACCCGTGTATACACCACTACGCCTAAGAAGCCGAACTCGGCCATGCGTAAAGTCGCTCGCGTGCGTCTCACCAATGGCAAAGAAGTCAACGCCTACATCCCAGGCGAAGGCCATAACCTGCAGGAGCACTCGATCGTGCTGATTCGCGGTGGCCGTGTAAAAGACTTGCCAGGTGTACGTTACCACATCATTCGTGGTGCCCTCGACACAGCTGGTGTAAATGGTCGTCTGCAGCGCCGTTCCAAGTATGGCGCTAAGCGTCCTAAGCCAGGTCAGCCAGTAGCAACTGGAAAAGGCGGCAAACCAGCACCCGGTAAGAAGAAATAAGCTAGTAGGGAGTAATTGGTATTGAGTGTTGAGACCTGTTCTCTTCTCAATACTTAATACTCAATACCTAATACTAACCATGAGAAAGTCAAAACCAAAGAAGCGCATTCTCCTGCCTGACCCAAAGTACAAGGAGACGCTAGTAACCCGTTTCGTAAACTACATGATGTACGACGGGAAGAAAAACCTAGCTTATACCATTTTCTACGATGCTTGTGAATTAGTTGAGCAGCGTACTAAAGAGAATGGATTAGAGCAGTGGCGCAAGGCATTAAATAATGTAATGCCGAGCGTGGAAGTAAAAAGCCGCCGCGTAGGCGGTGCTACTTTTCAAGTGCCGATCGAAGTACGTGCTGACCGTAAGATCTCAGTTGGCATGAAATGGATGATCCAGTATGCACGTCGTCGTGGCGAAAAGACCATGAAAGACAAGCTAGCTGGTGAAATCATTGCAGCTGCCAAGGGAGAAGGTGCTTCTGTTAAAAAGAAGGATGACACCCACCGGATGGCTGAAGCTAATAAAGCTTTCTCGCACTTCCGATTCTAGTATTAGCATTTTTGGCGGTTAGGGGATTTAGTAGTCTAATTTTGTGTTCAGACAATTACTAGGGCTTTGAGTCCTCTAGCTTCTAAGATTCAACAAGAAAATGGCTAAGCAAGACCTTAAATACCTCCGTAACATTGGGATTATGGCGCACATTGACGCCGGTAAAACCACAACTTCGGAGCGCATTCTTTATTATACTGGCAAAACCCACAAGATCGGCGAGGTGCACGAAGGTGCAGCCACGATGGACTGGATGGAGCAGGAACAGGAGCGAGGTATCACAATTACGTCGGCTGCTACCACCACTTTTTGGAATTACCCTACAGACGAGAAGGGTGACCCAACATCAGAGACCAAGCAGTATAAGATCAATTTGATCGATACTCCTGGTCACGTAGACTTTACTGTAGAAGTAGAACGTTCGTTGCGAGTACTCGACGGTGCAGTTGCTTTATTTTGCGCTGTATCTGGTGTAGAGCCTCAGTCGGAGACAGTATGGCGTCAAGCTGATAAGTACAAAGTACCGCGCATCTGTTTTGTTAACAAAATGGACCGTGCTGGTGCTGACTTCTTCAAAGCTGTTGCTGAGATCAAAGACAAGCTAGGTGCTAATCCAGTGCCTTTGCAAATCCCCATAGGTGCTGAAGATACTTTCAAAGGCGTTGTAGACTTGCTTACTGGTAAGGCTATTGTATGGGATGATGCTACACAAGGCAAATCGTATCATGAGATTCCAGTACCTGAGGATCTAGTGGATACCGTAGCTGAGTGGCGTCAAAAGCTGGTAGAAAGCGTAGCTGAATATGATGACGCACTACTCGAGAAGTTTTTTGATGATCCAGATAGCATCACTCGTGAGGAAATGATGGTGGTAATCCGCAAAGCGGTTATCGACATGAAGTTCTCACCTGTAATGTGTGGCTCTGCATTCAAAAACAAAGGAGTGCAGTCAATGCTAGACGGTGTAATGGCGTATTTGCCTTCACCGTTAGATATGCCTCCTATCATTGGTACTAACCCAGATACCAACGAAGAGGAAGTTCGCCAGCCAACTACAGATGCTCCTTTCTCTGCATTGGCATTCAAAATTGCTACTGACCCCTTCGTAGGACGCTTGTGCTTCTTCCGTTGCTACAGTGGCGTTCTAGAGGCTGGTTCATATGTGTTCAACAACCGTACTGAGAAGAAAGAGCGTATTTCGCGTTTGATGCAGATGCACTCCAACAAACAAAACCCAATTGACCGCCTTGAGGCTGGTGATATTGGTGCTGGTGTTGGCTTCAAAGACATCAAAACAGGAGATACACTAACCGACGAGAAGAACAAGCTAGTTCTTGAGTCGATGAGCTTCCCAGAGCCAGTTATCGGTTATGCTATCGAGCCCAAAACCCAGGCTGACGTAGACAAAATGGGTATGGCGATTGCCAAATTGGTTGAAGAAGACCCGACCTTGACTGTACAGACTGATCCTGAAACCGGACAGACAGTGCTTCGTGGTATGGGTGAGCTACACCTTGAGATTATCATTGACCGTATGCGTCGTGAATTCAAGGTTGAGATCAACCAAGGGGCACCTCAGGTTGCTTATAAGGAGGTTCTTACCAAGAAGGTTGAGCACCGTGAGACTTATAAGAAGCAAACAGGTGGCCGTGGTAAATTTGGTGATATTGTTTTCGAACTTGGTCCAAAAGAAACAGAACCTGAAAAGCCTGGTTTTGAGTTCGATAACGCTATCGTAGGTGGTGTTATTCCACGCGAATTCATCGCACCTATCCAAAAAGGTTTTGAGGAAGCCATGAAAAATGGTCCTCTAGCTGGCTTCCCTGTTGAAGGTATGAAGGTGCGTTTGTTCCACGGTTCTTATCACGATGTTGACTCTGACGCTTTGTCGTTTGAATTGGCAGCTCGTGGCGGATTCCGCGAAGCAGCTCGTCAAGCTGGTCCTAAACTTCTTGAGCCAATTATGGCAGTAGAAGTAGTTTGCCCAGATGAGTACACTGGCCCTGTAACCGGTGACCTAAACCGCCGTCGCGGTTTGATGAAGGGTATGGATACGAAAGCAGGGGCTCAGCTTATTAAGGCAGATGTACCTCTTTCAGAGTTGTTCGGTTATGTGACTGACCTACGTACAATCTCTTCGGGTCGCGCTTCCGCTTCTCTGACGTTCTCTCACTATGAGCAAGTTCCTCAGAACTTAGCAGAAGGCATTATCGCCAAAACAAAAGGTAACGCTGTCCGCTAATTGCTTTCAGACTAAGAAAAATGAACCAGAAAATTCGTATCAAACTTAAGTCCTACGATCATAATCTCGTGGATAAGTCATCCGAGAAGATCGTGAAAGCGGTGAAGGCTACGGGTGCTATTGTAAGCGGACCAATTCCGTTGCCAACAAACAAAGAGAAGTTCACAGTCCTTCGTTCGCCTCACGTGAACAAGAAGTCTCGTGAGCAATTTCAGCTCTGCACGTACAAGCGTTTAGTAGATATCTACTCGACTTCATCGAAGACAGTAGATGCTCTAATGAAGCTAGAATTGCCTAGCGGCGTTGATGTTGAGATTAAAGTTTGATCAGGTCATTCTATCTCTAATTAAAAACACCCTCTGGTTAGTAAACCAGAGGGTGTTTTTTTGTCCTAGCCAAACGATGATGCTAGGTATGGTTATTTGCTTTATTTACGCGAGGATGTACAAACATCCGATAAAACCATGAACTGTATATACACAACACCTATATCGCTTACACACCGGCTGGCCGAGATATTTTGTGCAACTATTATCATTGGCCTTTTTACCAAGGGGTTCTTACCAGCTTTATCTACCATCGGTACAATCTGTCTCTTCTTAACTGCCCTCCTTTATCAAGTCGCAAATACGAAAGAGAAAGCAAACAGGAGCAACTGGGTGATATATATGATGCCAACAGGTGTCTTTTTAGTTCATCTATTTTCTGGCTTAAACACAGAAGTAGCACATAGGCAAGGGTTATGGGAAGATTTGCTTCTGGAGTCCCCTTTTTTGTTGCTACCTCTATCTTTTGTGTTGCTGCCGAAATGGCCAGAGCAATATCTGAATCGGTTGTTCTTGCTATTCTTCTGCTTAGTGCTCCTATCTGCGTTAGGGAGTACAGCCAATTACGTGTTGCATGCTGATGAGATTAACAAGCTGTATTCTCAATCGCAAATAATGCCGACTGTACCGGATTATATACGTTTCAGTTTGATGGTGACATTTGCAATTGTGATAGCCGTACAATTTGTCAGAAGCAAGGCTATTACGAAGCAGAAGCGTTTTGCATTAATTGTAAGCGTAACGTTCCTAGTACTATACCTGTACTTGCTTGCTGTGCGTAGCGGTCTAGGAGCTTTCAACGCGCTGGGTCTATTTGCTATAGTATGGTTGGTTTGGAAGCGCCGAGAATATACTCAGGCAATAGTGTTAGCTACACTATTAATCTTGTTGCCTGCAATGAGCTTCTTCTGCTTTCCTACTTTCCGGAACAAATATTATAACACTCAATACGATGTAGCGCAAGTACAAACTTCAGGTTCTGCTAATAACCTATCACTAGTTGGACGATTCTATTCCTATAAGGTAGGCTTACAATTGGTGCGGCAATATCCTTGGTTTGGTGTAGGTAAAGCTGACATGGAGCAAGAAGTAAGCTATTTCTATAGGCGTGACTATCCTGATATTGATCCTAGTTCTTATCTAATGCCACATAACCAGTTCCTCTATTACCTAGTGGCTTTTGGCTGTATAGGGTTAATGGCATTTCTATACTGCTTCTATTACCCTTTGTTAGTAGCTTGGCAGCAAAACTCTTTATTACTGATAGCCCATTACGTGATAGTTTCTTGTTCCTTCATAGTTGAATTTACTCTAGATCAAAAGAACCAAATAGGCGCTATGTATAGCATATTATTTATATTGCTATGTACAGCGAATATGATTTCGAGTAAGGACAAGCAGCTTAATCAGTAAAAGAGATGATTGTTGTCTTACTACTCATTGATATCAACTGAAGTCTCGGTGCTGGGTAATATGTTGTTGTGAGAGTCAAGGGTATAACATGGAGCCGGACTTTCTCCAACTTGAGAAACTAAGTTAGTTGTGGTGCATTCAGAGGCCATTCTAGTAGCTTTTCCAAGCTTTGAATATATGATAGCACGATAAATAGTATGTGTAGCATCTTTCTTGTAAGAGATTGTACTTAGCTTGCGCTATTTTCCACCCAACGTAACTTAGTCATTGATGACGGTGCTTACCTATTCGCGAGTCCAACTTATAGCGACGGTGTTTTGCGCCTTTATTATTGCAGGACTTTTTACAAGTAGTTTCTTTAGAATACTACCTAGCATCGGTATAGCTGGATTGACGATAACAGCCATTTCATACGCTGTTCAAAACCGTCAGATTGGTCAACGATCAATGTGGACCGTATACTTAGCGCTCACTGCTGTCTTTGTACTTCACTTGTTAAGTGGCTTAAATACTCAGGTAGAGAATAAAAGCGATTACTGGCGTGATATACTGCTCCAATCACCTTTCCTGCTTTTACCAGTCTCTTTTTGGCTCCTACCGCCTATAAAAGCGTTTTACCTGAGATCCTTATGGACACTATTTTTTACTCTGGTAATAGTCTTTGCTCTTGGTAGTACTGTCAACTACTTACTGAATGCTGAGTACATCAACGAAACGTACTTGCATTCGCGAGTAATGCCTACTGAGCCGGATCACATTCGTTTCAGTTTGATGATATCGTTAGCAGCTGCTGTAGGTGCAATCATGCTGGTGCACAAAGCGTGGTCATCGAGCTGGAGTCGTTGGTTAATTATAGCTGGTACTGTCTTTTTAGCCTTCTATCAACACTTGCTTGCAGTTCGCAGCGGATTGATAACATTCTATGCTTTGAGCATCATAACTACAATCTGGTTAGTGAAAGTAAAAAGTTACCGGATTGCAGTGAAGTTGAGTCTATGCTTGTGCTTACTACCTATCCTAAGTTTCATATGTTTTCCAACCTTCCGTAATAGGTTCCATAACACTCGCGAAGATATAGGTCAGGTGGATCAGATACGTTCTGCTGATAATTACTCGTTAACTGGACGGGTATATTCGTATAAAGTAGCTATGCGTGTAGTGAAAGAGAACTTGTGGGTAGGAGTGGGAAACGTAGACATGCAACAAGAGCTAGCGAGACAGTACAAAGAAACATTCCCTACTATAAAGACAACATCTTATATAAAACCTCACAATCAGTTTATCTATTCTCTAGTAGCCTTTGGCGTAGTAGGAGTGTTGTTCTTCGTGGCTTGCTTCTATTATCCACTAATTTGGTCATGGCCACAGCATACTCCTCTGCTCATAGCTCATTATTGCATTATCACATTGTCGTTCCTGGCTGAGTATACATTAGAAACCCAAATAGGACTTACATTCTCGCTTATGTTCTTATTACTCGCTTTAGCTGGTTTAACTAGCAAAAGTGATCAAGACGGTCTTTGGACACCAGTTTAAAGGTGTTAAGCTATGTAGATAGCGTTTACAGATCTGGCATCGGTACTATCAGGCTGAACTACCTGGTTTATAACTTCTAAGCTAGGAATGAGTAAGAGAAGTAGGCTATAAAAAATATTTAAAACTAGGCTGGGAAAACACTTAACTATTCCCTAGCTTTGCACTCCCATTACGAAAACGCTATTTGGGCGTTTTCTCTGTGTCTTTCAATAAAATATCAAACGAATGCCTGGCATCATCGGTAAAAAAATCGGTATGACAAGCCTCTTCACTCCGGACGGGAAGAATATTCCTTGCACGCTTATTGAAGCGGGTCCGTGCGTAGTGACGCAGGTGAAAACGCTAGAGAACGACGGGTATACCGCTGTTCAACTCGGCTACGGCGAGAAAAAAGCGAAAAATACCACTAAAGCATTAGTCGGTCACTTCACGAAGGCTGGTACCACTCCTAAGAAGAAGCTCGTTGAGTTTCGTACAGAGTCAGTAGGTAACTATACAGCTGGTAGCGAAATCAAAGCAGACCTCTTCGAAGAAGGCGAGTTTGTTGATGTAGTAGGTACTTCAAAAGGCAAAGGCTTTCAAGGTGTAGTTAAGCGCTACAACTTTGCTGGGGTAGGTGGTCAAACACACGGCCAGCACAACCGTCTTCGTCACCCTGGTTCAATTGGTGCGTGTTCTTGGCCCTCACGTGTGTTTAAAGGTATGCGTATGGGTGGCCGCATGGGTGGCGATCGGGTAAAAGTGCAAAACTTAAAAGTGATGCGCGTAGTAGCTGACAAGAATCTAATCTTAGTTAGCGGCTCTATTCCTGGTGCTAAAAACTCTTACGTAGTCCTGGAAAAATAACGCGAGATGGAACTGTCAGTATACAACATTAAGGGGGAGGACACCGGCCGTAAGGTAACGCTGTCAGACGCTATATTTGGCGTTGAGCCCAATGAGCATGTGATGTACCTCGACGTAAAGCAATACCTAGCTAACCAGCGCCAAGGAACGCACAAGTCGAAGCAACGCAACGAAGTACATGGTACGACGAAGAAGCTCAAGAAACAAAAAGGCACTGGTGGTGCTCGTGCTGGTAGCATGAAGTCACCCGTATTCGTAGGTGGTGGCCGGGTATTTGGACCTCAACCTCGCGATTATAGCTTCAAGCTTAATAAGAAGACAAAGCGCCTTGCTCGTCTTTCCGCATTAAGCACTTTGGCTAATGAAGGTAAGGTTGCATTAGTAGAGACTATCACTCTTGATGCTCCAAAAACTAAAGAGTTTGCCTCCATTCTAGCTAGCTTGAAACTAAATAACGGCAAAAAGACTTTGCTCGTGACTGGTGAAGCTAACAAGAATGTTGTGCTATCTGCTCGCAATATCCAGCGCATAAAGGTTGCTACACCAGTAGCACTGAACACGCACGATCTACTTAACACAGATACGCTGCTGTTGTCAGAAGATGGGTTGAAGTCGTTGGAACAACTTTATACTACTGCTGAGTAATGAGCACGTTAAGGAAACCAATCGTGACCGAAAAGGCCACGGCCCTGAATGAGAAAGGTCAGTATGCTTTCGAAGTAGAGCGGAACGCTAACAAAGTTCAGATTAAGAAAGATATTGAGCAGCTGTACGGTGTAACGGTAACAGGCATTAGCACTATCCGCACACAAGGCAAACTCAAGTCGAAGTTCACGAAAGGCGGCGCTGTATCTGGCCGTCGTGCGTCGATCAAAAAGGCAATTGTAACCGTGAAAGAAGGCGATGTAATCGACTTCTATAGCGGCATCTAAGCAGATTAAATCTGCATAAGCGCATTTTAAGGTAAAATGGCACTCAAAAAACTAAGACCAACATCACCGGGTCAACGATTTCGCATCGCCCCGGCTTTCGACGAGATAACCACGTCGACGCCGGAGAAATCGTTGTTGGCGCCCATGGAAAAATCCGGTGGCCGTAACAACTCAGGCAAAATGTCCAACCGCTATATCGGTGGTGGACACAAGCAGAAGTATCGTGTTATCGACTTCAAGCGTGACAAAGCTGGTGTTTCAGCTACGGTGAAGACGATTGAGTACGATCCGAACCGTACTGCTCGCATCGCTCTACTCAACTACGCCGATGGCGAGAAGCGTTATATTATCGCTCCTGCTGGTTTAGAAGTAGGTACGACAGTTGTTTCGGGCCCCGGTGTTGCTCCTGAAGTAGGTAATGCTCTCACCTTGCGTGAAATTCCTCTAGGTACTATCGTTCATAACATTGAATTAATGCCTGGTGGTGGCGCCTCTATCGCTCGCTCAGCTGGTACTTATGCCCAGTTGGTAGCTCGCGAAGATAAATATGCTACGTTGAAACTGCCCTCAGGTGAGATGCGTATGGTACTCGTTACCTGCATGGCTACTATTGGCACCGTTTCAAATGGTGACCACATGAACGTACGTCTTGGCAAAGCTGGCCGTAATCGTTGGTTGGGCCGCCGTCCACGTGTACGTGGTGTAGCTATGAACCCAGTAGATCACCCCATGGGTGGTGGTGAAGGTAAGTCGAGCGGTGGTCACCCACGCAGCCGCAACGGTATCTTTGCTAAGGGTCAAAAGACCCGTAATAAGAACAAGTATTCTGAGCAGCTCATCGTAAACCGTAAAGGGAAGAAATAACAATGGCACGTTCGCTAAAAAAAGGGCCGTACATTGACTTCCGGCTCGAGAAGAAAGTTTCGGCAATGGACGATTCCGGTAAAAAATCAGTGGTGAAGACTTGGTCGCGCCGCTCGATGATTTCTCCAGACTTCGTTGGCCACACCTTCGCTGTGCATAACGGCAATAAATTCATCCCAGTATACGTGACTGAGAATATGGTCGGCCACAAACTAGGCGAGTTCGCTCCTACGCGAAATTTCCGTGGTCACGTAGCTAAGAAAGATAAAGGCAAGCGCTAAGATGGAAGCTACTGCTAAACTCCGTAACGTGCCTACTTCACCGCGCAAAATGCGGTTGGTAGCCAACCTAGTTCGTGGTCAAAAAGTAACCCGTGCTCTAGGCTTGCTAAAATTTGAAGCTAATTCAGGCGCTGAGAAAATCGAGAAGTTGCTTTTGTCGGCCCTAGCCAACTGGCAGCAGAAGAACGAGAATGAGCGCATTGAGGAAGCGAACCTTTACATCAAAGAGATCTTTGTTGACGAAGGCCGCCAGTTGAAGCGTTTACGTCCTGCTCCTCAAGGCCGTGGACACCGCATCCGCAAGCGTAGCAATCATGTGACTTTAGTAATTGATTCGAAAGTAGAGCCTCTAGGAAGCAAAGCTGCTATCCAACAGATTGAGGAAACTAATTCGGTTCAAACTGACGTTACCCGCACTCGTCGCGGTTCTTCAAAGAAAACAACTACTGAAAAGACGGCTGAAGCCACCGCTTAATCAACTATGGGACAGAAAGTAAATCCAGTTGGCTTCCGTTTGGGTGTCATCAAAGGATGGGACTCGAACTGGTATGGCGGTAAAGACTTCGCCGACAAACTAGTTGAGGACGAAAAAATCCGTAAATATATTTTAGCTCGTATCCCGAAGGGAGGCATCTCCCGCATCGTAATCGAGCGCACCCTAAAGCGTATTACCATTACAATTAATACTGCTCGCCCAGGTGTTGTAATTGGTAAGGGTGGTCAAGAAGTTGATAAGATTAAGGACGAACTTAAGCAGATTACCAGCAAAGACGTTCAGATCAATATTTTCGAGATCAAACGTCCTGAGCTTGATGCTAAGCTAGTAGGAGAGAGCATTGCTCAACAACTACAAGCTCGTATCTCTTTCCGTCGTGCTATGAAGCAAGCTATTCAAGCTGCTTTGCGCGTCGGTGCTGAAGGTATCAAAGTACAGTGTGGTGGCCGTTTAGGCGGTGCTGAAATTGCTCGTTCTGAGCAGTACAAAGAGGGTCGTACGCCGCTACATACGTTGCGTGCTGATATCGACTATGCTTTGTCAGAAGCTCAGACAGTTTATGGCAAAATCGGCATCAAGGTGTGGATTATGCGTGGCGAAATTTTTGGCAAGCCTGATCTTTCGCCAAACCAGCAGCCAGCTAACCAAGGTGGTGAAAATCGTAATGATCGTAACGACCGTGGTCCACGTGGTGAGCGTGGTGACCGTGGCGGCGACCGTGGTCCACGTCGTGACCGTAACGATCGTGGCGGCGAAGGCCGTGGCGACCGTGGAGGTGATAACCGTAGTGGACAAGCTGGTCAAGGCGGCCAACGCCGCGGTGGCGGAGGTGGACAGAATCGTGGCCCACGTCGTTAATCCTTTCTTCTTCTCGAATTTATATTTTCGATAACTCATGTTACAACCGAAAAGGACCAAGTATCGGAAGATGCAAAAGGGTCGCGTAACAGGCTTAGCCTACCGCGGCAGCTCCATTGACTTCGGTTCATTTGCTATCAAGTCGCTGGAAACTGCGTGGATTACTGCTCGTCAAATCGAAGCTGCCCGTATCGCAATGACTCGTGCTATGAAGCGTGAAGGTCAAGTATGGATCCGCATTTTTCCAGACAAGCCTATTACCAAAAAACCTGCTGAGGTTCGTATGGGTAAAGGTAAAGGCTCGCCTGAATATTGGGTAGCTATTGTGCACCCAGGTACCATCATGTTTGAATCTGATGGTGTACCGCTTGAAGTTGCTCAGGAATCGTTGCGTCTTGCGGCGCAGAAACTGCCCGTGAAGACGAAGTTCGTTGTTCGTCGTGACTACTTAGAAAGCTAGTAAGATGAAAAACACTGATATCCGCAACCTCTCAGTGGAGGAGCTAAAAAACCAGATCAAAACTGAACAAACCAATGGCCAATCATTGCGCTTTGCGCATGCTATTTCGCCCTTGGAAAACCCGATTCGCCTGAAGCAAAACCGCAAGAACGTAGCCCGTCTGAAGACCGAGCTTACCCGTCGCGAAAAAGAGCAGGCTAATCAAACTGCTAAATAAACGATGGCAAGCAACGAAGAACAGCAGGCCACAAGCGCAGCAGAGCGCAACCTGCGGAAAGAGATTATCGGGCGCGTAGCCAGCTCCAAAATGGATAAGTCCATCACGGTAGTGGTTGAGCAAAAGCAAAAGCACCCGATCTATGGTAAATTCGTGAGCAAGACGACTAAGTTCATGGCTCACGATGAAAACAACGAATGTGGTGAAGGTGATACGGTTCGGATTATGTCGACTCGTCCACTAAGCAAGAACAAGCGTTGGAGATTGGTAGAAATTGTAGAGCGCGCTAAGTAAGATGATCCAGCAAGAATCCCGTCTGACTGTCGCTGATAATAGCGGCGCCAAAGAAGTGCTCTGCATCCGTGTCTTAGGTGGCACAGGTAAAAAGTATGCTAGCGTAGGAGACAAGATCGTTGTTTCGATCAAGTCGGCTATTCCTTCTGGCAATGCAAAGAAAGGCACTGTATCTAAAGCAGTGGTAGTTCGCACGAAGAAGGAGGTACGCCGTAAAGACGGTTCGTACATCCGTTTCGATGACAACGCTGCTGTATTGCTCAACAATAACGATGAGCCCCGCGGTACTCGCATCTTCGGACCAGTAGCTCGTGAGTTGCGTGAGCGTCAGTTCATGAAGATTGTTTCATTGGCCCCTGAGGTTCTGTAAGCATAGTAGCATATGGCAACGAAAGCAAAAGACCAAAAGCCCGCGAAACTTCACGTAAAGACCGGTGACACCGTAACGGTGATTGCGGGTGATGAGAAAGGTAAAACTGGCACCATAAAGTCGGTAAACCGTTCAACGCAGCGTGTAATCGTGGAAGGCCTGAACTTGGTTACTAAGCACAACAAACCAAGTGCAAAGAACCCCCAAGGTGGCATCACTAAGATCGAAGCCGGAATTCACGTAAGCAACGTGAAGCGCTTGGAATCGACCAACGCCTAACCTGTTCACGACAATGGCTAGACTTAAAGAAATATATCAAAAAGACGTAGTACCTGCGCTCCAGGAAAAATTCCAGTTCAAGAGCATCATGCAGGTGCCTCGCATCACAAAGATCTGCATCAACCGTGGTATCGGATCAGCTGTTGCTGATAAGAAACTAGTTGATAATGGTGTGGACGAGTTGACGACTATCACTGGTCAAAAAGCTGTTCCCACTATCGCAAAACGCTCTGTATCGAACTTCAAGCTTCGTGAAGGCATGCCGATTGGTGCTCGAGTTACCCTCCGTGGTGACCGGATGTACGAATTCATGGATCGTTTACTAACAGTGGCTCTCCCACGGGTGCGTGACTTCAAAGGCATCAATGACAAAGGCTTTGATGGTCGCGGTAACTATACCCTAGGTATTAAAGAGCAAATTATCTTCCCAGAAATATCGATTGATAAAATCAAATCAATTTCTGGTATGGATATTACCTTTGTTACGACTGCCGAGAATGATGAGCAGAGCTACGAGCTTCTGCGAGCTTTCGGTATGCCGTTCACCAACGCCAAGAAACAGAACAATGGCTAAGGAATCTGTTAAAGCAAGAGAAAGAAAGCGCATTGCCACGGTAGCGCGGTATGCTGAAAAGCGTAAAGCATTGAAAGCCGCTGGTGATTACGAAGGCTTAGATAAGCTGCCTCGTAATGCTTCGCCAGTTCGTATCCATAATCGCGACAAGATCAATGGTCGTCCTCGTGGTTATATGCGTAAATTTGGTATTAGCCGTGTAACATTCCGTGAAATGGCTTTAGCTGGTAAAATCCCCGGCGTAACGAAAGCTAGCTGGTAATTATCACCAGGTGCTACTTTTACTATAGTAGCGAAGTAGTATTTGGCAGGTTGCCGAAAGAAACCATTGGACGGAACTAAACACCGCGCCAAGTAGTCTTAACCGAAAATTTCGTCGCTATTGATATAGCGGCGAAATTTTTCTTATCTTTGCGCTCCCGAAAAAGGAGTGTCTTCCTCAATATCAAATGAATACAGATCCAATTGCCGATTACTTAACCCGCTTGCGTAATGCAATCAAGGCGAACCATCGGGTAGTAGAGATTCCGGCTAGTAACATCAAAAAGGAAATTACGAAAGTACTCTACCATAAAGGGTATATTCAAAGTTACCGTTTCGATGATGCTTCGGTTCAAGGTACTATCAAGATTGCCTTGAAGTATAACCCTGCTACTAAACAACCTGCTATTACAAAACTTGAGCGTGTAAGCACGCCTGGTCTTCGTAAATATGCGCACGTTGAAAACCTTCCTCGTGTGTTAAGTGGCTTAGGTATTGCGATTTTGTCTACGTCGAAAGGCGTCATGACAGAGAAAGAAGCAAAAACTGAAAATGTGGGCGGCGAAGTGCTGTGCTACGTTTACTAAGAAAGAAACGCACTATGTCACGTATTGGTAAACTGCCAATCAGCCTGCCTACCAACGTCCAGGTTGAAGTAAGCAACGATAACGCCGTAACGGTAAAGGGCCCTAAGGGTACTTTAACTACACCCGTGGATCGTGATATCACAGTGGAGAGAGTAGATGGCCAATTGGTCGTAACTCGTCCAACTGAACAGAAGCGCCACAAAGCTATGCATGGCTTGTACCGTTCTCTCATCAACAACATGGTAGTCGGTGTGAGCAATGGCTATAGCGAGCAGCTAGAACTTGTAGGTGTAGGTTACAAAGCCACAGTAGCAAGCAATACGCTTGAGCTATCTTTGGGTTACTCACACAATATCTTCTTAGCACTTCCCAAGGAAGTTACAGCTACTGCTGTAACTGAAAAAGGTAAGAACCCAATCGTTACGTTGACTAGCATCGATAAACAGTTGCTAGGTCAGGTAGCTGCTAAGATTCGTTCGTTGCGCAAGGTTGAGCCTTATAAAGGCAAAGGTGTACGCTTCGTTGGCGAGCAGATTCGTCGTAAGGCTGGTAAAACAGCTTCGAAATAATATTGTATCATCATGGCTTTCGATAAAGCAACAAGAAGAAAACGGATCCAGCGCATCATCCGCACTAAGGTCGCTGGCACGTCCGAGCGTCCACGTTTGGCAGTGTTTCGCAGCAATACAGGGATTTATGCCCAGATTATTGACGATACAATTGGCCATACGTTGGCGTCTGCTTCCTCGAAGCACGTTTCGGTGGAAGGGGGCAACGGAGTAGCTCTCGCTGCCGCAGTAGGCAAAGAACTTGCTTCGCGTGCTCAGGCAAAAGGCATTTCGAAAGTGGTATTTGACCGTTCAGGTTATCTCTACCACGGCCGCGTAAAATCACTAGCAGAGGGAGCCCGCGAAGGCGGCCTCAATTTCTAAGAATATGTCGCAAGATAACAGAGATAACCGCGGTGGTCAGAACCGTGACCGTAGCGGTAACCGTGAACAGCAAGCTCCTCGTGCTGGTGACAACGACCTGAAAGAAAAGGTTGTTGCTATTAATCGGGTAGCTAAAGTAGTAAAAGGTGGTCGTCGCTTCAGCTTCTCAGCTATTGTTGTTGTTGGAGATGGTAACGGCACCGTAGGCTATGGCCTAGGAAAGGCGAACGAAGTTACTGATGCTATTGCAAAAGGTATTGATGATGCTAAGAAGAACTTGGTTAAAGTTCCTCTTTATAAGCACACAGTGCCTCACATAATGGAAGGTAAGTATTCAGGCGGTTATGTACTTGTACAACCAGCAGCAGCTGGTACAGGTGTAATTGCTGGTGGCGCTATGCGCGCTGTCTTTGAAAGCGCTGGTATCAAAGATGTGCTAGCAAAGTCGAAAGGATCTTCAAACCCACACAACGTGGTAAAGGCCACTTTCGATGCTTTAAATAAGATGCGTGATCCACTGCAAATTGCGCAGCAGCGTGGTATCTCTCTTCAACAAGTTTTCCACGGCTAAGCGAGATGGCACAAGTAAAGATTAAATTAGTAAAAAGCGTTATCGACCGCCCAGAGCGGCAGAAACGCACTGTCAAAGCTCTCGGCTTGGGCAAGATAGGTAGCATGACGGAGAAAGAAAATACTCCTCAAATTGCCGGTATGATAGCTGCTGTGCAGCACTTAGTAGAAGTAACTGAACTCTAGGAATAGTCGACATGAATCTCAGCAATCTCAAGCCCGCTGCTGGTGCTACGCGCAACGAAAAGCGCATTGGCCGTGGTACGGGTTCAGGCCGCGGTGGTACATCTACTCGGGGTCATAAAGGTGCAAAGTCTCGTTCAGGCTATTCTAAAAAGTCTGGCTTCGAAGGCGGTCAAATGCCATTACAGCGCCGAGTACCTAAATTTGGTTTCAATAACATCAATCGTGTAGAATACAAAGGAATCAACCTTGATATTCTTCAAACGCTAGCAGAGAAAAACGGCTCCACTACAATGGATGCTAGTTACTTTGTAAGCCACGGGTTGGTGTCTAAGAATGCCAAGGTAAAAGTATTGGGTCGGGGTGAAATCACTCAAGCTCTTGAAGTACATGCTCATGCTTTCTCAAAGTCCGCTATCGAAGCTATTGAGAAAGCTGGTGGTAAAGCTGTGACGTTGTAAAGCCTCGAGGCAATGAACAAATTCATCACAACGATTAAGAACATTTTTGCTATTGAAGATCTGCGTATGCGGATCTTCAATACGCTTTTTTTTATTGCCATCTACCGGCTAGGTTCTTACGTTGTGCTGCCCGGCGTTGATCCTACTAGGTTGAAGCAAGGTGCACAAGGCCTATTTGGCATCCTAGACACTTTATTAGGAGGAGCCTTCAGCCACGCATCCATTTTTGCTTTGGGTATTATGCCCTACATCTCTGCTTCAATTGTATTACAGCTATTAACTATAGCTGTACCGTACTTTCAGAAGCTACAGAAAGAAGGTGAATCAGGCCGCAAGAAGATAAACCAATACACTCGCATTCTGACCATTCCAATTGTAATGGCACAGTCTGTTGGGTTTATTGCTACAATCAATACGGAAGCAATTATAGCTCCGGGTACGTTGTTTACCATTTCCACAATGATCATTCTTACAGCAGGCACTCTGTTCTGTATGTGGCTTGGCGAAAAGATTACCGACAAAGGTATTGGAAACGGTATTTCCATGATCATCATGATTGGCATTGTGTCACGTTTGCCTGGTGCTATTATCGGTGAAGCAGCGGCAAAAGGTATGCGCGGTTCACTGATCTTCCTAATCGAGATGGTTGTGTTGTTCCTGGTAGTAATGGCAGTAATTGTTCTTACTCAAGCGGTTCGTCGTATACCAGTTCAATATGCAAAACAAGTAGGAGGCACAACACAACTGAACGCTCAACGTCAGTTTATTCCTCTTAAGGTGAATGCTGCTGGTGTAATGCCAATCATCTTCGCTCAGTCGTTGATGTTTGTCCCAGCCATCGTTGCATCCATTTGGCAAAATGATAGTGATACAGCTAGCTACATTGGGGTAAAGTTTTCTGATTACACTTCATGGCAATACAATCTAGTATTTAGCTTGCTCATCATCGTCTTCACTTACTTCTACACTGCTATAAGTGTAAACCCTAACCAGATTGCTGACGATCTGAAGCGGAGTGGTGGTTTTGTACCAGGTGTTAAGCCTGGGCGTGATACTTCAGAACATATGGATGAAGTATTAACGCGAATCACTTTACCTGGTGCAGTTGCTTTAGCTTTGATTGCTATATTCCCTGCTTTAGCTTTGTTGGCTGGTATTACTCGGCCTATGTCAGCATTCTATGGCGGAACTTCTCTAATCATTATGGTTGGTGTAGTGCTTGATACATTAAATCAAGTAGAAAGCTACTTACTAATGCGCCATTATGATGGTATGATGAAGACAGGTAAATTACGTGGCCGTGCGCAAAACATTGCAATGGCCTCTTAAGACATGCTTGTTTACAAAACTGAGGAAGAAATAGATTTGATGAAAGCTAGTGCCAAAGTGCTAGCTCAAGCTCATGGGGAAGTAGCTTCCATGATCAAGGAAGGGGTTACTACACGGCAACTTGATTCTCGTGCGGAGGAATTCATTCGTGACCATGGTGGACAACCTTCTTTCAAAGGATACAACGGCTTCCCTTTTAGCCTTTGCATTTCGCCTAACTCAGTAGTAGTACATGGTTTTCCTAGTGACTACGTACTAAGAAGCGGTGATATCATTTCTGTAGATGCTGGCGTCTTATTAAACGGGTATCATAGTGATAGCGCTTACACTTACCCAGTAGGTGAAGTTGCACCAGAAGTACTAGCTCTACTTGAGTCTACCAAACAATCGTTGTACTTAGGGATTGAAAAAGCTATAGCTGGTAACCGAATAGGTGATGTAGGCTATGCTATTCAAAACTTCGTTGAAAAGCGAGGTTACGGTGTCGTTAGAGAGTTAGTAGGCCACGGAGTAGGACGAGATTTACATGAGCAGCCACAAGTGCCTAATTATGGTAAGCGTGGTGCGGGCGTCAAGTTGCAGTCAGGTTTAGTTCTAGCAATTGAGCCTATGGTGAATCTTGGAACCAAAAACGTTGTTCAAGAAGCAGATGGCTGGACAATAAGGACGAAAGACCGTAAGCCATCGGCTCATTTTGAGCACACAGTAGTAGTCAGAAAAGAAAAGGCGGAGATTCTCACCTCCTTCGAATACATAGAAAAAGCCTTACAGTAGCCTTATGGCCAAACAATCCTCCATTGAGCAGGACGGAGTAATTCTGGAAGCCCTCTCTAACGCGATGTTTCGAGTTGAGTTGGAAAACGGTCATCAGCTGGTGGCTCATATTTCCGGAAAGATGCGGATGCACTACATCAAGATCCTGCCAGGAGACAAGGTGAAGCTTGAAATGTCGCCCTACGACTTGTCTAAGGGCAGAATTGTTTATCGTTACAAATAACCCGACGACATGAAAGTCAAAGCATCGGTTAAGAAGCGCAGCGTTGACTGTAAGGTGATCCGCCGCAAAGGCAAGCTTTACGTAATCAACAAGAAGAACCCACGCTATAAGCAGCGTCAAGGTTAACAGCACCAGACTTTTCAAAAAAAGCACATGGCTCGTATTGCAGGGGTAGATATCCCGGACAACAAACGCGGCGAAATCGCCCTTACGTACATTTTTGGCATCGGTCGTAGCTCGGCCCAAAAGATCCTAACACAGGCTAGCGTTTCGCTGGACAAGAAAGTTAAGGATTGGACGGAAGCTGAAGCTGGTGAAATCCGTAGCATCATTGCTGCGGAACATAAGACAGAAGGTGTTTTGCGCTCAGAAGTGCAACTTAACATTAAGCGTCTGATGGACATCGGCTGCTACCGTGGTCTACGTCACCGTAAGGGATTGCCGGTTCGTGGTCAACGTACCAAGAACAACTCGCGCACCCGCAAAGGCAAACGGAAAACCGTTGCTAACAAGAAAAAAGCTACTAAATAAATTGTAGCGGGAATCGAAGCCTACCTAGGTGTTGAACTTAGGCAGGCTTCAACACCTTCCGCATTTTTGCGATAACTAAATGGCACAAAAGAGAAAAGACAAAGCCAAGAAGCGCGTTGTCGTTGTTGAGCAGGTAGGACAAGTCCACATAAAGGCTTCATTCAACAACATCATTATTTCTATTACCAACAACAATGGTCAAGTAATTTCTTGGGCATCTGCTGGTAAGATGGGTTTCCGCGGTTCGAAGAAGAACACCCCTTACGCTGCACAAATGGCAGCTACCGACTGCGGTAAAGTGGCTCACGATTTAGGCTTACGTAAAGCTGAAGTATTTGTGAAAGGTCCAGGGTCAGGTCGCGAGTCGGCCATCCGCACTCTCCAAAACGTGGGTATTGAGGTTACTACCATCCGCGATGTAACGCCGCTGCCTCACAACGGCTGCCGTCCTCCTAAGCGTCGTCGCGTTTGATCTACTGAACAGGCAACTTATTACGTTTCGTTAATAAGTCGTTTTTGGTGTTGGAAACTTGATGTGGTCACTATACTGTTGAACACGTCGAAAATACAGCAACACCTTCGGTTCATTCCTCATAAAAATCAACATCCCCGAAATGGCACGTTATACTGGTCCAAAAACCAAGATTGCCCGTCGCTTCGCAGAGCCGATCTTCGGCCCAAGCAAGGCACTCAATAAAAAGAATTATCCTCCGGGCCAGCATGGCCGTGGTCGCCGCAAGAAACAGTCCGAATATGCAATCCAGTTGATGGAGAAGCAGAAGGTTAAATATTTGTACGGCATGTTGGAAAAGCAGTTTGAGAACCTCTTCCACAAAGCTGCTACAATGCCTGGTATCACAGGTGAGAACTTGTTGTCCTTGCTAGAGTCTCGCCTCGATAACACGATTTACCGTCTAGGTATTGCTCCAACTCGTCGTGCTGCTCGTCAATTGGTGTTGCACAAGCACATCACAGTAAACGGCGAAGTAGTAAACATTGCTTCCTACAAACTACGTCCTGGTGATTTGGTAGGTGTTCGGGAGAAATCGAAGTCACTAGAAGCTATTGCTACTAGCCTGAGTGCTCGGAATTCGCGCGCATTCTCTTGGCTAGAATGGGATGGCAAGGAGATGGTAGGCAAGTTCCTCAATGCTCCTGCCCGCGATCTGATCCCTGAGAAAATTCAGGAGCAGTTGATCGTCGAGCTTTACTCGAAGTAATCATTTGGCCTAGGTGTTATTAGCCTAGGCTACTTCGATTTTTTTCCTGTTTTATTTTTAAAGCCCCATTTATGTCAATCTTAGCTTTTCAAATGCCGGAGAAGGTTGTGATGGAGAAATCCGACGACTTCTACGGAACGTTTGAATTCAAACCGCTAGAGAAAGGCTACGGCGTCACGATCGGCAACGCATTACGCCGCATCCTGCTGTCGTCGCTGGAGGGCTACGCTATTACGTCGGTTCGCACCCCTAGCGTACTGCACGAGTTCATGACTATCGAAGGAGTGATTGAGGATATGTCCGAAATCATTCTGAACCTAAAGCAAGTTCGCTTCAAAAAGGCGAGTGACGCTATTGAAGATAAAATCACGGTTCGTATCAAGGGTCAGGACACGTTCACGGGTGGCGATATAAACAAATTTACCAACGGCTTTCAGGTTTTGAACCCCGATCTGGTGATTTGCCACGTTGACCCAAGCGTTGAGCTAGAGTTTGAATTTACTATTCAGAAAGGACGTGGTTACGTACCTGCTGAAGAGAATAAGCCTTCTGACCAAGTATTTGGGCAGATTGCGATTGATGCCATTTTCACGCCTATCAAAAACGTGAAGTATAGCATCGAAAATACTCGTGTGGAGCAGAAAACTGACTACGAGCGTCTGTTGGTCGAAATCCAGACGGATGGTTCGATCCACCCAGAAGATGCCCTAAAAGGTGCTGCTAACATTCTGATTCAACACTTCATGTTGTTCTCAGATAACACGATGACTTTTGAAACAGCAAAAGCTGAAGAAGAAGAAACTGTTGATGAAGAAACGCTGCACATGCGTAAAGTCTTGAAAACGCCATTGGCGGATATGGACTTGTCAGTACGTGCTTATAACTGCTTGAAGGCAGCTGATATCAAAACCCTCGGTGACTTGGTACAGCTGGATATGAGCGACATGATGAAGTTCCGCAACTTTGGTAAGAAATCTCTTACTGAGTTGGAGAACCTAGTAGAAGAAAAAGGTCTGACTTTTGGTATGGACCTGAGCAAGTTCCGTCTCGACGAGGACTAGTAAACAGATGTGCTGATTAGATGGTGCGCCAATGCTTATGCGGCATGAAGCGCTTAACCTAATCAGCACATCAATTTTTATGTATTCCCATCAATACGCCCGAGGGTTGGCAGTTCTAATGAGATGGTTCCTTTACAAACCGTCCGCCGTGGTTGCCATCCGCAAGCGTATACTTTTGCAAACTGCATTTTAAACAATGAGACACGGTAAAACCATCAACCACCTAGGTCGCACGGCTGCGCACCGCAATGCTATGTTGTCTAACATGGCATCTTCTCTAATTCTGCACAAGCGTCTGACGACCACAGTAGCCAAAGCAAAGGCTCTCCGCAAGTTTGTAGAGCCTCTGTTGACAAAGTCAAAGAGCGATACTACGCACTCGCGTCGTACCATCTTCGCTACGCTGCAGAACAAAGATTCGATCAAAGAATTATTTGACACAGTAGCTGTTAAAATCGCAAATCGTCCAGGTGGCTACACCCGCATCTTGAAACTCAGCGACAACCGTTTGGGTGATAATGCTGAGATGTGCGTCATTGAGCTAGTTGATTACAACGAAACTCTGTTGGAAGCCAAAACAGCTGGTGAAGCTAAAAATACTACTCGTCGTTCGCGCCGTGGTGGTAAGAAAGCAACTGATGCAACTACTACTACCGGCGAAGCTGTTGCTCCTGCTGCAGTAGTAGAAACTAGCGCTCCTGAAGATACCCCAACTGCTACCGTAGAGGAAGGTCAGACGCGGGATGAGGCTAAAGCTGCTGACGAAGAAGCCGCTTCTTAATTCTAGCTTACCGATAATGAAAGGGACGTGCCTCGCAGCACGTCCCTTTTTGTTTGTGGCTACCGGCACATTATATCGAACTCATTAGCCCTGTTAATTGAAATCCTTACCTTGGCGCCCGGAAAAACACTGGCCTCGTATCTTCTTCCTTCTTAAGCTAGGCTAGAGTAGAACACCATCTTTCACCTCCATTTTTCTTTAACCATGAGCATTATCTCAGCCATTCACGCCCGCCAAATTTTTGATTCGCGTGGTAATCCGACCGTTGAAGTGGACGTAACCACCGAAACCGGAGTGGTAGGCAGGGCAGCTGTGCCATCAGGCGCTTCTACAGGCAAGCACGAAGCTGTAGAACTCCGCGACGATGATAAGTCCAAGTACATGGGCAAGGGCGTGCTGAAAGCCGTCGAAAACGTAAATAGCAAGATTGCTGAAGAGCTGATTGGCTTCTCTGTGTACGAACAGGCACTGCTCGACAAGATTATGCTAGAGCTAGATGGGACCCCTAACAAAGGTAACCTAGGTGCTAACGCTATTCTTGGTGTCTCGCTGGCTGCCGCTCGCGCAGCCGCTCAAGATGCTGGTATGCCATTGTACCGCTACGTAGGTGGTGTAGGAGCTACTACGCTGCCTGTGCCAATGATGAACATTCTGAACGGTGGCAGCCACGCAGACAACTCCATCGACTTTCAGGAGTTCATGATTATGCCCGTAGGAGCTAGCTCTTTCTCGGAAGCTTTGCGTTGGGGTACGGAGATCTTCCACCATCTCAAGAACGTGCTGAAGAAGCAAGGCTTTAGCACCAACGTAGGAGATGAAGGTGGCTTTGCCCCTAACATCAAGTCGAACGAAGACGCTATCAAGATTGTGTTGCAAGCCATTGAAACGGCGGGCTACAAGCCAGGCGACGATGTGATGATTGCTATGGATGCTGCTACTTCGGAGTTCTACGAAGATGGTCACTACCATTTCAAGAAGAGCACCGGTGATAAGCTGACTTCGGCAGAAATGGTTGCTTACTGGACTGATTGGACGAAGAAGTATCCGATCATCAGCATTGAAGATGGTATGGACGAGGATGACTGGAGCGGCTGGAAACAACTCACAGAGAGTATCGGCTCAACAACTCAGCTCGTAGGTGACGACTTGTTCGTGACGAACGTGAACCGTTTGCAGCGCGGTATCGACGAGAAGATTGCCAACGCTATCTTGATCAAGGTAAACCAGATTGGTACCCTGACTGAGACAATCGATGCGGTAAACCTAGGTCGTCGTAACGGGTATAAGAGCATTATGTCGCACCGCTCAGGTGAGACTGAAGACAACACCATTGCGGACTTGGCAGTAGCGTTGAACACAGGTCAAATCAAAACAGGTTCGGCTTCGCGCTCTGACCGGATGGCTAAGTACAACCAGTTGCTGCGCATTGAAGAGGAGCTAGGTGAAATCGCCTACTTCCCTGGTAAGAAAATGTAGTCTTCGCGCTAGCTTAGTCATAGCGATACGGCTGATTCCAACAAGTTGGAGTCAGCCGTATTCGTATATTTGAAGTGCTATGGAAATCAACTCTATGTTCCAGCGGGTACCACGCTTTTTTCGCAGCTTCTACTTCGTGACGGGGTTGGGCTTCCTCGTCTGGATGTTCATGTTCGATGCGAATGATCTCGTGAAGCAGTACGAGATGTACTCTAAATGGCGGGAGCTCCAGACGGAGCGTGATTATTACCTGAAAAATATTGAGTCGGTGAAGAAGGATCGGGCCGAGTTGTTGAGCAGCCCAGAGCTGTTGGAAAAGTTTGCGCGGGAGAAGTACATCATGAAGCGGCCCGGCGAAGATGTTTTCGTGCTCGTGCCACAGGAAGAAAAGTAAGCTCTAGTAGTCGGCTGTCACCCTAGCGGTGCTACCTGAAAGCAGCGCTTTACGTATTGATAGCATGTTGAGAGTAAAAGATACTACCGGTTTGCGTGCCGCAAAGCGGCTAGGGCTGCTGCTTAGTTTGAGCTTGTTGGTGGTGCTGCATGCTGGGTTTATGGTGCCGGCACCTGCCAAACCATCGCAATTACAAGTCGCACGACAATTCCTTATCGTCTTACTGCAGCGGCAGTATAAGCAGGCGTACCAATTGCTTGCCCCTGAGGTAAATGCGGCTATTAGCCTACGCCAATTTGAAGCCGCAACACAACCATTGATTGAGCAAAGCCAGCGTCGTGGACAAGCTATTGACTTGTATAAGCTAGGTATGCGTATTAGCGATGGTCCAGTTACCCGGTACTTCTATAACTTCTCTTTCAAAAGCGACACATTGCAGGCAAAGCCTACTGTGTTGCTTGATGTAAGCTTTCGTGACTCAACGGCTACGCGGGTATTGAGCTTCGGTCTTATTCCAGCGCCTCAGCGAAAGCTGAAGTAAATGTTTCTGTAAAAGACCTAGCCCAGCATCGAGATAAATCTTACTCAATGCTGGGCTAGGTCTTTTCTTAGGATATCCCCTAGGAAGAAGCTGTTTACTCAATCTTCTTCCCCGTCATAGCTTGCTTGATGGAGATATTCATCACGCGCTCGGCGAAGGGACTTGTGAGGGCTTCTAGCTCATCCACAGCTTTGAGGATGGTATCCTTGTCGTTGGTTGCTAAAGAGTCCTTCAAGGTCTGCGTTTGTGCAGTTGTTTGCGTGATTTCCTCCTGGGTGAGATGCTCAGCGTTTTTGGTGATAAAGCGTTCTACCTGGTAGATCATCTGCTCGGCTACGGTGCGGGCTTCGATGACCATACGGGCCGCTACGTCCTCGCGGGCATGCGTGAGCGAATCCATAAGCATTTGCTCCACTTGGTCGTCAGTAAGGCCGTATTGAGGCTTGATCTCGACGGCTTGGCGCGTGTTGGAGCGTAACTCAATGGCTTCTACCTTCAGAATACCATCGGCATTCAGGATGAAGTTGACGTCGACCTTCGGCAAACCAGCAGGCATAGCTGGAATACCGCGTAAGTCGAATTCCGCCAGTTTACGGTTTTCCTTCACTAAGTCCCGCTCGCCCTGGTATACAGAGATTTTTAGATTCACCTGTCCATCAACCGACGTTGTGTACTGCCGACCTGCTTTGGTTGGAATCTTGGAGTTGCGCGGAATGATGGGGTCCATCAAGCCGCCCAAGGTCTCAATCCCTAGGGTCAGAGGCGTTACGTCAAGCAGCAGCACGTCGCGCCGGTTGCCGGCTAAGATGTCGGCTTGAATAGCCGCGCCAAGTGCTACTACTTCATCGGGGTTGAGCGAATTGTTGGCGGGTTGTTGGAAAAATTCCGATACGGTATCATACACCAGCGGCACGCGAGTCGAACCGCCAACGAGTAGTACGGCATCGAGATCTTTCGGACCTAGCTTAGCATCAGCTAGCGCCTGGCGACACGAATCAATTGTGCGCTGTACGAGCGGCTGAATAAGGCTATTGAACTTGACTTTGGTGAGCGGCAAGCGGACACCAGCAAATTGCGCCTCAAATTCATCATGCTGGCTTAGGTGCTTCTTGGCTTGCTCGGCCAACAGGCGCAACTCCTGCTGGGCAGAGGAGTTATCGTGCAACACCGTTGTTAGTTGATAGTCGAACGTCCAATGATCGATAATAGCGCGGTCGAGGTCGTCGCCCCCTAGGTAGGTGTCGCCGTTGGTGCTTAGTACCTCGAAGATGCCCTGCTGAATGCGGAGAATGCTAATATCAAAAGTGCCGCCACCTAGGTCGTATACAGCCACGGTTTTCTCCTCTTCCGGTGAGAGGCCGATACCGTAAGCCAGCGCCGCTGCTGTCGGCTCATTCACGATACGTAGCACTTCTAACCCAGCTAACCGGCCTGCATCGCGCGTGGCTTGGCGCTGAGAGTCATTGAAGTACGCCGGCACTGTGATAACAGCCCGGTTGACGGGCGTCTTGAGGGCGTGTTCGGCGCGGGCGCGCAGCTCCCGCAGAATCTCTGCCGACAAGTCGATAGGAGAGTAGAATCGGTCGCCCACCCGGATCTTGACCAAGCCCTCCGAGTTGTCGTCGATGATCTTGTATCCAAAATGCCCGGCGTGCTCGCCTACGTCACGGTAGGATTTGCCGAGCAAGCGCTTCACCGAATAGATTGTGTTCTGCGGATCGGTAAGTAGATAGTCCTTGGCCTCGTTGCCAACGATTGGTTCTGCATCGTCGGCAGGAAAGTGCACAACGGAAGGCACGATGGTACCGCGGCCTTGGTCGTTGATGGCAATAGGCTGCCGGTTTTCAGGATGGATGTAGGCGACCAAGCTATTCGTGGTGCCTAGGTCAATCCCGACAATAATTTCTTCTTGTTGTATGCTCCCGGTTGAGAGGTTGATTGCGACTTTGGCCATGCGTGTAAAAGGAGGACGCGCCGTGGCGCGTGGAGTGAACAAAACAGCGTAGCGAGCTAGGCTACTACTTAAACTGTTTTGGGCCGCAAAAGTAGCGAAGAAATGCCGGCGGGTATGGTTTTACCCATTGATGCTAGCCTGTAGCTCTACTAGCGACGTGCAAAGCAACCTAGTTGAAGGTCAGTACGGAAAAGAAACGGCACAGTACCTAGGTCGGATTTTATGCTCGACCTAGCATCCTTTCTAAGTCAGCGAGAGCATAGTAAGCGGGCCATGCTGAGCAGTACCCTGAAACCCGAAAAGGAATTAATTCCTGCTAGTAATGGTTATACTACTGAAAGCCATCAAGAAAGTAAGTTTAGCTACTTGATGGTTTTTCTCGTAAAAGAGAGATACATGGTTTCCCGGGCACTGGGAGGCCTTTTCCAATAAACCGTAACCAGCCAGTGAAGATGGAAAAGCCAAATGTAGTGCGTCGTCAGCGTGTTAAGCGTCGTGCTCGTCGGATGATGCGTCGCGTGTTACCGTTCGTTGCTTCTTTGTTTATGGCGACCCCTTTGGCTTCGTCCATCAACAAATCAGTAGCAGGCGGAGTGCGTACCGAAGCGCGTGCCGTTTCTGCAAAGCAGATGCAGGTTGCTTTTTACGAGCAGAACCTCCAGAACTTGTATCATGACTTGAACGTGGAACAGCAAGGGCTGCACTACGACGTATTTGAGAAAGCCATGACTGGCTACCTCAATTTGAAGCAAGACAATAAGCTAGGTGATAAGCAACTGCTAACTGTAGTAGATTTCAGCTTGCCTTCCACTGAAAAGCGCTTGTGGGTATTGAACCTAGCTACTAAGCAGGTTCTGTTTCATACTCTAGTGGCACATGGTCACAACTCGGGCGAAAACGTAGCGACAAACTTCTCTAACGAGAACGAATCGAACATGAGTAGCTTAGGCTTCTATGTGACCGATAGCGAGTACATGGGTAAGCACGGTCGTTCCCTCAAGCTAAACGGCCTGGACCTAGGTTACAACGACAATGCCTTGATGCGCTCTGTCGTGATGCACGGCGCCGACTACGTGAGCGAAGATTTTATTCGTCAGAATGGTCGACTAGGTCGTAGCCTTGGCTGCCCTGCCTTGCCAATGGACCAGTACGCACAAATCATTGACACCGTAAACGGCGGTACTTGCTTGTTTATCAACGGGCAGAGCCCAACGTATTCTTCACACTATCTGAATACGGAAGTAGCAATGAATGCCTATCTAGGTGGCACCCAATCGATCTAACTATTCTTTCCTATAAGAAAAGCCCAGCTGCTTCTTGCGGCTGGGCTTTTTTGTTGAAGTTGGCTACGGCTACAAAGCACTTAGAGCGTGAGGCCGAATTTTTGGCCAACGGTTTCTAAGTCCTTCACTACTGGGTCCAGCAGCGGAATACCGTCGAGCAGCCGCTGCGCCGATATTTCGCGCTCTGGGTCGCCGGGAATGAGTACCTGCTTGCCTTCCACTGCGCGTGCGTTGCGGAACGTGGTAATCCAGTTATCCATGTGCGCCTTGAACTCCGCCGCTGGTCGGAAAGCATCGATACGCATAGCGCCGAAGAAATGGCCGATCCCTTGGCCTACTGGATCAGCAGGTGGTTGGAGGAATGCTACGAAGGGTGGCACCCACGGTCCATAATTAGCCCCCGAAAGTACCGCCGAGAAAATATCCACGATGCTACCTAGGCAGTAGCCTTTATGCGAACCGGTTTCGCCGCCGAGTGGAAGCAACGCGCCACCTTCTTTCAGCTCATTGGGGTTCGTCGAGCCTTGGCCGTGCTTGTCTTGAATCCAGCCATCAGGTGCAGGCAATTGTTTGCGCTGCAAAATTTCGAGCTTGCCATTGGCGGCAGTGGTGGTAGCAAAGTCCGCTACGAAGTCGGGCTGCTCGCCAGCGGGCACGGCCACGGCGATGGGGTTGGTACCGAGCAGCCGGTCGAGCGAATACGTAGGTGCTACGAGCGGGCTAGCATTCGTCATGGCCATACCGATCATGTCGTGCGCCAACGCCTTCATAGCATGATATCCGGCAATACCGAAGTGATTAGAGTTCTTGACCGAGACCCAGCCGGTGCCTGCTACGCGCGCTTTTTCCAACGCTACGTTCATCGCCTTCGGGGCCACCACTAAGCCTAGGCCACCGTCGCCATCTATTACCGCGGTGCTCGGCGTTTCGTACACCACGCCCACGCGTGGCGTGGGGTTGATGCGGCCCGCTTCCCAGAGGCGTACGTAGCCGATCAGGCGCGCCACCCCGTGCGAGTCGATACCGCGCAAATCAGCTGCTAGTAGCGACTCGGTAGCTAGGGTAGCATCATCATCGGGGCAACCGATACTTTTGAAGACGGACTCAGTGAAGGTGAAAAGCTGATTATAAGGAAAAGTCACGGTCGGTGTTGATAAGGTGAGTTGACTAGATGAATGCCGCCTACCAGCTTAGAGCTATAGGAGCGGACTAGCAGACGTTAGCGCTTTAGCATTTCGGCAAGCAAGCCTTCTTTCAGCGCGTAAGCGGAAGACCGAACCCGCGTGAAGCCATAGGTCTTGAGCACGAAGTCAACCAGCACGCAGGCGACTACAATCATGTCGGCGCGTAGCGATGTCATGCCGGGAAGGGCCAAGCGGCCCGCCCGATCGAGGGTAAGCAGTTGGTTGTAGCTTTCATAGAAGCTATCAGATCCGATTTCTGTTTCGGGCGGTAAGGCATACTCTGAGCGGTTTACACCGACGCGGGCAGCTTGCAAATCACCTAACGTATCGAAGCTACCGGAAGCCCCCACCAAGTCTACTGGCTGATAGTGCTGCACGGCCGAGGTCAAAGGAGCTAGCGTTGAAGCTAGGTAGGCTTGCTCGGCGCGCACTTCTTCGGGCGTAATAGGGTCGTGGTGCATAAACAGATCCAGCAACCGTTGCGCGCCGATTTCAAAGCTTTGCTTCCAGAAGATCGTCGCATTGTTGGCAATGATGAACTCCACACTACCGCCGCCGATATCCATCAGCAAGTGTGGCTGCTGACCTAGGTCCACAGCTTGCCGTACTCCCTCGCAAATCAGTTCTGCCTCTCGGTCGCCGGGAATTACGTCGACTTTAATCCCGGTTTGCTCAAATATGTCTTGTACTAGTTCGGCGCCATTGCGGGCACTGCGCACAGCACTGGTAGCAGTAGCGCGAACTTCCGTGGCTTGGTGCAGCTCAATTTCCTCCTGAAATGCTGTGAGCGTGTGAAGTGCCCGGGCATAAGGTGCCGGCGCAATTTCCCCTTTACTGATGCCACCTTCACCCAAACGTACGCCCACCTTTGTCTGGAGCAAGATTGTCGGCTCGGCATGTCGCACCTCAGGTAACTCCACAATCAGCAGGTGGAAGGTATTTGTGCCCATGTCGATGAGCGCCAGACGTTGGTGTTTGGGGATAGTCATACGCAATAAGAGTACAGGTAGAAAGGGCGCTTTGTGCTACCGCGCAGCGCCGTAGCAGAAAAAGCTAGGATAGAGAGGAGTTGTTAGCATCAACTGCTGAACCGGCAAAAAGTCCCGAGCGGCAACTTACGCTGTGCTTGGTCGTGTAGGTAAATCTCCCCGAGTTCACGCACGCCGCTGATGGGAGGGAAGATGTTGTTGATGAGGTTATCTAGAATAAGCGCTGAGAAGCCCAGCGAGTATAAGTTGATGACGAAAAAATGATCTGTGGGGTCCAGGAGCTGGTGGCAGAGCTTTAGCAACTCGTTCAACTCATCTTCCAGCTGCCACTTCTCGCCGTTTGGGCCACGGCCGTAAGCGGGTGGGTCGAGAATGAGGCCCTGGTATTTGCTGCCCCGCTTCACTTCGCGGCGCACGTACTTCATGGCATCCTCGACGAGCCAGCGCACCCCATCGAGGTTAGACGCTTCCATGTTGTCGCGGGCCCAGAAGTTTACTTGCTTCACCGAGTCGAGGTGCGTCACGTCGGCACCAGCGGCACGGGCCGCTAGGGTCGCCGCGCCCGTGTAGGCAAACAGGTTCAGTACCCGTGGCACGGCGGCTTGGCGCTTTTTTGTTTGCTCGAAAATAAAGCGCCAATTGGGATCTTGCTCCGGAAACAGCCCTACGTGCTTGAACGCCGATAGCCCTAGTCGGAAGCGTAGGCGCAAGTCGCCCTGATTATAGTTGATGACCCACTGCTCGGGCATGCCAGGTTTGAGCTGCCATTGGCCGCGTTCGGTGCTGCCTTTTTCCCGCCGGAAAGTGGCATTGGCGCGCTGCCACTCGCTAGCGGGCAGGTGCGGGTCCCAGATGGCTTGAGGCTCAGGGCGAGCTAGCACGTACTGGCCAAAGCGCTCTAGTTTTTCAAAATTGCCGGCGTCGATCAATTCATAATCGGGCCAGGTGCCGGTGGTCAGGAAGGAATACATAACTTTCGGTAAAGCCGCTCAGGCGGAAGGGCAAAGGTAGTCTGTTGCCCGGTATCCATGATGGGCTGATCTATTGCACTCTACTGTTATGACCGAAATAGAACGTCTGCTCGATCAATTCCGCCGCGCCTATAACGGTGACTCGTGGGCGGGGCCCTCGCTCACTGCTACGCTGCACGGCATTACGGCCGCACAAGCTACGGCGCACCCGCTCGCAGGGGCACATAGCATCTGGGAAATCGTGCTACACCTGGAAACGTGGATACGAACTGTTTATCGGCGGGTTGAGCAGAACAAACTCATCGGACCAACGGATGCTGAGAACTGGCCCAACGTGCCCGCAGTAGCTGATGACGCGGCGTGGCAGCAAGCGCAGGCCAGACTCGGGCAAGCCCACGAGCAACTGCTGGCGCGGCTCGGCCACTTGCGCGATAATGATCTGAACCGGGAGCTAGCGCCCGCGCCAGACTATTCGGCTGGTACGCCAGGCTCCTATTATGTGCTGCTGCATGGGCTCGTGCAACATCATCTCTATCATACTGGACAAATTGCGCTCCTGCGAAAAGCATTTGCCTGAAAAATATGTTGAGGACCTAGGTTTCAATGCTAGGTCGCGGCTGCCGATCTTTGTCTACCTTCTATTAGTATGACGACGCTACACTTCCACAAATACCAAGGCACCGGCAACGACTTCGTGATGATCGACGACCGGGCCCGTCAGTTCGACACAACGGATTATAAACTCGTGCGCCATCTCTGCGACCGGCGCATGGGTATTGGGGCCGATGGGCTTATCCTGCTCCGTCAGCACGCCGACTACAACTTCGAAATGGTGTACTTCAATGCCGACGGTCACCTAGGTTCGATGTGTGGCAACGGTGGCCGCTGCACCGTAGCTTTTGCCAAACAGCTGCACGTTATTAAAGATCACGCGCACTTCTTGGCTGCCGATGGTCCGCACGAAGCGCGCGTCGATCCAGATGGCACCGTGCACCTACGCATGCAAAACGTGACGGGGCAGCAGGTAGTGGAAGAACACGGCATTTTTCTGGATACTGGCTCGCCGCATATCGTGCAGTTCCTATCGGGTAATGCCTTGTCTGAATTAGACGTATTTGCCAAAGGCCAGGCCGTGCGCTACAGCGACTACTTCCGCGAGAAAGGTACCAACGTCAACTTTGTGGAAGCACCTGCAATGGTTGGTCAGCCCTGGCAAGTACGTACCTATGAACGCGGTGTAGAAGATGAAACGCTTTCCTGCGGCACTGGCGTAACGGCTGTTGCATTAGCAGCTTCGCGCCAAGGTGCCAACAGCCCGGTGCACCTCCGCACGCGTGGCGGCGACTTGCGCGTCTCGTTCGAAGCGCAGCCTGACGGGTCATTTACACAAGTCTATCTGAGCGGGCCCGCTACATGGGTGTTCGAGGGAAACATACCATGCTAGGACATCGCTGAGAAGTGCAGCCTATCCAATGCTCGCGCTTGAGCCCAGTTTACATCTATTGAAAACCTCTGACAGCGTATTAGCTTGCTGTCAGAGGTTTTCTTTTACTAAAATACCTTGCGAAAAAGTAATAGCTATAGCAGAATAATCATCTTCCATACAACTTCACAGTGGACTATAAGCTAAACCATTATTTTGATAATGTCTGCTTAGAATAATTATAATGAATGCTGATCAAAGTGTTGTTAATAATAATTTTTACATAAAAAATTATATTATAAAGTGTTGTTCACTGTGTAGCGTTCTTGTTTTATTCTAATACTAAGTAGTATATTGAAGTGAGTTTATTTCTTAGCGAGCTACTTTTGCAAGCAATTAAATAGCGGACGCGTCACGTGTGACCTATGTTCCTACAGGAAATAAAGCAATCTGTCGGCAAGGAATAAGCTAGCTGTTCAACTGCCACATGTGTTACTCTTCCCGTTATACTGTACCATTAGCTTATACCTACGCTATACATGCTTCAATCCGCAACCGTGCAACTCCGGGCACTGGAAGATTCTGATCTAGACTTTTTGTACGAGCTAGAGAATGACCCAGCTATTTGGTCCGTTTCTGATACACTAGTGCCGATTTCGCGCTTCACATTGCGGCAATACCTAGCCAACGCAACTGCTGATTTTCACGAAGTACGGCAGCTACGGCTCATCATCTGTTCGGTTGAAGGTAATAACCCTGGCAAACCTGTTGGAGTGCTCGACCTATTCAACTTCGAGCCGCTGCATCAGCGCGCAGGAGTTGGGATAACAGTACTTGCTACTGAGCGGCGCCGCGGATATGCGCAAGCGGCGCTGGGGTTATTGCTAGAGTACGCGGGCCAACATTTACGCCTGCATCAGCTCCATTGCACGATTTCAGCTGATAATCAAGCTAGCTTATTACTGTTCCAAGCCGTTGGTTTTCGGGAGGTCGGAATTCGCCGTGAATGGCTCCGAACGGCTGCGGGCTGGCAAGATGCCGTAGAAATGCAGCATATTATTAAAATTTAGTTAAAGTTCAGCTTGCTGACAATGATGAAGTTAGTCAAGTACTTAGAAGGAAAGCTGCATACATAGCGTTGAGCTTGTGCAAGATGGAGGGAGCAGATGGTCGCGTCACAAGCATCCTTTTTCCTCGCCGCCCGTATATGTAATCACTGCGGGATTAGGCACCTGTACCGAACAGTATTACCAGTCCTTCTTTCTACTTTCCAGCTCCTTTGATATGCCGCTCCCGACCTCGGCGGAGGCACCACCACGTGCTGCCTCTCCAATGACCCAACCAGACACTCGCTCCGCTTCTACCACCTCTTCCGCCGACCCTATTGCAGATTCTTACACTTTACCTGATCTAGTGTGCTTTGCACACTTACACTGGGACTTTGTGTGGCAACGGCCACAACACTTGCTATCACGATTTGCTCAAAAAGGCCGCGTTTTCTACGTAGAAGAAGCATTTGTTCATCCTGACCAGGTAGAGCCGCACCTGGAAATCAAAGACCGGCAAAACGGCCTAAAAGTCGTAGTAGCACATTTGCCCGCAGGCCTAGACGAGGCTAGCTCCAACCAGATTCAGCAGGATTTGCTGAAGCGTTTTTTTGCTGAAAACGCCATCAACCAGTACGTATTCTGGTACTACACCCCGATGGCGCTGGATAAATCAAGAGATTTTACGCCTGCTGTCACCGTTTACGACTGCATGGATGAGCTGGCAAACTTTAAGTTTGCTCCGCCTCGTCTGCGTCAATTAGAGCAGGAGCTATTCGAACGTGCTGACCTCGTTTTTACAGGCGGACAAAGCCTTTACGAGGCGAAAAGCAAGCAGCACAACGATGCTCACGCTTTCCCAAGCAGCATCGATAAGGACCACTTTGGCTTGGCACGCACCGACATGCCTGATCCGCAGGACCAAGCCGCCATTCCGCACCCACGTGTGGGTTTCTACGGTGTAGTTGATGAGCGCCTCGATATAGAGCTGCTAAGACAGCTAGGCGCGGCTCACCCCGAATGGCAATTCGTAATCATTGGGCCAATTGTGAAGATTGATCCAAATACACTGCCCCGCACTTCCAACATCCACTACCTAGGTGGTAAAGATTACTTGCAGCTGCCAGCCTATATCCACGGCTGGGACGTAGCAACGCTACTCTTTGCTGATAATGAGAGTACTAAGTTCATCTCGCCTACCAAAACGCCCGAGTATCTGGCTGGTGGTAAGCCGGTTGTCAGCACGCCGATCCGCGACGTGGTGCGCCCTTACGGTGAACTAAACCTCGTGCAGATTGCTGCCAATGCTGATGACTTTGCTAAAGCCATCGAAGTAGCACTAAAGCAGAAAGACGATGCCGATTGGCAACGCCGGACCGACGAGTACCTAGGAACAATTTCTTGGGACTTAACCTGGGACGCCATGGTAAACCTGATGCAGCAAAAACTGGCTGCCAAGCGTACTAGCTCTAACCAAGCTAGTTAATACACCAACCTGACTAGGCCGTTCATCACTGGCCCCAAACCCAATCTCAACTACCAAGACCCAGTTAAGCTATGTTCGACTATCTCATCGTCGGGGCCGGTTTCGCCGGAAGCGTGTTAGCCGAGCGGCTAGCAACCCGTTCCAACAAGAAAGTGCTCATCGTAGATAAGCGCAGCCACATTGCTGGCAACGCGTATGATCACTATAATGAGGAAGGTATATTAGTACACAAATACGGTCCGCATATTTTCCACACCAACTCGAAAGACGTATTTGAGTACTTGTCTAACTTCACCGATTGGCGCCCATACGAGCACCGTGTGCTCGCCTCGGTAGATGGACAACTAGTACCAATGCCTATCAACTTAGATACCATCAACAAGCTGTATGGCCTAAACCTGAACAGCTTCGAAGTGGAGCAATTTCTGGAGTCGCAAGCCGAAGAAGTACCCGTAATTCGTACTTCAGAGGATGTGGTAGTAAGCAAGGTTGGTCGTCAGCTGTACGAGAAGTTCTTCCGCAACTACACGCGCAAGCAGTGGGGCCTCGATCCGTCGGAGCTGGATAAGTCGGTAACGTCGCGTGTACCTACCCGCACCAACCGTGACGACCGTTACTTCACGGATACGTATCAGGCAATGCCGCTGCACGGCTACACTCGCATGTTCGAGCGTATGCTGGAGCACCCCAATATCAGCATCATGCTGAACACCGACTACCACGATATCATCGATTTCATTCCGTTCAAAGAAATGATTTTCACGGGTCCGGTAGATGAGTATTTTGACTTCAAATTCGGCAAGCTGCCTTACCGTTCGTTGGAGTTCAAGCACGAAACGCTGAACACAGAGAATGCCCTAGCTGCCGCGGTGGTAAACTACCCCAACGACAACCTGTACACACGCATCACGGAGTTCAAAGCCTTGACGGGCCAGAAGCACCCCAAGACCAGCCTCGTGTATGAGTATCCGAAAGCAGAGGGTGATCCGTATTACCCAGTGCCGCAGCCTCAGAATGCCGAACTGTACAACAAGTACAAGAAGCTAGCTGACGAAACCCCAGGCGTACACTTCGTAGGTCGCCTAGCTACCTACCGATACTACAACATGGACCAGGTAGTAGCGCAAGCACTGACGCTTTACAAGAAGCTTACGGAGAAGACGGAAGAGGTAACAACCAAACTGCCGCCCATCTCAGGTTCGACTTCCATCATCGATAAGATCGTAAAGCGGGCGCCTTCCAAAGAGTAGTCTCGTTTATTATTTGAGCCGATAGCGAACAATCGGCAACAGGATAGCTGTCATCCTGGGCTCGCGCAGAACCTCTTCACCCTAGTGGCGGCCCTCCGCCTAGGCCTGAAATCAGGTTCCTGGCGCGGCTCAGGATGACAGTCCTTTTTTCTAGTTGTATGAACTCAACACTAGAAAAAAGTATAGCAGTTCGTTTAAATGCAACAAGGATGGAACCAGTAGAAGTATGGGGCGGCGTGGAATGCACCATTCGGCGAATAGGGGAGGGGTATTCCGACCAACTCGCTAGCAGTGGCCACCGCACCCGAATTGAAGACTTGGATCTGTTTGCGGAGCTAGGTATTCGCAAGCTGCGGTACCCGATTCTGTGGGAGCAAGTTGCCCCCGAAAGTCTTGACAACCCCGATTGGACCTGGACGGATGAGCGCATGGCGCGGCTCCGCGAGCTAGGTATCGACCCCATTATCACTTTGCTGCACCACGGAAGTGGACCGCGCTACACGGCGCTGCATCAAGATAACTTTGTACCGGGGTTGGCGCGTTTTGCCGGGATGGTGGCCGAACGTTATCCGTGGATAACGCACTATACCCCTGTCAACGAGCCACTCACCACGGCCCGGTTCAGCGGCTTATATGGCATCTGGTATCCGCACGGCACCGATGACCAAACCTTTGTCCGGATCCAGCTGAATCACATCCATGGCACAAAGGCTGCCATGAAAGCTATTCGGGAAGTGACTCCGGAGGCGAAGCTGGTGCAAACCGAAGACCTAGGTAAAACGCATAGCACACCAAACCTAGAGTATCAGGCCGAGTTCGAGAATAACCGACGCTGGCTGACCTACGATTTGCTCTGTGGTTACTTGGACGAAGGCCACCCCATGTGGGAGTACCTTCGTCATCATGGCGCTTCTGAAGAAGAGTTGTTGGACCTAGTCCATGAGCCATGCTCGCCTGATATCCTAGGCATCAATCACTACATCACAAGCGAACGGTTTCTCGACGAGAACCACCAGTACTTTGAGCAACATCGTCGGGTGCACGGCGGTGAGCGGCCCGACTATGCCGATGTCGAGGCCGTGCGTGTCCGACCGATTCAGCTACTTGGCTTTCATGGCTTGCTCAAAGAAGCGTGGGAGCGGTACCAACTGCCCATCGCTGTTACCGAAGTTCACCTCGATTGTACCCGCGAAGAGCAAATGCGCTGGGTACAGTATGCCTGGGATGCGGCCAATAAATTGAAAGAAGAGGGTATCGATATGCGGGCCATAACCATATGGTCTTTGCTCGGTGCTTACGACTGGAATTCGCTCCTGACGCAGGAAGGCGCCTTTTACGAAAGCGGTGTATTCGACCTGCGCGGCGGCAAGCCTCGGTCTACTGCTCTGTTCAAAATGGTTAAGGGCCTCGCGACAGAAGGCAGCTACCATCATCCGTTGCTACAAGCAAAAGGATGGTGGGAGCGAGACGACCGTTTCCGCTACCATCACCATGCTCCCACCTCCAAGACCTCCTAGCTATGAAAATACTTGAACAAATTGACTCATCTTCGGGTCAGCCCCAACAGGCTATAAGGCCGCTACTTATCGCGGGCGCTAGTGGCACGCTTGGCCGCGCTTTTCAGCGCATTTGTGCTATGCGAGGCATCGAAGCCGTTGCGCTGAGCCGCGCCGAGCTAGATATTTCTGACCCCATCTCGGTAGAAGCTGCGTTTTCCCGATACAACCCGTGGGCAGTGGTGAATGCTGCTGGCTATATGCAGATCGATAAAGCGGAAAAAGACTTTGAGCAGTGCTACCGCGAAAACACCATCGGACCCGCCGTTTTGGCTGCCGCTTGTGCTTACCGTGAGGTTCACTTTCTCACGTTTTCCACGGACCTTGTTTTCAATGGGAATAAGTCGGCAGCGTACGTGGAAAGCGATACGCCTTGCCCACTCAATGTATATGGCAACAGCAAGCGCCTCGCTGAGCGCGACGTATTGGCCTGTATGCCCAAAGCATTGGTGGTACGCACCAGCGCTTTCTTTAGCCCTTGGGATGAGTACAACTTCGTGTATCACGTGTTGCGTGCCGGCCACGGTAAGCAAGCCTTTGAAGCTGCCAACGACGTGCTCATCTCGCCCACGTACGTTCCGGATCTGGTAAACGTATCCTTGGACTTGCTCATCGATGAGGAGCGCGGGGTTTGGCATCTTGCCAACCAAGGCGCTTACACGTGGGCCGACCTAGCTCGCCTAGCTGCTGACATGGCGAGCTTGGATACGTCGTTTGTTGTGCCCCGCTCAATGCAAGCGCTCGGCTTACCAGCTGCTCGGCCCATCTACAGCGTGCTAGGTAGCAAACAGGGGCAGTTGTTGCCCGCAAGTGAAGAGCGCTTACACCGTTGTGTTTCTGAGGTAATGGCCACCATGCGTAACCCTACGGAAGAACTAATGGCAGTAGCGTCGTAAGCAAGTAGTTGTGCCATTTTATAGCTGACCTAGGTAGCTTCCTTGACGTTTTGCTGACCAGCTTAAGCAGCCCAGTTTGACCGCAAGCGAAGTCATTAAAACTCTGCCAAGATTTCCTTATCTGAAACCCTGCATACTTCTTGAAGGAGCAGGGTTTCTTCGTTCTGGGAACCAAGGAACACCGCGGGCGGGTTTTTCCTAAAAACGCCGTAAATTTGAGGTGCGCCCCGGCGTTTCAGCTAAAAAACAATAGCATGCTTGATTTTATAGGGAAGACCGTCGCCAAGATTTTCGGCTCGAAAGCGGACCGTGACTTGAAGGAGATTATCCCGTACGTGTCACTTGTCAATGCCGAATATGCCAAACTGGCATCTATCTCCGATGATGAGCTCCGTCAGCGCACGGAAGAAGTGCGGGGGCGCATTGATGCGCATCTGAAGGGAATAGACGACCAGATTGCCGGGTTGCACCAGCGCATCGCTAACGAGGCTGCCCTCGACGCTACGCAGAAGGAAGCAATCTTTGATCAGATTGATGCGCTGGAAAAACAGCGTAACAAGGATCTGGAGGTAGTACTATTGCAAGTACTGCCGGTGGCTTTTGCCATTGTTAAAGAAACGGCTCGTCGCTACAAAGAAAATGGTCAGTTGGTCGTAACCGCTACCGATTTCGACCGTGAGATTGCTCGTCGCAAAAACAACGTTATCATCAACGGGGACAAAGCAACCTGGGCCAACAAGTGGACCGCTGCGGGTGCTGAAATCACCTGGGACATGGTACACTACGACGTGCAAATCATTGGTGGCGTAGTACTGCACCAGGGTAAGATTGCGGAGATGGCTACGGGTGAAGGTAAAACCCTTGTCTCGACGCTGCCATCCTTCCTCAATGCCCTTGCGCGGCGCGGTGTACATATTGTAACCGTCAACGACTACCTAGCTAAGCGTGACTCGGAGTGGAATGCACCCTTGTTCGAGTTCCACGGCATCACCGTTGATTGCATCGACAAACATCAGCCAAACACTGACGCGCGTCGACAGGCTTACCTAGCCGATATTACCTACGGTACCAATAACGAGTTCGGCTTCGACTACCTGCGCGACAACATGGCGCGCGACCCCGAAGAGTTGGTACAGCGCAAGCACCACTATGCCATGGTCGACGAAGTGGACTCGGTGCTCATCGACGATGCCCGGACGCCGCTTATCATCAGCGGCCCCGTACCCCGTGGCGACGTGCACGAGTTTTATCAGTTGAAGCCCCGCATTCAGATGCTGGTAGACGCGCAGAAAAAGCTCGTGCAAGATTACTTGGTGCAAGCGCGCAAACTCATCAAAGAAGGCAGAGACGGCGCGAAGGAAGGCGACGGCGGATTAGCATTGTTCCGCGCCTACCGTGGTCTGCCGAAGAGCAAGCCGTTGATTAAATTCTTGTCGGAAACGGGTATCCGGGCCGTATTGCAGAAAACAGAAAACTATTATCTGCAGGACAACTCACGTCAGATGCCCGAGGCCGACATGCCGTTGTACTTCACCATCGATGAGAAGAACAACCAGATCGAGCTAACCGAAAAAGGTATTGACCTCATTACGGCCCAGGGCGAAGATCCGCACCTGTTCATCATGCCCGATATTGGGTCTGAAATCGCCAATATCGAGAAGTCGAAAGAGCTAGGTGAAGAAGAGAAAGTGCACGAGAAAGACCGCCTGATGCACGAGTATCAGGAGAAGTCGGAGCGCGTGCACACCGTGAACCAGTTGCTGAAGGCTTACACGCTGTTCGAGCGCGACCAAGAATACATCTTGACCGAAGACGGTAAGGTGAAAATCGTGGACGAGCAGACCGGCCGTGTCATGGAAGGTCGTCGCTATTCTGACGGTTTGCACCAAGCTATTGAGGCAAAGGAAAACGTGCGCGTAGAAGATGCCACGCAAACCTATGCTACCGTGACCTTGCAGAACTACTTCCGCATGTATCACAAGCTAGGTGGCATGACGGGTACGGCCGAGACGGAAGCCGGTGAGTTCTGGGAAATCTATAAGCTTGACGTGGTAGTTATCCCGACGAACCGCCAGATTTCGCGCAAAGACGAGCACGACAAAGTCTACAAGACCGTACGTGAAAAGTATAATGCCGTAGCCGAAGAAATCCAGACGCTGGTGCAAGCTGGCCGTCCGGTGCTGGTAGGTACTACATCGGTTGAAATTTCGGAGCTGGTAAGCCGCATGCTGAAGCTGCGCGGCATCAAGCACCAAGTACTGAACGCCAAGCAGAACCAGCGCGAAGCCGAGATTGTAGCTGCTGCTGGCTTCCCCGGCACCGTGACTATCGCCACCAACATGGCCGGCCGTGGTACCGACATCAAGCTGCGCGAAACCTCGCGTGACTCGGGTGGCCTAGCTATTATTGGTACAGAGCGCCACGAAAGCCGCCGCGTTGACCGCCAGCTGCGTGGTCGTGCCGGTCGTCAGGGCGACCCAGGTTCTTCGCAGTTCTTCGTGAGCTTGGAAGACAACCTGATGCGTTTGTTCGGCTCGGATCGGATTGCCAAACTCATGGACCGTATGGGCCTAGAGGAAGGCGAAGTGATTCAGCACTCCATGATTACGAGCAGCATCGAGCGGGCACAGAAAAAAGTCGAGGAGAATAACTTCGGCACGCGCAAGCGCCTGCTGGAGTACGACGACGTGATGAATGCCCAGCGTGAAGTAGTCTACAAGCGCCGGCGCAACGCCTTATTCGGCGAGCGTCTGGAGCTGGATATCTGGAACATGATTTATGATGTCTGCGAAGACATCGTAGTTGGTCACAAGATTACCAATGACTACGAAGATTTCAAGCTAGCTATCATCCGTGTGTTCGGCTACGACACGCACCTGACGCAGCAGGACTTTAGCGCCGTACAGGCTCCGCAGCTCACGCAGCGCCTCTACGACGAAGCCCTAGGGTATTACCACAGCAAGAACGAGTTCATTGCCGGCAACACCCTGCCGCTAGTGAATGATTTGCTGAGCCAAAATGCCCCGTACGAGAACATTGCTGTGCCATTCACCGATGGTCGCAAGCAGTTGCAAGTCATAGCCAACCTGCGCCGCATGCAGGAAAGTGAGGGTCACGAAGTGATTCGCGGTATGGAGAAGGTGGTTGTGCTGTCGGTTATCGACCAGGCCTGGACCCAGCACCTGCGGCAGATGGATGACCTCAAGCAGGTGGTACAGAACGCCGTGTACGAGCAGAAAGACCCGCTTTTGGTGTACAAGTTTGAGTCGTTTGAGCTATTCAAGCAGATGATCGGCAAAGTGAATGAGGAAACCGTTTCCTTCTTGTTCCGCGCCGACGTGCCAGTGCAGCAAGGTGCTCAAGGTTACGACGAGCCCGAGTTCATGCTGGAAGATGAGCTGCCTGCTCAGCCTGCACCGAAGCTGAAAGCTCGCAAAGAAGTTTCGTCGGTGTCACTCGGCGCCGGACCCGAAGACATGGGGCCTGAAGACGCACCTATTGTTGAAAAGCAGCAGCCTGCGCGTGCTCAGAAAGTGGCTAACCGTAATGATAAGGTGAGCGTGCAGTATATGGACGGACGGATCGTTCGTGACGTGAAATACAAAACGGTGGAGGATGACCTCATTAATAATCGTTGCGTGCTTCTCGATTAAAAAGAATTGAGCATATTAGTTTAATAATTAATGGCAGGCGGGTATCCGTCTGCCATTAATTGTTTTTTAACTATATTCGTCATGCTCTTTTCAAAGCTAGCGTGGGGTTTAGTTACTTGTTGTCTTTCTGCGCGCCAGCTAACCACCTATTTGCACGATGTTTCACCCGATGAGTGCTACTGCTACGAACCTCGCCACTCGTATTGACCACACCTTATTACGGCCAGACGCTACGCAAGCCCAAATTGCCCAGCTCTGCACGGAAGCCGCCCGCTACCAGTTTGCCACCGTCTGCGTGCCGCCGTGTTACGTGCGATTTGCAGCCGAGAAGCTACTTGATACCAGCGTAGTAGTTTGCACGGTAGTTGGTTTCCCCCTAGGATACCAGCTTACCAAAGTGAAGTTCTTTGAGGCACATCAAGCCCTCACCGATGGAGCACGTGAAATCGATATGGTGATGAACGTAGCCGCCTTCAAATCCGGTCAGCTGGAAGAAGTAGAGGAGGAAATCGGACAACTCTCCGAACTCTGCCACTTCAAGGGGGCGCTCTTGAAAGTTATAATTGAAACAGCTCTGCTGTCGGAAGATGAAATCATCATGGCGTGCGAGCTTTGCGCTGACGCAGGGGCTGATTTCGTGAAAACCTCCACTGGCTTTGCTAGCCGTGGTGCTTCCGAAGCTGATATTAAATTAATGCGCCGTCATTTGCCTGGCCATATTCGTATTAAAGCGGCTGGCGGTATTCGTACGCGCACGGCCGCTTTAGTATTAATTGCCGCTGGCGCCGACCGAATTGGATCGTCGAATAGCGTGGCCTTGCTGGAAGAAAATGAAACACCTGCTCCATAACGTGTCTTTTGTATTTGCGCTGCTTGCCCTAGCTTCTTGTGCGGCTACTGCACCTAGTGTCGCCACTACTGCGCCCGCTCCTGCCGATACGACTCGGAAAACGCCCGCGTCATTGCCTGCCGAGGACCTAAGCAAGTACCGTCCTGCTTTTAGCGGAGCAAAAACGGAAAGCAGTGCTCCTGTGGCAACTGCCAAACCGCGTCCGGTGCCACCCACTAATCAAGTAAATACTCAGATAGACCAACGGCTGCGTGACCAAGCGTATACCAATCAAAATGTGAAGTATGCGCAAGGCTACCGTATTCTCGCGTACGTGGGGCTAGAACGTGACCAAGCTATGGCCGTCCGACGAACCATCATTGGGCAGTATCCCGAAGAAACGGATTATGTCACCTTCAAGCAGCCGGTTTATCGGTTGTGGGTAGGCGATTATCTAACGCGCTTAGAGGCCGAGCAGGCAATACAACGTATTCGCCCGTTGGCTCCTAAAGCTGAGTTGCAGCCCGCCCAGATAGTATTGAACAAAACGACTTACTAGGCCTTGCGCTTTATAGGAAAACATTGAGGTAGTCAGTTGCTAATTTTTAGCGGCTGGCTATTCGCTTTTATAGAGTAGATGTTGATGTTTGTGGAAGGTTTGCCTAGCTAACAGGTAAGATTCAGAAACTAGGTTACTTTGCTAGAAGTTACTGCTACTAACTGCTGTTCACAGCATGCTAAAATCCGTGTAAGCCCGCGGTTCAACTAAGATGATCGAGACTATCAAACAACTTGCAGCTGATAATGCAGCTGATACTGTAGCCTTACGTCAGCACCTGCACGCGCATCCGGAGCTTTCGTTTCAGGAATTTGAAACAGCTGCTTTTGTAACCGCCCAACTCCGGCAACTCGGGCTAGATCCGCAGCCCATGGCAACGACAGGCTTAGTGGCGCTGATAGAAGGACGGAATCCTGGCCGGCGCACTGTGGCTTTGCGTGGCGATATGGATGCACTACCCATCTTAGAACAGAACGACGTGCCTTACAAGTCGACGAAGCCAGGCGTGATGCACGCGTGCGGGCATGATGTGCACACGTCTTCTTTGCTAGGTGCGGCCCGCATTCTGACGCAACTGCGCGACCAGTTTGAAGGTACGATAAAGCTTATTTTTCAACCCGGTGAGGAGTTGGTGCCCGGTGGTGCTTCCTTGATGATTAAGGAAGGCGTACTGGAAAATCCGGCTCCGGATAGCGTATTAGGGCAGCACGTTTTCCCGATGCTACCAGCCGGGCAGATTGGTATTCGCAGCGGCCGTTACATGGCTAGTACCGATGAGTTATACCTAACCGTACGTGGGAAAGGCGGGCACGGCGCCATGCCCGACCAGAACCTAGACCCCGTGTTAGTAGCTGCTCACATCATTGTGGCGGCGCAGCAGATTGTGAGCCGGCGCGTGAACCCAAAGATTCCGACGGTACTGTCGTTTGGAAAGGTGATTGCCAACGGTGCTACGAATGTAATTCCCAACGAAGTACGCATAGAAGGTACTTTCCGCGCTCTGGATGAAGCGTGGCGTGAAGAGGCACATGTTATTCTGCGGAAGCTGGTAGAAGGATTAGCCGAATCGATGGGCGCGACGTGCGAACTAGAAATCCGTCGGGGCTATCCTTGCCTCGATAATGACCCCGAACTAACTGCGCGGGTGCAAGCTGCAGCCGCAGAATACCTAGGTGCCGAAAACGTCATTGAAATTGATCAGTGGATGGCAGCCGAAGACTTTGCTTATTACTCGCAATCAGCAAAGGCGTGCTTTTACCGGCTGGGTACCCGCAGCAGCAATGGCGACGGTCGTTTTGCCTCCTCCGTGCACACGCCTACTTTCGACGTTGACGCTAAAGCACTTGAAGTAGGACCTGGTCTGATGGCTTGGCTCGCCATTTGTGAACTGGCCTCAGGTGACTCAACAACTACATCTGAGACGCTCGCGGCTACCTCGGCGGCCAGCGCTCATGCTTAATTCGCCAATCGCTCTTAGGTTTTGGCGGCTAGGTGCTGCTAGTCTGCTACTAGCCGTGCTGGTTGCTAGGCCCGCAGCCGCGCAGGACCGGCGAGTGGTAAACGGGCTAGAACTGTGGCCGGAGTTACAGGCTGAGCGTGCGTTACAAGGTGACAATTACGGTTGGCTAGGTGTAAGTGGTCCAATGACTACTACCGTCAGTACCGATCTAAAATATGTAGGAATACGGGCTGGCTACGAACACTTCTGGAACAACCAATGGAGCGGGGGAGGCTTGCTACAATTCGCTGCCTATAGTAGCTATCGAAGTGGTAGCGGTGCCTCAAATTTGAGTGTGGACGTGACGCCAGAGCTTTATGTGCGTCATTGGAATACGCTTGGTAGCTTCAACTTCCGACAGCGGCTCGGTTTAGAATACTTCATTCCGGCCGGGGAGGCAGAAAGCCGGGCGCTGACCCGTTTGCGCTTCGACTTAGACCGGCTTGTGTCAGTAGGGCGCCTCGTGTTACGGCCACGCATCGCCTACGAGGGCCGAGCCTTTTTGCGGTTGCAGCGTGATGCGAATGAGCCCAAGGAACGTGTAATCGACTATACAATGCTACGCGCAGAAGTAGGCGTACGGCTTTCCGACCATATTGACTTTACGCCTTGGTTCGCGCACCAAACAGCATATACCTTCACGCTTCCTCAAACGGATGCCACAGGGAAAGTCACGATTCTAGGTGGGCGTCGCAACTTCGTTACGCCTTACCTAGGCTTAGACGTGCGCTATACGCTCTTCCGCGGCAAGGAAGTGTTCGAGCGGCGACAATTGCCGACGCAACACTAATTGCATGACGTAAGGCAAGCCAGTTAGTATCATTCTGAAGCGACCAACAAAAGCCACCTAGGTTCAGCGAAAATTATCCTCGCTGAACCTAGGTGGCTTTTGTTATGAACACCAACTGCCAAACCAGAAACAATCTGTTGACGAAGCGGGCCTGCTGAGCTCATTCTAGCAAGGATGCAGGATGTGCTTGAAACAGTTTAGATCGACATGTATGTCAAAAAGTCGTAATCAAATCAGCGATGTATATGGCGTATAAAGATCGTGAGGCCATATTATGGCTCTTGTGAATCTTGTTTTAGAAAAAGTAAAAACAAATTTGAGACTTTTTGTCATTAATAAAGGCTTGAAAATGCCTTGGTACAGATTTTATAGAATAGAGGTGTATCGCAATTGATACTACTTGACTCAGACTCTAAAAAGATTTGTTTCCCATGGCAACTCTCTTGTATAACAACCGCCCTGCTCTTCGTCCTTCACGCGCTTTCAACTCTGTATTGAACGAACTGTTGCGCGACACATTACCAACCGTGAACCAACCTTCGAAAAGCTTCGTGCCTCAGGCCGATATCCTCGAAACAGAGCACGGCTTCGAACTGCACCTAGCTATTCCTGGTGTCGTGAAAGAGGATGTGAAAATCGATTTTCAGGAAGGTAACCTGGTGATTAGTGGCGAGCGGAAAGCTCCAGCTATCGAGGAAAATGCTCCTAAATTCCGCCGCACCGAAACGGCTTTCGGTACTTTCACCCGCACGTTCCGCTTGCCAGAGACGGTAGATGTAACGGCCATTGATGCACAACTGACCGACGGTATCCTGCGTGTAACGCTGCCATTCGACAGCAACAAAGTGACTAAGCATCACATCGAGGTGCGCTAACATTCAACTGCAAAAAAAGGCATCGGTTGCGGTGCCTTTTTTGTTGAAATGTCTGTTATGGATGTATAGTTTGCAACCGAAATACCACGGAGAGACTCTCTACGTTAGAATTCGTAGTTCTTCATTGGAGTCTCATGATTTCTGTTGTAACTTCCCTTATCATCTTTCAAAACAAACAACCCATTTATTACCCATGCAAGCAAAACAAATGATGCTCGGTCTGCTTACTTCTGCCGTCCTAGGTGGAGGCGTGGCCGTGGGTGGGTACAAGCTGTTGGAGCCGGAGCGCACCTACGCGCCCCAGGCCGTAGCTGCCGACCCTAACGTGCGATATACCAGTGAGCTGCGTAGTAGTGCGTACAACGTACCAGAAGGATTGAACTTCGTGGCAGCTGCTGCTTCCGTAACACCAGCGGTGGTGCACGTGATGACCGAGTATGCACCCAAGGCTAACCAGAGCGATATGTCGCGTATGGATCCGTTCCTGCGTCAGTTCTTTGGTGATGGTGCAGAGCAGTTCCATGGCCAGTCTGGTCCTCAGATGGGCTCGGGCTCAGGTGTAGTTATCGCCGCCAACGGCTATATCGTTACGAACAATCACGTAATCGAGAAAGCAGATAAAATTGAAGTCGTGCTCGACGACAAGCGGAAGTTCAAAGCTACGCTCGTTGGTGCCGACCCCAATACCGACCTAGCCCTGCTGAAAGTAGAGGCTGACAACCTGCCTTTCGTGAAGTACGGCAACTCTGACGACGTGAAAGTTGGGCAGTGGGTACTCGCTGTTGGTAACCCGTTCAACCTGAACTCGACCGTAACAGCTGGTATTATCTCGGCCAAAGGCCGTAACATCAATATCCTTCGCCGTGAGGATAACATGGGCATTGAGTCGTTCTTGCAGACCGACGCTGTCGTAAACCCTGGTAACTCAGGTGGTGCCCTCGTGAACCTCAATGGTGACCTGGTCGGTATCAACTCCGCTATTGCGTCGCACTCAGGTGCTTTCGAAGGTTATTCCTTTGCCGTACCTAGCTCGATTGTTAGCAAAGTAGTCGACGACTTGCTCAAGTATAAAGTAGTGCAGCGTGCCCTGTTAGGCGTGAGCATCCGTGAAGTTGATGCACAGCTGGCTTCGGAAAAGAAGATCAAGAACCTGAACGGTGTGTACGTGATGGGCTTGACCAAAGGCAGTGCTGCCGCGGCAGCTGGGTTGAAGGAAGGCGACATTATCACCGAAATCAACGGGGCTAAGGTTAACACCTCTTCGCAGCTTCAGGAGCAAGTAGCTCGCTACCGTCCTGGCGACAAGATCAAGGTGACGTATCTGCGCGGCGATAACTTGAGCACGGCTTCGGCTACGCTACGCAACTCGACTGGCACCACGGATATTGTTCGGGAACTGGCTGCTACTACGCTGAAGTACGAAGGTGCAACCCTCGCTCCGGTGAACCGCTTAGAAATGAATAAGCTAGGTATTGAAGGCGGTGCCAAGATCAGCGGTATCAAAGGCAGCAACTTCCGCGAAACGGGTATTGCTGATGGCTTCATCATCACCCGCATCGACAAAAACAAGGTGGGCAAGCCGCAAGACGTAGCCTTGTACCTCGACCAAGCAAAAGAAAGCGGTGGCGCCCTCGTTGAAGGCGTGTACCCTGATGGTCGCAAAGCTTTCTATCCCATCGGGCAATCTGAATAAGCTAGCTCCACTGAAAACGAAAAGCCTCGTCACGTGTGACGAGGCTTTTTTATTTGCTTGTAGGTATAGACCCTAGTATCTGTCTCTGGGAAGGTAATTCAGGCTAATAGCCAGTGCATCGCCGAGCCTTCATCGCCAAAGAGCCGCATGCGGTAGGTGCGTTCGTTTGATAGGCCGTAGCTGAGGTATTCTTGCTGAATGGGGTTGGACTCGTATACTGCCATGCGAGCAGGTGAGCAGAGTACCGAGATCCGCAACTGCTGGGGGAGAAGCTGCGCCGCGGCGTGCGGGTAAAAGATGCTGGTCGTCCAGTTACCTAGTTCCGGACTGAGCTGATCGCGCCGGCGGACATCAAGAAGCCAACGAGCCGTAGCATGCTGTTCGGCCTCCAGCAGCAAAGCCGTGAAGTCCGCTTGTAATTGAGCCAATGGCGCATCTTCCAACCAGCGTGCTACCACTACACCTAGGTCGGGGCGGTGAACGATGGAGCAAGTGCTGATCGACATAGAGCTGGTGGGAGCGTAGGGGTGGGACGATAGCATAAGCGGCGCAAAGGGATATTAGATTTTTTACGCAGCTAGCTCTGACAAAACAGGAGCCAACAGGAGGTAAAAGAAGCTAGTCTAAGCTACAGAATTTACCAGAAAGAATACCATGCCAATAAAACGAAGCTAGCTGGGTGCTACTTGCTTCTGGTATCCTGAAAACGATAAAAGCATATAGGCATAGTTGCAAGGAAATAAAGTAAAAATAGAGCGCCTACGAAAATTTTGGCTGCCTTTTTGCCTATAATTCTGCTTCCTGCACTACCTATTTGCACGCATTGATTTTTTACTTTTCCTATTATCCTACTTCTCTTATTCTACGCTAGCCCAAACCAGATTTTAACCCCCTGGCTATTTCGCTGGAAGCAGCCTAGCCTATCCAAAAGCTGAAGAAGGAAGTAAACGACCGAGCGAGACTGGATTCATCCGGTCTCGCTCGGTCGTTTCAGGAGGTTCTGTTCGAAAGTTGTTCTAGGACAGCAGGGGCAGATCTGACGAAATACGAAGGCTATCACTGGATCAGTAAGGCTTGTGCAGCTTGTTGGGTGCCGAACTGGACACAAAGCCGATAGACTCCAGGAGCTAGGTTACGGAGTGGCAATTCAACCATAGTGCCGGTGGCCTGTAAGCGCAAGGACTGCGTACGTACCTGCCGACCTAGGGCATCTGTGAGCGTGAGCGTAGCTTGGGTTGCGTTAGCAACAGCCGGTATTTGGATGGTAGTTGAGGCATTCGCAGGATTAGGATAGACCGCAAAGCTAGCTTTGGTCAGGGTATTATGGGTAGCTAACACGACGTCACTCAGAGACGCCAGTACACTTGTAAAACTACCATTCGGATTCCCAACATTGGGAATATTGCCGAAGCTAGCTGGAGGGCTAACGGTACAGCCAACATAGATGACTGATCCTTGCACTGCCAGGGCACCCGAGTAATCATAACTTGGTCCTCCTCCTTGCTGGACCCAGGAAAATGCACCGTTATTACCTAGGTCGGTGAGCTTGGCCACGAATACATCGCTGGCACCAATGCTGCCGGTGGCAGTGAGGGTATAGGGGCCGAAATCAGCGGTCTGCCGAAATTCACCCGTTATGTACACATTATTACCCTGCACGGCTACTGCATGCGCATTATCATATTCGGAACCACCTGCCCGTTGAGCCCAGGCAAAACTCCCCGTGGCACCGGCGTCGGTGAGCTTGGCCACAAACAGATCGAGGTTAGAATCGGTGGTAGTGAGTGTGGTCGTACCAAAGGTGGCAGTCGGTCCCTGAAATTCGCCTACCACGTACACACTGTTACCCTGCGCGGTTATGCCGTAAGCTATATCGCTCTTGGTGCCGCCCGCTGATTGCGCCCAGACGAAATTCCCTGTCGTGCCCGCATCCGTGAGTTTGGCCACGTACACTTCGTAAATGCCAGGGTTGGAGGAGTTCGTTAAAGTGACGTTACCGAAGGTCGAAGTAATACCGTAAAAAGAACCTGTAATGTACACGGAGGTACCGCTAACGGCTATACTGCGGGCCTCTTCGCTACCCGTACTGCTACCTCCGCTCTGTGCCCAAATGAAGCTTCCGGTAGCACCCGCATCCATGATCTTAGCTACATAGACGTCGGAGGAGCCCGAGCCAGGTAAAACAATGGTACCAAAGGAAGTAGGAGTGGAGAAGGAGCCAGCAACGTACACGTTTGAGCCATTAGCGGCTATCCCGTAGGCGCTTTCGCTGCTAACTCCACCAATTTGTTGGGCCCACGTAAAGGTGCTGCTAACACCTGCGTCAGTCAGCTTCACAACAAAAGCATCATCTGAGAAGCTTCCTTTGTTAATTAAAGTGAGGTTGCCAAAGCTGATAGCTCCTCCATTGAACGCACCTGCTAGGTAAATATTTGTCCCACTCACGGCTATAGATTTAGCTTCGTCGTAGCCACGAACGCTGACACTTTGCTGCGCCCAAACAAAGCTTTTGGTTGCGTTGCTCCATTTAGCAACAAAAGCACAGATATTACGAGGCGGGCTAGCGTCCAGCGTTGTGGAGCCGAAAGTGACTATTCCTCCAAAACGCCCTGCTATGTACACATTACCATTGGCGTCCGTGGCCGTAGCGTTGACGACGCAACTTCCGCTACCAGTATTAGCTATGGCCGTCTGCCAGGTAGGAGCCTGCGCGCGTACGGCTCCGACGCACAGGCAGAGGAACAGCAGGCTCAGCAGCAATTGCGGCCTGAAAACGAAGAGTAGAATTGATTTCATAAGCAATCAAGATGAGGGCTGGTGTTGATCGTCAAGTAAGGTGATAGTCTCTCTGTTGGAGAAGTAATTTTAATATAAAAAGATTTTATAGGATATCAACTGTAAGTATGTGGCATAGGTCATCCAAAGTTTCGTGCCTAGGTTGCTAGTAGTGTGAGGCGGTAAGCCTACATAAAAGCTCCCTGAAACGCCTAGCATTCTGAGTGGCTTTGCGTTTGTTACCTGCACGATTTGTTATTGCTGAGGTAGTCGTTGCGTAGCTACCTTGCCCGTATGCTCACTCATCTATTACTATTTCTGCTGCTTTTTGCATTGCCTGTTGCGCCAGCAGCTGCTTACTCAGTGCTCACCCACCAAGCCGTCATCGATTCAACGTGGGAAACGTGCCTTGTACCATTGCTGCACCAGCACTACCCAGGCGCTACGGCCGATCAGATGGACGAAGCTAAGAGCTACGCCTACGGTGGCGCCATTATCCAAGACATGGGCTACTATCCGTTGGGCGCAGAGTTTTTTACGGATCTGACTCACTATGTACGTAGTGGCGACTTCGTACGCAACCTGCTGGACCTAGCTCGTAACCGCAATGAATACGCCTTTGCTCTCGGGGCGCTGTCGCACTACGTAGCCGACAACATTGGGCATCCGGAGGGCACCAACCTGATTATGCCTACCGTGTACCCTAGCTTGCAGGCTAAGTATGGTGCCGTGGTGACGTATGAGAAAGCACCTCATCGTCATACAGAGCTGGAGTTTTCCTTTGATGTAGTGCAAGTGGCGGCTGGCCGCTACCGAACTCAGGATTACCATAAATTTATTGGCTTCCGGGTGAGCAAGCCGGTGCTGGAGCGTGCCTTCCAGCAGACGTACGGGCTGGAGCTAGGGCAGGTATCATTCAACATCGACGTAGGAGTTGCCTCGTTTCGCTTTGCCGTAAACCAGCTGTTGCCGGCAGCAGCTAGGGCTGCCTGGCATAGTCAGCATAAAAAGATCCGACAGGTAAGCCCACGGGCGCGCCGCCGCGAGTACCTGTATAAGACCAATAAGCGCAAGTTTGAGCAAGAATTCGGCACCGAATACGAGAAGCCAGGTTTTGGGGCGCGGCTAATGGCCAAAGTCATTAACCTGCTGCCCAAGATAGGTCCGCTCAAAACGTATGCTTTCAAGTTGCCCAGCGCCGAAGGCGAAGCCGTATTTAGGAAAAGCTACCGGGCCGTACTGCGTGGCTACTGCACCCTCGCACACCAGCAACCCAAAGACACCCTGTCTTCGGTGCCACCTGTGCCTGATACTAGCCTGGATACCGGCCAACCTACCCGCCCCGGCAGCTACGGCCTAGCCGACGAAACGTACGCGGAATGGCTCCGCGAACTGCATCAACATCATTTCGAAAACGTGCCAGCGGCGGCAAAGCAGCATTTGCTGGCGTATTACGCCAACGGAATCCCGACTACTACGCCGGAAGAAGAGGAGGAAGATGACCGGCGAGAAACCCGCAAAGAGCACCGCGAAACGGCAGAAGCGCTAAAGGCACTGCGGGCGCTAGCAGACGGAAAGTAGGACCACTACGATTTTGCTAGCTTTGTAAACAGCACTACCAGACTGCGTCTGGGCCAGCTAGCTACACGAGTGTTGCACGAAACGATCAGCCAACCTGACGGGTTGGCTAGTAGCGCTTCACCACATTGGTGTCCCACTCAATACTGATTTATTCTGTTATGAAACAAGCCCTTGAAGAAGCTGTGGCGACGGGTGCCGCGCCCGCGCCAGAAGATCCGCACGGTATCCAAACCATTTTGCAAGAGCTAGGTGTGCGCCCCGATAATCCGGCGTACAGCACAGGCCTGCGTTGGGGCGGCGAAAACAACGAGCAGAGCCGTACCATCTGTTCGCCGGCAGATAATAAGGCTATTGCGAAGGTACAATTTGCCACCGCTGCCGATTATGAGGCCGTTGTGAGCACCGCGCAGACGGCGTTCCAAACGTGGCGGCTCGTGCCTGCACCTAAGCGCGGGGATATTGTGCGGCAGATCGGGAATAAGCTGCGCCAGTACAAAGAGCCGCTCGGCAAGCTGGTGAGCTACGAGATGGGCAAGATTATGCAGGAAGGCTTAGGCGAGGTGCAGGAAATGATTGACATCTGCGACTTCGCTGTGGGCCTCTCGCGGCAGTTGCACGGCTTCACGATGCACTCGGAGCGGCCGGCTCACCGTATGTACGACCAGTACCATCCGCTGGGCGTGGTGGGTATCATTTCGGCCTTCAACTTCCCGGTAGCCGTGTGGAGCTGGAATGCCATGCTCGCCGCCGTGTGCGGCGATGTAAGCATCTGGAAACCTTCCGAAAAAACGCCCCTCGTGGCCGTAGCCGTGCAGCAGATCATACGGGACGTGTTGGAAGAAAATGAGCTGCCTGAAGGTGTTTTCAACCTGATTATTGGTGATGCGGAAATAGGGCAGCTACTGGCCGCCGATGAACGGGTGCCGCTGGTATCCGCGACGGGTAGCACGCGGATGGGCAAGCAAGTGGGGCAAGTAGTTGGTGCCCGTCTAGGTCGGGCGTTGCTGGAGCTAGGAGGAAACAACGCTATTATCCTGACGGAGCACGCCGACCTCGATATGGCTATGCGTGCCGTGGTATTTGGGGCTGTTGGTACGGCCGGGCAGCGCTGCACCACCACCCGCCGTCTCATCATCCACGAGTCAATTTTCGACGAGGTGAAGCAACGGTTGCTCGCTATTTATCCCAAGCTGCCTATTGGTCACCCGCTGCAAGACGGTACGCTCGTGGGGCCGCTGATTGATCAACAAGCCGTAGAAGGATTTACAAAAGCCTTGGGGCAGGTACAGCAGGAAGGCGGCACGCTACTCACGGGCGGCGAGGTGCTTACGGAGGGTACCTACACGACGGGCACTTACGTAACGCCCGCCTTGGTAGAAGCTGAGAATCACTACCACACGGTGCAGGAAGAAACCTTCGCGCCTATTCTGTACCTGATTAGGTACCGCGGCGATGTGGAAGCCGCCATTGCTCTGCAAAACGGTGTACGTCAAGGTTTGTCCTCTTCTATTTTCACGCTCAACATGCGCGAGGCCGAAGCTTTCCTAGCGGCAACCGGCTCCGATTGTGGCATTGCCAACGTGAACATCGGCACCAGCGGGGCCGAAATAGGAGGGGCTTTCGGAGGTGAGAAAGAAACGGGCGGTGGCCGCGAATCGGGCTCCGATGCCTGGAAGATTTACATGCGCCGCCAAACGAACACCATCAACTACTCCCGTGAGCTGCCACTGGCGCAGGGGATTAAGTTTGACGTGTAGCGCCTAGCTACTCTCACACTATCACAGCGCCCGGCTATCGTAGTCGGGCGTTGTTGTTTAAGCATAAGGGCTTCATCAATCATTCAGCTAGTAGTCGTTATGCTTGCTAAACCTAGGTAGGCTAGGCAACAAGAAAGAACACAATAGCTTAATCTGGGACTGGTGCAACCCTGAGACCTAGCTCCTGTCTTTCTCCTGCTTACCTACCAGGATTAGCAGCTTAGCTCGGAAAGTTAGATATTTAGATCTGCTCTCGACTAATCGCAACCTAATAAGGACATATGGAGGCTTTTGCGTACACTGACATCAATGCCCCGCTTGTGGAGCGCTGCCGCCTCGGCGACCGCCGCGCTCAGGCCGAAATATATAAGCGCTACGCCAAAGCCATGTTTAACGCCTCGCTGCGCATCACCGGCGACTATGCTGAGGCCGAAGACGTGTTGCAGGAATCGTTTCTGAGTGCTTTTCGGGAACTGCATGGCTACAAAGGCGATTCGTCGTTCGGCAGTTGGCTGAAGCGAATTGTAATTAACAAAAGTATTAACTGCCTGCGCAACCGGCGCCTGCAACTGGTTCCACTCGCCGACCAGCACGATGGCGCCAGCTCCGATGGAGCCGACGACCTAGGGCTGGAAGGAGAGACCCTAGGATGGCGTGCCGACGTGGTGCGGCGCTGTGTACAAGAGTTGCCGGACGGTTACCGGGTTGTTTTGTCATTGTATTTGCTAGAGGGCTACGACCACGCCGAAATAGCTAGCATTCTGAATATCACCGAGTCAACGTCCAAATCACAGTATAGTCGGGCCCGCAAGAAACTCTTGGAGCTAGCCCGCCTGCGCGGAT